>NZ_CP035806.1:2400000-2759605 GCF_004208635.1 Leucobacter triazinivorans | reverse complement strand
ACGAGCGCGCCCGGCACCGGCAGCTCGCCGCCCGAGCCGTCCAGGTGCAGCATCGCGAGCCGACGCGGGGGATGACCGAGGTTGTGCACCTTCGCCACCGTCTCCTGCCCCCGGTAGCACCCCTTCGTCAGGTGCACGGATGTGCGCAGCCAGTCGAATTCGTGCGGGATCGCGCGCTCGTCGACATCGGCGTGCTGCGCAGGGCGCCAGGCGCGCACCTCGAGCGCGTCGAGGGCCAGCAGTCCGGCCGCGCGCAGTCGCTCGGCGCCCCGCACCGACGCAGCGGCCGAACCCGCCACGAGACTCGCGATCTCGGCGAGCCGTTCGCGCGGGAAGACGAACTGCGCCGCACTCCACGCCTCGGCGGGATGCTCTCCGGTCGCGTACTGCACGCCGCCCGGCGCCACCTCCGCCCACGGGTCGCGCCACTCCACGATCGGCTGGGCCGCGCGCAGCGCCTCGGCCGCGGGCCCCGCGAACGCCAGCACCGCCGCGAACTCGGACGAGACGTCGTGCACGTCGACGCGCAACGCGAATCGCATGCGCAGCAGGAACGCGACGAGCGGCTCGGCGGATCCCTCATCGACCAGCAGCCAGCTCCGCTCGCCGTCGTCGACCAAGCGGATCGCCCGCTCGATCCGCCCATTTGCGTCGAGCAGCAGCGTCTCGACGCTCTCCCCCGGTCGCAGGCCCAGCAGCTGCTGACTCGTCATCGAGTGCAGCCAGCTCAGCCGATCGGCGCCCGAGACGGTGACCACTCCCCGGTGGGAGAGATCGACCACGGCGCGACCCGCTTCGAGCGCGCGCTGCTCTGGCAGCGGCTCGCCGTAATGGGCTGCGACACCGGTTGCCGGATCGGCGACGGCGCCGGACAGATCGAGGAACGGGTTCATCGTTCGTCGCGCGAATCGCGCCGGCAGGGGCTCAGCGCTGTCCCTTGAAGAGCTTGTAGATGACCGTGCCGGAGACCCAAGCGATGGCCAGCGAGGCCAGACCGAGAAGTCCGAGGAAGAAGAGTTCGAGCGCGAGAAGCATGCCGTCAGTCTACACCGAGCGTGATCGAGCGGGACCGCGAGCGATCCGCCGGGTCAGCCGATCAGCAGGCCGATCACGTCGATCACCGCGATCACCAGCACGGATCCCGCCACGCTGAACGCGACTCTCGTGATGAAGCCCTCGCGCTGCGCCGTGCCGATCTGCAGCCCGAACGTGACGAGCGTGCTCACCCCGATCGCGAAGGCGAGCCACGAGAACCGCGCCTCCCCGGAGACGAAGATCGTCACGAGCACCCCGATCACCGCGGCCACCGCCCACGCCACGATCAGGCGCGGGATGTGCCAGGAGTGCGCGGTCGGCATCTCCGGAACGTCTTCGGGTGTGCTCACCCCTCCATCCTCCCATACGCGCTGCCGCAGCCGCCGGGTAACCTCGGCGAAACGGTAGCGAAACAGAGCCCGCAGTACTATTGCCTCGGAACGAACGAACAGTAAAGGGAGGCGGATCGATGCTGCTGCTCTGCCTGACCGATCGCGATCCGGCGGACTCCCTCCCCGGCCTCGACCTGCTGCCCCACGAGGTGCGCACGTCACCGCTCTCGCTCCGCGTGCCGGAGACGATGGCGGAGCGCTTCGACGCGATCCTCATCGATGGAACACTCGACGCGCGACGCGCGCGCTCGGCGTGCCTCGGCCTCGCGGACGGGGCCGCCACACCGCGCGTCGTCGTGCTGCCCGAGGTGGCCCTCACGGCCCTGACGACCGAGTGGGGGGTGAGCGAGCTGCTGCTCCCCACGGCCAGTCCCGCCGAGATCGAGCTGCGCCTGCGCCTGCTCGAGCAGCCCGCCACAGCTGCACCCCCGCCCGCGGTCCAGGCCGCGGGCGTTGTCATTGACGAATCGAATTTCACCGCCAGGCTCTTCGGCCGGCCGCTCGATCTCACGTACAAGGAGTTCGAGCTGCTGCACTTCCTCGCCGCGCACCCGGGCCGCGTGTTCACCCGCGAGCAGCTGCTCAGCGAGGTCTGGGGCACCGACTACTTCGGGGGCACGCGTACGGTCGACGTGCACGTGCGGCGCCTGCGGGCGAAGCTCGGGGATCACGAGGGGCTCATCAGCACGGTGCGCGGGGTGGGATACGGATTCGCGCGCGCACGGGTCGAGGACGAGGAGTAGCGACGCGGCCGCGGGGCGCGGGGCAGGCCCACGGGGCACGACAGGCATGCGGATCACGGGTCGCCGAAGACCCCGGAAGGGTAGCCTGGTCACCCGAGACGTCGATCACCGAGAGGGAGCGCGAACATGCGGCAGCGGCTGGAGGCTCACGAGGCGACCGAGGATCGGGATTTCGAGCTGGCCCGCGCCGTCATCGCCGACGCGGAGGCCGCCGACGGGGCGTCCCCCATCTCCGATCAGGCAGTGCTCGCGGCGGTGCAGCGGCAACGCCGCCTCCTGCTCCTCACCGAACCCGAGGCGGCCCCGCTGCCCGCGGCCGTCGGCGTGATCGGCCAGGGCGAGGTCGACCTCGTCGTGCACCCGGACGCCCGGCGCCGCGGCATCGGCACGGCCGCGCTCGACGCACTGCTCGAGGGAGCGGCCGGAACGGAGCTGCGCGCGTGGGCGCACGGCGAGAACCCGGACGCGGAAGCGCTCCTGCGGCGGGCGGGATTCTCGCCCGTGCGCTCCCTGTATCGCATGATGCTGGATCCCGCGCTGCTGCCGGGTGAGGGTGCCGACCCGCTCGCGCTGCCGACGCCCGCGGGCCTGCGGCTGCGACCCTACGACCCCGCGCGCCCCGGCGATGCGGCGGCGTGGGTGCGCGCGAACGCCGCGGCCTTCGCCGCGCACCCCGAGCAGGGGCGCATCACCGAGGCCGACTTCGCGCTCATGCGGGAGGAGGCATGGTTCGATCCTGAGGATCTCATCCTGCTCGCCGAAGAGCCCGGCGACGAGCTCGCCGGCTCCACCTGGATCAAGACCCTGCGCGCCGACAGCGGCGAGGTCGACGAGTGCGAGCTCTACGCCGTGGGAGTGCGTCCCGAATACGCCGGTCGCGGGCTGGGCGCACTGCTGCTCGAGGCGACGCTCGCCCGCATGGCGCAGCGCCGCCCGCAGCGCGTGAGCCTCTACGTCGACGGGGAGAACGAACGGGCGGTGCGCCTGTACGAGCACGCGTCGTTCACCATCGATTCACGCAGCCGTCAGTGGGCGAGGCCTGCTTCGCGAGCGGTCGATGCCAGAATGGACCCATGAGCGAAGAGCACACCGAGACCACGGGCGTCGACGCGGTGCCGGCGGTCGGCCTCGCCGAGGAGCTGCCGGCCGACCGTTACATCGACCGCGAGCTGAGCTGGTTGGCGTTCAATCAGCGGGTGCTCGAGCTCGCCGAGGACCCGTCGGTGCCCCTGCTCGAACGCGCCAACTTCCTCGCCATCTTCGCCGCGAACCTCGACGAGTTCTTCATGGTGCGGGTCGCCGGTCTGCGGCGGCGCATCGTGACCGGGCTCGCCGTCCCCACCAACGTGGGCAGGGCCCCCACCGACGTGCTCGCCGACATCAACCGCACCGCTTACGAGCTGCAGCTGCGGCACGCGCGCTGCTTCAGCGAGCAGGTACAGCCCGAACTCGCCGCGGCCGGCGTGCGCATCGTCGACTGGGAGCAACTCGACGACGCGGATCGCGAGATCCTCACCGACTACTACGAGCACCACATCTACCCGGTGCTCATGCCGCTCGCGGTGGATCCGGCGCACCCCTTCCCCTACATCTCGGGACGCGCGCTCAACCTGTCGATCCGCGTGCGCAACCCGCGCAGCGACAAGGTGGAGTTCGCCAGGCTCAAGGTGCCGCAGATGATCCCGCGCTACGTGCGCGTGGACCGCCGCGAGAGCGCCGACGACGTGCGCTTCATTCCGCTCGAGGGCCTCATCGCGAATCAGCTCGACGGCCTCTTCCCCGGCATGGAGGTGCTCGACCACCACGTGTTCCGCGTCACCCGCAACGAGGACATGGAGATCGAGGAGGACGAGACCGAGAACCTCATCCAGGCACTCGAGAAGGAGCTGCTGCGGCGGCGCTTCGGCCCGCCGATCCGCCTGGAGATCTCGGACGACATGGACGAGGCCACGCTCGAGTTGCTCGTGCGCGAGTTCGACATCGACGAGCAGCAGGTCTACACGCTGCCCGCGCCGCTCGACCTGAGCGGCCTCTTCGCCCTCACGCGCGTCGCGCGCCCCGACCTGAAGTTCAAGCCGCACATCCCGGTCACCGCGCCCCAGTTCCGCACCAGCTCGCCCAGCGAGAAGCCCGACACGTTCTCGGCGATCGCTCGCCGCGAGGTGCTCGTGCACCACCCCTACGAGTCGTTCTCGACGAGTGTGCAGGCGTTCGTCGAGCAGGCGGCCACCGATCCCGACGTGCTCGCGATCAAGCAGACGCTGTACCGCACCTCGGGCGACAGCCCCATCGTCGCGGCGCTCATCAAGGCGGCGGAGGCGGGCAAGCAGGTGCTTGCGCTCGTCGAGGTGAAGGCCCGCTTCGACGAAGAGGCCAACATCACCTGGGCCCGCAAGCTCGAGCAGGCCGGTGTGCACGTGGTGTACGGCCTCGTCGGGCTGAAGACCCACTGCAAGCTCGTCCAGGTGATCCGAGACGAGGGCGGCCGCCTGGCGCACTACTGCCATATCGGCACGGGCAACTACAACCCGAAGACCAGCCGCATCTACGAGGACTTCGGTCTCTTCACCGCGTCGCCCGAGGTGGGGCGCGACGTGACGAAGCTGTTCAACGTGCTCTCCGGCTACGCCATCGAGACCGACTACGACCGGCTGCTCGTCGCCCCGCTCCAGCTGCGCAGCGGTCTGCTCGAGCGCATCGAGCGCGAGGCCGAGCACGCGCGCGCCGGCCGCCCGAGCGGCATCAAGCTCAAGGCCAATTCGATGGTCGACGAGGCGATCATCGACGCGCTCTACCGCGCCAGCCAGGCGGGCGTGCCCATCGAGATCTGGGTGCGAGGCATCTGCTCTATCCGCGCCGGGGTGCCCGGACTGTCCGAACGCATCGGCGTGCGCTCCATCCTGGGCCGGTACCTCGAGCACTCCCGGATCTACTCGTTCGAGAACGCGGGCGAGCGCGAAACCTTCATCGGCAGCGCCGATCTCATGCACCGCAATCTCGACCGCAGGATCGAGGTGCTCGTGCAGCTCACGGACCGGGAGCATCTCGCACGGATCGACCGCTTCTTCGGCTTCGCGTTCAGCGACGAGGTCTCGTCGTGGCGCATGCTGCCCGACGGCAGCTGGATGCGACGCGAGGTGAGCGAGGAGGGCGAACCCCTGCCCGATCTGCAGGATCTCGTGATGACCGATCGCACCGAGGCCCGGTCGCGGAGGCCCCGGTGAGCGGAGGCTCCAAGCAGGCCCCGCAGGAGGAGGTGCTCGCCGCCGGCACGGTGTGCTGGCGCCGGGTCTTCGACGATCACGGCGACGCGCGCATCCTGGTCCTCCTGATCCACCGCACCAAGCAGCGCGACGTGTCGTTCCCCAAGGGCAAGCTCGATCCGGGCGAGAGCATGCCCCAGGCCGCGGTGCGCGAGACGATGGAGGAGACCGGCCTCGGGGTCGCTCTCGGGATCAACCTGGGCACGATCCACTACGAGTTGAGCGGCAACCGCACCAAGACCGTGCAGTACTGGGCCGCCAAGGTGCGCGAGGAGACGATCGAGAGCTCGACGTTCACCCCGAACCGCGAGGTCGAGGCGATCGAGTGGGTGCCGCTCGAGACTGCGCGCAAGCGTCTCAGCTACAAGGCGGATCGCGAGCTGTTCGACGTGTTCCTGCGCCTCGCGTCGCGCGATCTGATCGACTCGTTCTCCGTCACTCTGCTGCGACACGCCAAGGCCGAGCCCCGACGCGGTTCGGGGCGCGCCGACCACCTGCGGCGTCTCACCCCGGCGGGCGAGGAGCAGGCCGAGATCCTGGCCCCTATCCTGGCGGCGTTCGGGCCCCGCCGCATCTACTCGTCCACGGCGACGCGCTGCCTCGCCACCGTCGCACCGCTCGCGACGTTGCTGCGCAAGCGCGTGCGCGCCAAGCGCTCGCTCAGCCAGGACGCGTGGGACGAGGGCGACCTGACGACGCTGCGACGCCGGATCGGCAAGATCGTCGCCCGCGGCAAGAACGCGGTGGTCTGCAGTCATCGCCCCGTGCTCCCGGATCTCGCACGCGAACTCATGCAGGCCACGGGGAGTCGCCCCGGCGCCTATCTCAACGCCTCGGCCTCGCTTCCGCCGGCCGGGTTCTCGGTGTTCCACTTCTCGCGCCACCACCCCGACGCCGGGATCCTCGGCGTCGAGACCTACCCGCTGGAGCACTGAGCCCCGCGGTGCCGATGGCGAGGCCGGGTGCGGCGAGGCCGGGTGCGGCGGGTGCCGCGGGTGCGGCGGGTGCGGCGGGCGCCGCGGGTGCGGCCGGTGCGGTTCAGACGCACGCACCTGTGGAGACCGGAGCCCCGAGCTCGGGCGCGAGCGCCAGCACCGGCGCGAGCTCCTCCATCGAGAGGGCGTAGCCCACGTTCGGCGCGGCTTCGCCGCGCGCGAAGATCATGCCCGCCACCGCCCCGTCGCCGGTGAGCAACGGCCCCCCGGAGTTGCCGGGCTCCACGAGTCCCGCGATGCGGATCATCGAGCGGGTGACGGCTGCCGTGCCGGAGATGTCGGTGGCCACGGCGGGCCCGGCCGAGAGTACCGCGGCACTGCGCGACACGAAAGGACCGCCGTAGGGGTGCCCCTGGAAGAACACGGTCGACCCCGGCGCCGGAGTCGCACTGAACGGCAGCGGCGGTGCACCGATGCCGTCAGCGGAGAGCACCGCGATGTCGGCGTCCGGATCGAAGTAGACGACGTCGGCCGAGCGCGGCAGCTCGTTCCTCGCCTCGACGACGACCTCGGCGGCACCCGCGACGACGTGCGCGTTCGTCATCACGAGTCCCTGGTCGATGACGAAGCCGCTGCCGGTGCTCGACGTGCTGCACGCCGGCGCACTCGTGGTGATCCGGAGCACCGACGCCGACGCCGTGCGCAGAGGCTCCGTCTCCGCATCGGTATCGGGCACTTCGGCGTCGACGATCCCGGCCGCGTCGAGCACGGTCGGGATCCCGTCCTCGATCGCGATCGACCGGATCCGCGCCAGCGCCGACTGGACGGGCGCCGGGACGGCCTGCTCGAGCGCGCGCAGCACGGTCGATGACGACACCGCCTGCGTGGCGCCGGGCACACCCGTGCTCCCCACGCTCATCGAGAGGATCAGCAGCACAGCGATCGACGTGACGAGACCGGCCGCGCCGCCGAGCAGACGATCGACGATGCCCAGACCCACCCGATGCACGGGGCGGCGCACGGCCCGCGCGATCATCTCTCCGATGGTGATGCCGATGAGGATCACAGCGAGCCCGGCCGCGAGCGCCGCCGCGACGTTCCAGCCCGCTGCGGGCACCCGCGCCGAGACGATCGGCATCACGATGAGCGCGGCCGCTCCGCCCGCCACGATTCCGGCCACCGTGCCGAGTGCGCGCAGCAGGCCGCGTGCGAGGCCGGACGCCACCGCGGCGACGATGACGATCACCACGACGACGTCGATGATGAGACCGACAGACATGCGCCTACTCTACGAAGCGAAACCGGGAGATGCGTGGAGGAGTCGGCCCGGAGTTGTGGATCCTGCGACTCGTGCCTCGCGCAGGATGACGGGACTCGTGCCTCGCGCAGGATGACGGGACTCGTGCCTCGCGCAGGATGACGGGGCACGTACCCCGCGCAGGATGACGGGGCACGTGCCTCGCGCAGGATGACGCGACTCGTGCCTCGCGCAGGATGACGGGGCACGTGCCTCGCGCAGGATGACGGGACGGAGGCGCCCGCTACTCCTGCGTGATCAGCCACTCCCGGGCACCGGATCCGTCGGCCCCCATGCTGTTGACGGTGGCGCGGGTGCGCTCGAGCACGCCCGCGTCGAACTCCGGCGACTGGCACACGCCCTGAGGCTGATCCGGCATCACTGAGCACCACCGGTACTGCCCGTCCTGCGTATTGGTCGCAGCGTTCCACGACACGTCGTTGGTCACCCACGTGCCGTCGTCCTGCCGGGCGAACTGCACTCGCGTCATCAAGAACTCGTTGTTCACCTGCTGCGCTGGCGGAGCGGACTCGCTGATGGTGTTGCCCGTGCCGTAGAGCACCCACTTGCCGCCGTAGTCCTCGAGCGGCTGCACCGCGTGCGCGTGGTGCTGATAGACGAAGTCGAACTGCCCGCTGTCGTGCAGCTGGTGCGCGAGCTCCATCTGCCCCGGCGTGGGCTGCGACCAGTACTCCTCGCCGATGTGCTGCACGCCGATCACGATCTCGGCGCCCATCTCGCGCGCCTTCTCGGCCTTCGCGATGGCCCGCTCGGGATCGACGCGCGGCTCCTCCTCGCGGTAGTCGACCTGCCAGTCGTGCTCCGCGTAGAGCCCGTTCAGCGAGAACGTCGAGGTGATCACGGCGATCTTCACCCCGTTGGCCTCGACGATGAGCGGCACGTCCCGCTCGCCCTCTGCGCGGTAGGAGCCGGTGTGGGCGATCCCCGCCTCGTCGAGCAGGTCGAGCGTGCGCACGAGCCCTTCGGTCCCCTGATCCACCGTGTGATTCGACGCCGTCGTGCAGACGTCGTAGCCGATCTCCGCCACCGCCGCCGCCAGCTCAGGCGGGGTGCTGAACGCCGGGTAGCCCGCATAGGGACCGCCCACCGGCGCGAGCGGCGTCTCCATCTGGCAGATCGCGAGATCGGTGCGGTCGAGGTAGGCGCGCTGGCCCTCGAGCAGCGGCACGAAGTCGAAGTTGCGCCCCTCCGCATCGGTCGGAATGGCGTACTGGCTCCACAGCCCCTCGTGGAAGAGCAGGTCGCCGGTCACCGTCACGCTGACGCAGTGATCGGTCGGGCAGTCGGGGCCGGCGCCGGGCTGCGGCTCCGGTTCGGGCTCCGGCGTCTGCGTCGGGGCCGGCGCGGGCTGCTCGGCCACGGGCGCGGCATCCGGTTCCGGAGCGCAGCCCGCCAGGCCCAGCAGCGCGACGACGGCCGCTCCGGCCACCGCGATCTTGTTCACTCGAGTCACGCAGAACATGCTACCGTTCCGAGTTTCTCGCTCTGATCCGCCCCTGCGAGTTCACCCGCTGTTCACCCGCCGGCAGACCGCGCGTCACCCGCCTTCCCTAGCGTGGGGGTGTGGCCGCTCGTGGTCATGCCCCCACATCCGCTCTCAGATTGGATCATTCCCCAGTGAAGCTTTCAGCATTCGCCAAGGTCGCAGCCATCGGCGGCATCGCCGCTCTCACGCTCACCTCCTGTGCCGCCAACGAGTCGGCGCCGGAGTCCCCGGCCGACGGCAGCGCTTCGGCGTCGACCCTCTCGGGTGAGCTCGTCGGCGCGGGTGCGTCCTCGCAGGGTTCGGCACAGGAGGCCTGGGTCGCCGGGTTCCAGACCGCCCACACCGGCGTCACGGTCAACTACGACCCCACGGGCTCGGGCGCCGGGCGCGAGACCTTCTAGCAGGGCGCGAGCTCGTTCGCCGGCTCGGATCGCGCGTTCAAGCTCGACGAGATCGAGGCCGGCCCGTTCGAGGCGTGCGCGACGGGCGACATCGTCGAGTTCCCGGCCTACATCTCGCCCATCGCGGTGATCTTCAACGTCGACGGCGTCGACTCGCTGAAGCTCGACGCGCCCACGGTCGCCAAGATCTTCACGGGTGAGATCACTATGTGGAACGACCCGGCCATCGCCGCGCAGAACGAGGGCGTGGACCTCCCCGACGTCAACATCACCGCCGTGCACCGCTCGGACGAGTCGGGCACCACCGGCAACTTCACCGACTACCTGTCCGCCGCCGCCGCGGACGAGTGGACGGTCGGATCGATCGAGTCGTGGCCCACCGAATTCGGCGGCGAGGGCGCGCAGGGCACCTCGGGCGTCGTCGAGGCCGTGACCAACGGCGTGGGCACCATCGGCTACGCCGACGCCTCGCGCGCCGGCGATCTCGGCACCGTCGAGATCAAGGTGGGCGACGAGTACGTCGCCTACTCCCCGGAGGCCGCCGCCGCGATCGTCGACGCCTCGCCGTTCGAGGAGGGCCGCGGCGACAACGACCTCGCGATCGAGCTGGATCGCACCTCGACTGAGGCGGGCGTCTACCCGATCGTGCTCGTGAGCTACCTCATCGGCTGCGAGCAGTACGCCGACGCCGCCAACGCCGAGCTGGTGAAGGAGTACTTCGGCTACATCGTGAGCGAGGACGGCCAGGCTGCTGCCGCCGAGTCCGCCGGCAGCGCCCCGATCTCCGCCGACCTCCGCAGCAAGGTGCAGGTCGCGATCGACGCCATCAGCTGATCGTGCTCGGAGCGGGCGTCGATCCCCTCGTGGTCGGCGCCCGCTCCGCTGCGGCGTCTGCAGAAGTCGAATAGCATTTCGAGCAGCAGTCCCCTCCGCCCCCACCCGTCCGCACTCACCCCGGAGTCTCAGTGACCGCCACCTCCGCCCCTGCAAAACCGGTGCTCAGCCTCGGCGACCGCGTGTTCTCGCGCTCCGCGGTGTTCGCGGGCAGCATGATCCTCGTCACCCTCGCCGCCGTCGCGATCTTCCTCATCGCGCGGAGCCTGCCCGCCTTCGTCGCCACCGATGAGAGCGCCTCGCTGCTCACCTCAAACTTCTGGGCCTACGTCGGCCCCCTCGTCTTCGGCACGGTCTGGGCGGCGACGCTCGCCCTGCTCATCGCGCTGCCCCTCTCCATCGGCATCGCGCTCTTCATCTCGCACTACGCGCCCCGGCAGCTGGCGCAGGTGCTCGGCTACATCGTCGACCTGCTCGCCGCCGTGCCCAGCGTGGTCTTCGGCCTCTGGGGCATCGGTGTCCTCGCCCCGGCCGCGCAGCCCGTGTTCGTGTGGCTCAACGAGTACCTCGGATGGATCCCGTTCTTCGGCGGCACCGCCAGCGGTACCGGCCGCACGATCCTCACCGCCGCGCTCGTGCTCGCGGTCATGATCCTGCCGATCATGACCGCGATCTGCCGCGAGGTGTTCCTGCAGGCGCCCGCACTGCACGAGGAAGCGGCGCTGGCGCTCGGGGCGACCCGCTGGGAGATGATCCGCCTCGCGGTGCTGCCCTTCGGCCGCCCCGGAATCGTCTCGGCGGCCATGCTCGGACTCGGGCGCGCGCTCGGCGAGACGATGGCCGTCGCCATGGTGCTCTCGGCCACGGGCGTCATCTCGTTCCGCCTGCTCACGTCCGAGAATCCGTCCACGATCGCGGCGAACATCGCGCTCTCGTTCCCCGAGGCTTACGGCGAGAACATCAACGTGCTCATCGCGACCGGCCTCATCCTGTTCATCGTGACCTTCCTCGTCAACGCCGTCGCGCGATGGATCGTCTCGCGCCGGGCAGAGTTCTCGGGCGCCAACTGATGCTGCAGCAGTCAAGAAGCAAAGAAATGGGGACCGATCCCGTGGCTCTCACCGTACGCCCCGTCCGCGCGGGCTCCGCGCTCGCCGGCAACCGGCTCGCGCGCAACACCCCCTGGATCGTACTCGGCGCCTCGCTCGTCGCATCGTTCGCGCTCTTCGGCCTGCTCGCCCTCGCCTCGGGCGGAGCGTTCTCGGTCGTCGGTGCGGTGCTGATCGGCGCCATCGCGTACCTCGTGGTGATCACCGTCATGTCCACCGCGGTCGAGGGTCGACGGCAGGCGATGGATCGCCTCGTCACGGGGCTCGTCACCAGCGCGTTCCTCCTCGCGATGGTGCCGCTGATCTCGGTGTCGATCACCGTGATCGGCAACGGCCTGGCGCGATTCGATGCGGAGTTCTTCAACTCGTCGATGCGCAACGTCACCGGCGAGGGCGGCGGCGCGCTGCACGCGATGGTCGGCACGCTGCTGATCACGCTCGCGGCGACGGTGATCTCGGTGCCGCTCGGCCTCATGACCTCGATCTATCTCGTCGAGTACGGCAGGGGCCGGCTCGCCAAGATCATTACCTTCCTCGTCGACGTCATGACGGGCATCCCCTCCATCGTGGCCGGCCTCTTCGCCTACGCGGTCTTCGCGCTCTTCCTCGGACCGGGCGTGCGCATGGGCATCGTGGGGGCCGTCGCGCTGTCGGTGCTGATGATCCCGGTCGTGGTGCGATCCAGCGAGGAGATGCTGCGGCTCGTGCCCAACGAGCTGCGCGAGGCGTCGTACGCACTCGGCGTGCCGAAGTGGCGCACCATCGTCAAGGTGGTCCTGCCCACCTCGATCGCCGGCATCACCACCGGCATCATGCTCTCGATCGCCCGCGTCATCGGCGAGACCGCGCCGCTGCTCATCACCGCCGGATTCACGGCGTCCATGAACTACAACCTGTTCCAGGATCGCATGCAGTCGCTGCCCGTCTTCGTCTACACGCAGTTCGCCAACCAGGGCAACCCGGCCTTCGCGTTCCTCGAGCGCGCCTGGGCGGCGGCGCTCCTGCTGATCCTCATCGTCATGGCGCTCAACCTCCTCGCGCGCCTCATCGCGAGGTGGTTCGCGCCGAAGACCGGCCGCTGACCCCGCCGGCTGCGCGGCGGGAGTCGACGGCGAACGCCGCTTCCCGCCCGCCCACCGGCTCCTTGACTCCGACTCCGCTCGATCGGCGGAGCAGACTCCCGAACGGAAGAACCCACACATGTCGAAGCGCATCGAGGTCTCGGACCTCAACGTCTACTACTCCAAGTTCCTGGCGGTCGAGGGCGTATCGATGAACATCGAGCCCCGCAGCGTCACCGCGTTCATCGGGCCGTCCGGCTGCGGCAAGTCGACCTTCCTGCGCACCCTCAACCGCATGCACGAGGCGATCCCCGGCGCCCGCGTCGAGGGCGAGGTGCTGCTCGACGGCGAGGATCTCTACGGCGCGGGAGTCGATCCCGTGCTCGTGCGCCGACAGGTGGGCATGGTCTTCCAGCGCCCCAACCCGTTCCCGACGATGTCGATCCGCGAGAACGTGCTCGCCGGCGTGCGGCTCAACAACCGGAAGATCTCGAAGGGCGACGCCGAGGCCCTCGTGGAGCGCTCGCTGCAGGGCGCGAACCTCTGGAACGAGGTGAAGGATCGCCTCGACAAGCCGGGGTCGGGCCTCTCGGGCGGACAGCAGCAGCGTCTCTGCATCGCACGCGCGATCGCGGTCTCCCCCGAGGTGCTGCTCATGGACGAGCCCTGCTCGGCCCTCGATCCCATCTCGACGCTCGCGATCGAGGATCTCATCGACGAGCTGAAGAAGGAGTACACGATCGTCATCGTGACGCACAACATGCAGCAGGCCTCGCGCGTCTCGGATCGCACGGCGTTCTTCAACATCGCCGGCACCGGGAAGCCCGGCAAGCTCATCGAGTACGACGACACGTCGACGATCTTCTCGACGCCCTCGGTGCAGGCGACCGAGGACTACGTCTCCGGCCGCTTCGGGTAGCCGCTCGGCGGGCCGGTGCAGGGCAGAAAAGGGCCGGACCGCAGAACGCCTCTCGGCGAAAGGCCGCTCGAGGCGGCAGAAATTGGAGCCCGGGGTTACTGCGGCCCGGCGTGCACCAGTCTATCGCAGAGCGTCCGCGCACGCAGCGCGACGATCGCTCGGTGCGCGCTCAGGCGAGCGTGCCGTCGCGCCAGCGACGCGCACCGGCGTGCAGTTCCTGGGCCATGCCCGCGTAGCGCAGCGCGCGCGTGGTGAGGTGCGCGGCGTGCGCGTCGTCGTGAGCGTCGCGCGTGTCCGCGAGGTCGGCCGATCCCAGCGACATCACCTGGCAGTAGCTCGCGGCCCGATCGAGCGCGTCGCCGACGTCGCCGACGAATGCGCCGCGGAGGATGGTGTCGCAGAGCTCGGAGATCGAGAGCGGCGTTACCGGCTCGGCGGCACCCGCGACGACCGGATCGATCGTCTGCGCCGCGGCGGCCCCCCGGCGGAACAGCTCGGCCGATCCTTCGGGATCCGCAGACACCACCCGGCGCAGCAGGTACAGGCGCCACAGCACACCCGCGAGCGAGTGGGTGCCCTCCCCCGCCCACAGCTCGGCGATGTCGTCGATCCCGTCGCCCGACGCGAGTCCGACGACGCGCTCGACCACGGTCGGGTCGGCGCCGGCACGCACACGGTCGAGCAGCGCCCACGAGGTCTCCTGGGCGATCCGGTGGGCGGCCCCCGGCTCGTCTGACCCGATGATCCAGTCGAAGCTGGCGGTCGGCTGGAGGACCGGTCGCGGGTGTTCTCGGGTCACGGAGCTCCTTCGGGGTCGATGCGGACTTCTCTGGGCGCCCGTTGTCGCGGACCCGGCGATTCTACGCGCCCGTCTCGCACTCCGCGTGCACCGGAGCCTCGGCGAAACCCGATAGAATCGGTAACCACGGGCCTCTAGCTCAGTTGGTAGAGCATCGGACTTTTAATCCGCGGGTCGCCGGTTCGAGCCCGGCGGGGCCTACTGCTGACGGGCCTGCTGCGCAGGGGCTTCCTGCACACAGGACTTCACGCATCCGGGGCACACCGCACTCGGGTACTCGGGCGCACGAGCCCCACGGTGCAGCCACACGCGGCGCCGCTCCGGCCCCTGCC
Source organism: Leucobacter triazinivorans (assembly GCF_004208635.1). Taxonomy (NCBI): domain Bacteria; kingdom Bacillati; phylum Actinomycetota; class Actinomycetes; order Micrococcales; family Microbacteriaceae; genus Leucobacter; species Leucobacter triazinivorans. Next base: position 2,744,978 of record NZ_CP035806.1, on the reverse strand, counting down.
TCAGGGGCGGGATCGCGCGCGGCGCGCGCCGAGCATGCCGCCCGCGCCGATCAGCGCACCGCCCGCGAGCAGCGCACCGCCCGCGAACAGTCCCGGCACAACGTCGCCTCCGGTCTCGGGCAGCCGCGCCGGAGCAGCGGTCGCGTCATCCTCGGACGCGCCCTGCACGTCGAGCACCACGGTCTCCGAGGCCGACTCCGTGTGGTTGCCGTCGCCCGCGTACTGCACGGTGATCGCGTGGCGCCCCGCCGGGAGGTCGCCGACGGTGAGCTCGGCCGCACCGTCGCGCAGGGAGACGACTCCGAGCGAGCGCCCATCGGCACGGAAGTCGACGTCGCCGGTCGGCGCCCCGCCCGTGACCTCGGCGGTCAGCGTCACATCGTCGCCCAGGGTCGACGTGCGCGCGGAGATCGTGAGTCGCGTGCTCGTCGCCACCGCCGAGACGACCAGGCCGACCGGATCGGACGTCGATGCCGCGCGCTCGGGATCCCCCGAGTACTCCGCGGTCAGGGTGCGCGCCCCCGCGGCGAGATCGGTGACGGCGAGCGCGGCAGCGCCGTCGACCAGCGGCGCGCTGCCGAGCGGAAGGCCGTCGGCGAAGAAGTCCACGGCGCCGATCGCCCCCGTCACGTCGACCGTCGCGGTCAGCACGACCTCGTCGCCGAACACCGGCGAACTCGGCGCGGCTGCCAGCGTCGTCGCCGTAGCAACCGGCGCGATCAGGGTGACGCCGAGACCGCCGAGGGTCTGGCCCGCGAAGGCGGGATCCGCACTGACGGCAGGCCCGGCATCGATAGCGACCGTCGCATCCGCCGCGACGGGAGTCGTGCGCGTCACGCTGACGGGCACACCGGTGCTCCACTGGGCCGGTGTGATCGTGACCGATGCGGGAACGCTCAGGAGCCCCGGATCCGCACTCACCAGCGGGATCGTCACGTTGGCCGCGGGCGGCGCAGAAAGCCTGAAGATGATCTGGACTGTATCGGTCGCCGCTGGGATCGTGGACTCCGTCGGGGCAGCGAGGATCTGTTGGGTCAGGGTGACCGCGCCCGGGCCGGTGATCTGGTTCGTGTAGGTCATCGCCTGCGCCGGGGTGATGCCGTCGCAGCACTGAGTGGTCACCAGGACGTAGTCGGTGCCAGCGGTCAGCGCCTGCACCAGCCTCGGATTGAGCGCCGATGCACCGTCGTCGTTGTCCGCAATGCAGTTGACGGTCGGTGCGGCGGGATCGAACGGCGCCTCGTAGAGTAGGAAGAACCCGTCGGGCGACGATCCTCCGGCCTCCACGGGTGCGGAAGAGATCATCTCCAGCTCGTACATGCCGTCGGCGTCGACGCGAAACGCCTGCTTCTGCCACCATTCCTCTCCGGTGCCCGCCGAGAGGCAGCTCGGACGCAGCCAGGTGGCCGCTCCTGCGGAGAGTTCCCCGTCCCAGGTGACGGTGTCGGCGCGAGCGGGCGACGCGATCACGAGGCTTCCGAGGACCAGGGCGAGGACGGCGACGAGGCCACCGAAGAATTGACGCATGAAATTGATCATAGTCCAATATTCAACGTAGTCGAAACTTTGGGAAACTCGGCTGATCGCACACGGCGCACGGACCGCGCACCGGGAGCCTCGCGCATCGACCGCACACCGGGTCGCAGCACGCTGCGGCTCGGTGCACCGGGACCGGTGCGGTCAGTCCTTCCCCTGTTCGGCGCTCGCGGGCGCGCGATCCCGGTCGTAGGTGATCGACGAGTATCCGTGGGGTGCCGCGCGTCCGTCAGGGCCGAGATTCACGAAGACGATCCGCTCGATGGTGAGGATGGTCTTGCGCGTGATCATGTTGCGCACCTCCGCGCGCATGGTCACCGAGGTGCGCCCGAATCCGACGGCCACGAGCCCCATCTCGATGAGATCCCCCTGGCGCGCCGAGGCCTCGAAGTCGATCTCCGAGATGAACTTCGTGACCACACGCTGATTCCCGAGCTGGATGATCGCGTAGATCGCGGCTTCCTCGTCGATCCACCGCAGCAGACTCCCACCGAAAAGCGTGCCGTTCGCGTTGAGATCCTCGGGCCGCACCCACTTCCGACTGTAGAAGTTGATGCCTTCACCCTGGCGCACTCGACTGATGGTCATGCCCGGGAGCCTATGAGTCGCGGATTACGCGAGTAGAACAGGACGGTTACGCCGCGGCGCGCGCGGGGCGGCCGGGACTCAGTGCACGAACAGCAGCAGCACTGCGACGCCGATGAAGAGCGCACCGAAGACGGTGTTCAGGATCCGCTGGCCGCGCGCACTCCCGACCGCGCGCCGGAACGGCTTGGCCGCGGTGGCGAAGAAGCCCCACATCACCACCGCATCGACACCCACCACGGTGGCGATCAGCACGAGGTACTGGGGCAGCAGGGGCGCGTCGGCCCGGATGAACTGCGGGATGAACGCGAGGAAGAACACGATCGCCTTGGGATTGAGCAGGTTGACCCAGAGACCGCGTCGCAGCAGGGACCAGGCTCCCTCGCCGAGCGAGCCGTCGGGGTGCGCGGATCCGGCACCGCGCCGCGGCTTCGCGAGGATCAGCCGCACCCCCAGGTACCCCAGGTACGCCGCGCCGAGCACGCGGATGGCGTTGAACAGGATCGGCGTGCTCGACACCAGCACGCCGACCCCCGCGGCGACCACGAAGATGTGGAGCACGAGTGCGAGCTGCTGCCCCAGCACTCCCCAGAAGGATCGCCGCCACCCCACCGTCAACGCGTTCGACATGGTGTTGATGGCCCCGGCACCGGGAGTGAAGCTGATCACGGCGGATGCGGTGAGCAAGGAGATCCAGAGCGCGGGATTCACGAGCACAGTGTAGTGCGCGGCGCATGCGGTCTCGCGGCGCCCGCCCAGGGGCCCGCCCCGCGGCCGCCAGATTTCGTGTCGCGCTTCGGATGCTGCTAGAGTGGTTCGCTGTCAGGGTCTGTGGCGCAGTTGGTAGCGCGTCTCGTTCGCAATGAGAAGGTCAGGGGTTCGATTCCCCTCAGATCCACCGCATTCGACATCACCGCGCGCCTCGCCACGCCGACGGGCGCTGGGCTCCGCAGCCGGGCCGCCGGCGTTCCCGCGCCGTGTCCCCGCACAGTCCGCCCCGCGCGCGGCAGCCCGCTCAGGCGGCGCAGCGCGCCGCTGCCCGGCGGCTCACACCGACCGGGCAAGGCGCTCGCGTAGAATCGATCGCATGGCAGCACACGCGGCCGCCCGCACGGGGAGGCGCCTCCGAGGCAGGCTTCGGGGGCTGCTGCTCGGCGGTCTGCTGGCGGCGACTGCGATCTTCGGGCTCCTCGCCATGCACACGCTCAACCTGCACGGCAGCCCCGCGCTCGAGCACTCGGCTGAGGCAGGCACCCTGCACGCCGCGCTCCTCGACGGCACCGCGCACCTCGGCAGCACCGCGCACCCCAACAACGCCACCGCGCACCTCGGCACGGCTGAGTGCGGACCGACTCCCGAGTGCACGAGCTCGGGTGACGCGGGCCACCCAGGCCTGGCGATGGCCTGCGTGCTCGCGCTCCTGCTCGCGCTCGCGACGCTGATCCCGGCCCGTCTGCGGGCCTGGAGGATCCGCTCCGACTCGGGGCAGGGTCGCACCCCGCATGTCGCCGATGGACCTTCGCCCCGGCCGCCGTCACTCCACGCTCTCTGCATCAGTCGCACGTGACGGGCGTGTGGATCAGGCGCACGCCCGCGCCTGGACGTCCACCCCCGCTCACTCGGCGCACGCGCCGCCGCACACCACAGCGACACCAGAATTCGGAGACCCCACATGAACTTGCGCACCGCGGCGACCGCCGCCCTTGCCTTCTCAGCGGCACTGCTCCTCGCCGGCTGCAGCCCGGAGAGCGACCGCGATCTCCTGGCCGACCACGATCTCGCCGGCCTCGACGCACCCCAGATCATCGAGCACCTCGACACCATGCCCGTCGCCGAGCGCCCCGCCGATCTCCTGGCATCGGTGCAGACGGACGAGCTCGTGCTCAGCGACAGCGGCGGGCGCGAGGCGCGACTGCCCCTGCCCGACGACGAGGTCTACCTCTCGATCGCTCCGTATCGGGAGCTCACCCACGAGTGCCACTTCCACAGCCTGACCACGTGCGTCGGCGAACTCGCCGGCGCCGAGATGCGGATCACGCTCACCGACGCGAACGGGGACGTGCTCATCGATGAGACGCGACGGAGCTACGACAACGGTTTCGTCGGCGTCTGGGTGCCCCGCGGCATCGAAGCCGACCTGGTCGTCGAGCACGACGGCCGGGTCGGCACCGCGCCCATCTCCACGCGGTCTCCGGACGATCCGACCTGCATCACCACGCTGCGACTCGTCTGAGCGGCACAGGCGGCGCGGCGACCGCGGGTCTCAGCGATCCCCCGGGGCGAGATCGCCCTCGCCGTCGTCGCCGAGCTCTGCCACCACCGGGTCCTCACCCTGGCTCTCGGGCTGCGACTCAGAGGTCGGAAGGTCTGCAGCCGGCACTTCGCTCTGGTCTCCCCCGGCCGCGACGTCCGAGCCGGGCGCGGGGATCGGTGCGGGCGCCGACGCGGCATCGCTCGCATCCGCGCCCGCATCGTCGAGCGGTGCGGCAGCCTCCCACTCGCGCTGAGCCGGGTCGTCGGCCGCGGGCTCCGTCGCCGTAGCGTCGCGGTCGCCGAGCGGCGCGAGTTCCTCGGGGCCGGTCTCGTCTGAGGGGACGTTCGGGGTCGATTCCATGAGTGCTCCTGTGGTCTGCGGCGGGCGCGGCATCTCCGACCCGCCTGGCCTCAGTCTGGCGGCCCCCGCGCCGCTCGTTCAGAGGGTTGAAGATTCGACTCCGGCTGGGTAATGTCGGGATCCCTGCTCTCCTGGGTGCTCACGGCTCTTCTCGGTGCCCGCGAAGCCCGCGCGTCGCCGCCTCCGCCGCACCTGCCGGTACCGTCGCACCGAAGTGCCGTGGCACCCTCGCATCGGAGCGCGAGCACGCAATATACCCGCGCGAGACCGGCCTGTCGAGGCGGCTCCGCGCGCGCAGTGCGCCGGGTAGGCTTCCAGCCCAGCGCCGGTGATTCCCCGAACGCTCCGGTGCTCGCCCGCACGGCGACTCACGGGAGGAGAGCGGATGAACGAGTCAGAGGCGAACAGCTCGCCGCAGGAGGAACGCGCCGGAGTCCGGAAGAAGTATCTGCGCTTCGGGGCCATGATCCTCACGGGAATGGTCGTCATGTACTGGACCATGTTCGCCGGCGTCTGGGTCTGGGGCGACGTGCGGTTCAGCGAGAGCCGCGTGTTCATGGCGATGACGATGGGCGGCGCGATGGGCCTCGTGATGCTCGCGTGGATGCTGCACATGTATCGCAGCACGCGCGCGAACCTCGCGATCGTGGTCGTGAGCCTCCTGCTGCTCGGCGGCGGGATCGCGCTCGACCGCAGTCAGGCGACCGTGGACGACGTGGACTTCATGCAGGGCATGATCCCGCACCACTCGCTCGCGATCACGCGCTCCGAGCGCGCGCAGATCACCGACCTTCGGGTGTGCGCGCTCGCGCGGGACATCAGCGAGGCGCAGCGCCGCGAGATCCTCGAGATGTCCTGGCTCATCGACGACATCCGCGCGAACGGGCCGGCGGCCACGCCGGCAGCCGCCGAGGCGCGGGCGGTCCCCCGTTTCGCAGTGGAGGCCGAGCGGCAGTGCGCCGAGGGATCCCGCAGCGGCTGAGTCACGCGCAGCAGGATCACCAGATACCCTTAGGCGTTCGTCTGCCACGGTAGCCGCCGCGCACCTCGACATTCAGTGGCTTGACCCACCGGCGGGGAGCGGGTATCGCACGCGACCGATGTCCTCGAGACATCTTGTGGCGCAGGCATTCGCATTCGCAAGTTCCATGGTGATGGCCCTCAGGTTCCGCGCACGGCGAGCGCCGGATCCTGCTGTGCCGCGAGCGCAGCCGGGTACAACGATGCGATGATGCCCGTACAGGCGCCTGCTGCAACGCCGACGCCGAGGAACGCGAAGTTGAAGGTCGGCGTCCACCCCTGTTGCGCCGCGAACACCACGAGCATGACGACGCCCAGGGCACTGCCGAGCACGCCGCCGAGGAGCCCGACGAGTACGCCCTCGAGCACGAACTGGCCCCAGATGGAGCGCTTGCTTTCCCCCACTGCACGGCGCAGGGCGATCTCCGCGGCGCGGGCGTGCACGGAGAGGTACGCTGCGGTCGCGGCGCTCAGCGACGAGAGCACGAGCAGCACCCAGGAGACGATGGTGATCAGCGATACGAGATCCGACGCGACGCCTTGGGTCAGCGATCGGAGATCGGCGACGGTCTCCGCGGTGAACAGCGACGGGTCGCCTGGGGCGACCGTCGCACCGACGACCTCGGCGAGCCCTGCGGGGAGCCCGGGTTCGGTCTGCACGATCAGTGTCGGGTCCGCTGCCGACACGACCGCGGCGAGGGCCGGGTTGACGATGAGCGCAGAGGCCAGCTGCGGCTCCTCGCCGAGCTCGCCGATCACTCCGATGATCGCCGCGGAGGTGGAACCGATCCAGAGCTGAGATCCGGGCACCTGGTCGGCGTAGCCCAGCCGCTCAGCGAGTGCCGGGCCGAGAATAACGGCCGGCGCTTCTGCGTTTCTTTCGAACAGTCGCATCGACTCGTGCTCTGTTCCCAGGCTCACGCCTCGGAGTCGCAGATATTCACGATCTGCCACTCGGATCTGCGGCGAGAGCACCGGCTGCTCGGCGACCATTGCGGGGTTGAGCAGGGTAACCCCCTCATCGAACTCCGCGATGGAGGTGAGCCCGACGCTCAGGACCCCGTCGAGTCCGCGGAGCCGCTGCTGGGCGACTTCCGCGACCTGCGATGCGGGAGCGTCATCGGGCAGAGCGAGCTCAGTCCGGATCGCTGTAGGTGTGTTTTTCGGAACGACGAGGAACTCATCGAGCGCAGCGGAGTCCAGGCGCCCGACGACCTGGGCCGCAGCGCTCTGACTCAACCCGATCGCCGTGACGAGACCTCCGGAGCCGACGGTGAACGCCAGGAGCAGGAGCGCGGCGCGGGCCGCGTGAACGGTGTGATGGGAGATCGCTGCCCCGATCCGCTCCCGCACTCGTGACCAGGAGGACTGCGTAGCCGCAGGGAGCTCGCGGGTTTCGGGCGGGCGGCGTCCCCGGACCGTAGCCTGGTCGGCGGTGGCCTCGTCGGAGAGGACCTTGCCGTCACTGATCTCGATCACGCGATCGGCGGTTCGGGCAATGCTCGGATCGTGGGTGATCATGATCACGGTTACGCCGTCGCGGTTCAGATCCCGCAGCATTCGCGCGACGCGCGTTGAGTTCGCGGTATCCAGAGCTCCGGTCGGCTCATCGGCGAGCAAGATCTTCGGAGCGGTGGCGATCGCACGAGCGATGGCGACTCGCTGACGTTCTCCTCCGGATACATTCCCGGCGAGATCTCCGGCCTTCTCGAGCAGGCCGACCGTGTCGAGTGCTGCTGCCACGATGCCGGGTCGGAGTGCCGGGTCCACATCATTGATGGAGAGTCCGAGTGCGGCGTTGCCCGCGACCGTCTCCTTGAGCAGCATGTGGGAATCCTGGAACACGAAGCCGAAGGTGCTGGCGCGCAGCCGGTCGCGTGCCCGCTCGTCGAGTTCGTCGATCCTGCGACCAGCGACGACGTAGGTCCCCGTGCTCGGGGTGTCGAGCAAGCCGAGCAGGTTCAGCAGCGTCGATTTTCCGGCGCCGGAGGCACCGACGATCGCGACGAACTCCCCCTCTCGGACCGTCAAGGTCACATCCGACAATGCCGGCGCGTTCTCGGCACCGCTGTAGCGTCTGCTGATCCCGGCAAGGCGCAGGATCACGGGTCGTTCATCCGACACGGATCCTCGCCCCCTCCGGGAGCCTCGCGTTCTCCGCGATTGCCGCCCAGCCCCCTGAGACCACGATGACTTCGACATCCACGCGCTCTCCCGGGGTGCCTGTGCCTCCCGTGCGCTCGGCCTTCGTGTCGTCGAGGATCACGAACTGCGAATGGTCATCCTCCTCAATGGCGGTGAGCGGGACCGCGAATGAAGCCTCTTCGGGTTTCTCGGTGCTGATCGAGACGGTGGTGATCTCACTGGCTCTCTCCGCGATCTCAGAAGGACAGGCCACCGTCACCGTGTGACCGGAGACCCCGGTGTCGTCGTCAGTCTTCATCTCGCCGATGGACACGACCGCCGCTTCGATGTTCTTCCCCTCAAACCCAACGAAGACGGACTTCGCCTCGCGAAACCGGGCGACCTGACCGGCGTCCACGATGGCCTCGATGACAGGGGCTCCGCGACGGACCGTCAGGAGTGGGGAGTCTCCGCTCAGCACGCTGCCGGTGGTGCCCGGCGCGACCACGGTCAACGCACCGGGCGGGAGCGGGAGCAGTTCTCGCCAAGGTAAGCGCCGCTGCCCGCTCGCCCCCTGCGGGAGCTCGTATCCGAGTTGGGCGTACCAGTACATGATCGTGTCCATCGTGTCGGCGTCGAGGATCCCGTCGAGATCGACCATGTAGCCCAGGTCAGAGAGCAACTGCTGGATCGCCAGGACATCTTGACCGGCGAGACCCAGTTCGAAGTCTCGATAGAGCGGAGTGCCTGGCGGCGCGGCGACGACCGGCCGCCCGGATACCTCCGCCAGCAGATCCCCGGCCGCCAGTTGGTCGCCTTCTGCCGCGACCATGCGAGTGATGACGTTGCGATCCGTCATCGGCCCTTCTGCGCCCTCTGCGGTCTGCTCCGCGCCCGCCACCGCGCCGGCTTCGCTTTCGGCCGACCCCTCTCCATCCCCTGCGGCGGGAGAGCCCAGCACGCCATCGTCTGCAAGCTTCACGTCGAGGGATTCTGGAGCGCTGACCTTTCCGGGCACCTGCAGTCCTTCCTGCACGACCCGCATCTCGACCTGTGCGGTCACCGCAGGTGCGGCTGCTGCGGCCGCATCGGAAGAGGCCGCCGGACGTTCAATACTCATGCCCGCGACGAATGCGGCAGCCACCATCAGCGCCACGAGAATCGCGGCACCCACGACGTATGCTGGGCGAGCGATCCGCTTGAGCCTCACCTCGTGCTCGCCTGGCCGCGCACGGTCGTCGCTCACGACACGTCGTCGATTATGGCCCGCAGCTGAGCGTGCACCTCTTGCTTGTGCGCGAGGACATCGCCGAGCTGTGCTTCGTACTTCTCGATGTAGGCGGCCTCATACTGGGCTCTGAGGTCGTACAGCTTCTGGACACGACCGGTGTCGACGTTGCAGTCGGCCTCCCCGACCGCCGCGGCGATCTCGGCGTCCTTGCCGAGATCGGTGTATTCACTGCTCATGTACCCGCTAGCCGGATCGAGGACGATGGACTTCTCTTCCATGCAGGCTGTGAAGCTCTCGGTAGCCTCCCTGCCCGCATCTGAATTCTCGGCGAGAGTGGAAGCGTTTCCGAGGATACGGTCGGCGAGGGTGAGTTGGCTCAGGTCCTCTGAAAGAGGTCCCAAGACCGGGTCTACCGCTGCCTCCTCTTGACAGAGAGCCAGCGCACTATTGAACTCGACCCCCTGCTCGACCGTTGTCGTCTTCGGAACTCCGCGAGTCTCATCCATCATCGAGCCGAATTCGGCCGCGGATACGCGGTCCCATCGTCCGAAAATCCGGTCTTCCTGCGGTTGCAGCGATCCCCAGTCGACCGAGGTGAGGCCGGTGTAATTGTGACCTGCCGCGGTCATGCACTCGGTGACGAGCGTCTCCCGCGCCTGAGCGAAGAGCACCTCCGTGCCGAAGTCCAAATTCGTGAGGTACTCCGAGATCGGCGTCGTCGCCGTGCCCGTCTCGAAGTTCAGTTCGGCTTTCACATCGCTGAAGCCCTGCGCCGTGATCTCAGGGAGCGAAGCAGATTCGTCCTCGACCTCCGGGGTTCCAGTGGCACATCCGACGAGAACAGGAAGTGCGAAGATCACAGGCATAGCGAGCATGCTCAGGAGTCGCAAGCGCGCGGACAGAGCAGGACGAGGATCGACGATCACTGAGCTCATGGTTCGGTTTGTCTTTCTTCCGGTGCGGCACTGTGGGCGGCGAGAGCTATTCTGCACTCGACAGATTGCTCCCCTTTGCCTTGCTCGGTGCGGATCGGCACATTCACAGTGCGGACGACTATGCCGAGGCAGGAGGAAGGCACGGATAGGCGGGCGGTGCCCGGAGGATCGCTAGATCGGCAGGATCAACGACCCTGACTCCGCCCACCCATCCCGGGGCGCCTCAGATCAGACCAAATGGGTCAGTAGACGCTGGAGGTCCGATTGTCCCAGGTCCCACCACTCGGGAACGACCACGTACTCAGGTCTGGCGACCCGATGCTGAACTTCGTCGACTTCTGGCCACTGTAGTTCACAAACTGATAGAGCGTCGCGACATCACCGCCGCGGACTTTGAGTGACGAAGTCTTGTCGTCGAAGGTACCGAGGTTTGGCTTATAGCCGTGCCCGGCGTTGTAGACGGTCCCACCGTAGTTCTTATATTGATACAGGTCAATTGCCGCGTTTGCCGGCCCGGCTGCGGCGAGGCCACCCACCAGGAGCGCGGCACCGACAATACCACTGATGGCAACTCTAGATTGATTGTTTCGAAACACAATGATTCCTATCGTCTATGACTGCACGAATACGGGCGCCGGCAACGGAGCTGCTGGCTCAAGCGAGCGTTCCACGACACGTCGCCCTGATGTTGAGGCACTCTCTGCCTCTTGTGACAGATACCGACCCGACGCCTCATTGCGTCGAAGGTCTATGTTCGCGCTGCGCGGCATCTCAACTTGCGCGTGACGTCTTCCGCTACTCGACCCTGCCTCCTCGCTCGCATGGCGGACCCTGTTGTTCGCCACGACGAACCTAATGGAGAGATCAATAAACTAAGCAGAGGAAGTACCGAAGATACGTGTTGGAGACCTTGTGATTGAGCACCACCGTTCTGCCGGAAGGTGCGATAAAGACCTCACACCGGGGCCCGACCCGGTGTCTCGTGGGCGCCTTACGGCAGCCCGGCGCACAGCGGAGTCGGTCCCGCGCTGGGGGCCGGAGCCTCCGGAGGCGGCTAGCTCGCGTTGCGACGGCGCCGCAGCACCGCATCGAGGTCGGGCATCCCCGCGCTCGTATCTCCGATCACGCCCATCTGGCGCAGGCGCTCTCGCGCGGCGCGCTCCTGCGCGGTCGGCCCCTGAGCGGGGGCGCGCCGCGGAGTCGCAGGAACACCCGCCTTCGGCTCGCCGGTGCGGGCCTCAGCGCGGGCAGGCTGCACCCGGTCCGCGGACGGCGCCGGGTCGGCCCCGGCTGCAGCAACGGCACCCGCACCCGCTCGGGCAGCAGCACCCCGCGTCGCCGGATCCCGCTCCGCCTCGCGCAGCAGCATCGAGTCGGGCTGGTTCTCGCGAGCCGTCGGGCGCTCGGCTCGGGATCGGGCGAGCGCCCGAGCGCGCTCGATCCGCGCCGCCGCCGCCAGCTGCGCCGCCGCGTGCGCGGCCGAAGCGGCATCGTCCGCCTCCGATGCGACGCTCGGCTGCGCGACATCGGGCATCGGCGCGACCGGTTCCACCTGTTCGGCCGAGATCGGGTCCACGCGCACCCGGCCGGGGGCCAGCAGCACGAGCGCGCCCAGCGACGCGCAGAAGCCGAACCCGCCCCACACGAGCACGGCGACCCCGCTCCCGGCGACGGCGAATCCGAGGCCGACGAGCGCACCGACCAGGCCGACAAGCGCGCCCAGCGCGGCGAGCGCCCGGAGCCGTCGCACCGCTGGGCGTCGCAAGCGAGCGGAGCGCTGGATCGCCGCTTCGGTGCGCTGCATGCGCTGCGCCTGGATCTCGGCCCGCACCTGCACGGCGCGCGCCTCCGCGAGTTCTGCCTGTCGCTCGGCCTCCTGCCGCTTCCTGGCGGTGCGGAGCAGCTTCTCCTGCGCCAGAGCCTGACGCGCCGTGGCTTCGAGGTGCACCTCCCGGGGCACCTCCGAGGTCTCTGCGAGCACGCGGAGCGTGCGCTGCAACCGGGCCGCATTCCGCTCAGCGGCGCGGAACTCCCGACGGCGGATCCAGGCGGGCACCAGCACCGCGGCCCACAGCAGGGCAGCGATCACGAAGATCACTCCCCCGCCCAGCACGCCGCCCGTCATGGGGTTCACTGTACGGTGTCCGCGCGGGAGGCGCCTCCCGGCGCGCCGCGATTCCCGGCGCGCGATCCGGAATCTCCGCGCGCGGTCAGGACAGCCGGCCGAGCAGCGTTCCCCCCGATTCCTCGCGGGTCACCGCGAAGCAGTCGTGGTCTCGCCAGGCACCGTCGATGTGGATGTACGCGTCGCGCCGGCCCTCGGCGCGCAGTCCCAGTTTCTCGACGACGCGCAGCGACGCCGTGTTCTCGGGACGGATGCAGATCTCCACGCGGTGCAAGCCGAGCTCGTGGAAGAGATAGTCGATGGCCAGCGCGACCGCGATCGGGGCGATGCCGCGACCGGCGACGTGCTCAGAGACCCAGTACCCGAGCTGCGCCGACTGCAGCGCCCCGCCGCTCACCTCCGACACGCTGAGCTGCCCCACGACCTCACCGTCATGGAGCACCACGAACGGCACGCCGCTGCCGAGGCTCAGTTGCCGCCGCAGCAGCCGCACGGTCGGCCGCATCGACACCGACCCGGGCTCCGCACCGCGGCCCGAGGGGTGCGTCGCCTCCCAGCGCCGCAACCACTGGCGGTTGCGCTCGAGCAGGCTGCGGAGAGGATCGGCGTCGCGACGGTGAATGACACGCAGGGCCACCCGGCCGTGCTGCAGCAGCGCGGGCTCCTCGATGGGACGGCCGAGCGGGGCCACGGCTCAGCCGTTCGCGTCCTGGGACCTGAGACGATCGGCGAAGTCGAGGATCCAGGAGCGGATCTCGTCGCCGAGTTCGTCGTGGTCGACGCCCAGCAGCACGTTGGCCTTGATCCAGTCGGCGCGATCTCCGGTGTCGTACCGCCGTCCGCGGAACACGACCCCGTACACCGGCCCCTCGCCCGCACCCTCGGCGAGGCGGTTGAGCGCGTCGGTGAGCTGGATCTCGCCGCCGCGCCCCGGGGGCAGCTCGTCGAGGATGTCGAAGATCTCGGGACGCAGCACGTACCGGCCGATCACCGCGAGATTCGACGGCGCCTCGTCGGCCGCGGGCTTCTCTACCAGTGCGGTCACCCGCACCACGTCGGGGTCGTCGGTCGCCTCGACCGCCGCGCATCCGTAGAGGTGGATCGACTCCCGCGGCACCTCCATCAGCGCGATCACGGTGGCCCGGCGCGCGTCGTGCTCGGCGATCATGCGATCCAGCAGCGGGTCTCGCGCATCGATCAGGTCATCGCCCAGCAGCACCGCGAACGAGGCATCGCCCACGTGCTTGCGCGCGCACGCCACCGCGTGGCCCAGGCCGAGCGGTTGCCCCTGTCGCAGCAGGTGCACGTCTGCGAGCTCATTGGGCTCGTGCACCTTGCTGAGCTTGTCGGCGTCGCCCTTGCGCTCCAGCGCGTGCTCCAGCTCGGGCACGCTGTCGAAGTGATTCGAGATGTTGGTCTTGTTGCGCCCCGTGATGATGAGCACGTCGTCGAGGCCCGCGGAGGCGGCCTCCTCGACCACGTACTGGATCGCGGGCTTGTCCACGATCGGCAGCATCTCCTTCGGCATCGCCTTCGTCGCGGGCAGGAACCGTGTTCCCAACCCCGCCGCCGGAACGACCGCCTTCGTCACCGAACCCCGCGAAACCTGTGCATCTGTCATGAGAGCCAGCTTATCCGCCGCTCCCGACCGGACCAAAGTCCGCTTCTCAGTCGTGCGCGGTGCGCGCGCCGCGTGCGCGCAGCGCTCTGCGCGCCACCAGCGCGCTGCCGTCGTAGGCTGAACCCATGGGCGAACAGCCGAACGCCGACGAGGCGACCAAGCGAGAGGTGCGCGCCGCCGTGCGCACCCGGCGGCGCCGGATGAGCGACGGGGATCGCGCCGCAGCGGCGGCCGCGCTCACGACGCGGCTCGTCGACCTCGTCGAGCGATCGGGAGCGCGGACCGTCACCGGCTTCGCCTCGCTGCCTGACGAGCCCGATACCGGGGGGTTTCTGGCGTGGGCCGCGACACACGATGTCGCAGTGCTGCTGCCCGTCGTCAGGCCGAGCGGACAGCTGGACTGGGTGCCGTCGACCGGCCGCCTGGCGCCGGGGCCGCTCGGCATCCCGGAGCCGCTCGGCGATCCGGTCGATGCCGACGCACTCGCTCGCGTCGACCTCATGCTCATCCCCGCGTGCGCCGTCGATCGCCGAGGGGTACGGCTCGGCTGGGGCGGAGGGTACTTCGACCGCCTCCTCGGCGGGCTCGCCCCTCGGCCCCCCGTCTATGCGGTGGTCTTCGATGAGGATCTGCTGCCGCGGTTGCCCCGCGAGGCCCACGACGTGCCGGTCGACGGCGTCGTCACGCCGAGCGGGGTGCGCCGTCTCGGGGCCTTCGGCGGCCCGGGCCCGGCTCCGGACCCGGGGAACACCGGCTAACATAGAGCCTCGTGCCTACCTATGCTTATCGCTGCGCCGACTGCGGCCACGCCTTCGACGTCTACCAGTCGTTCTCCGACGAGGCCCTGCAGGTCTGCCCGGAGTGCAGCGGCAAGCTGCGCAAGGTCTTCGGTTCGCTCGGGGTGACCTTCAACGGCTCCGGCTTCTACCGCACCGACTCGCGCTCGAGCGCGTCGAGCGGCTCGAGCGGCTCGAGTGCGTCGGGCGGTTCGACTACCGGTGCGTCGAGCTCATCGGGCGGGTCGGGATCCGGCGCCTCGAGCAGCGCCGGCGCTGCATCGGGCGGCTCGGGATCCTCCACGGCCTGATCGCACGCGGCCAGGAGGGTCGCACCCGCCGGCGCTTCGCCGGAGATCCTCGGGCCGCCTCCCGCCCCGCGCACGGCGGGCACGCTCCGCACGGCGCGCTGCCGGCTCTACCCCCAGTGCGGCGGGCGGTCGGCCCGCAGGCGGGCGTCGTTCTCGCTCTCCGATCGCCGCTCGAGCGGCGGATCGGCCGGCTCGGGATCGCTCCCCGCGGGGGCGGGCCGGGTGACCCGCCGTCGACGTCGCGAGGCGGCCCCCGGCCGCTCGTCGGCGGACTGCCCGCGATCCGCGTCTCCCCCGCGCCCGCGGTCGCTCACGTGCCCGTCGCCGGTCGACACATCGCCGGTCGGTTCGTCGGCGGTCACTGCTCGGCAGCGGCCCCGGCCGGGGCCGCGGCAGCAGACGCGGTAGCGGTCCCCGCCGCGTCCGCATCCGCATCCGCATCGTAGCCGACGATGCGCGCGATGCGCCGGGCCACCTCGTCCGGATCCGCGAAGAGGTCGAAGCTCTGCACGCGGTGGTAGTGCCACCCCAGGCGGCGCAGCACTGCAGGGCGCAGCCGGAGCGTGTCGCGCAGACTGTCGCCTCCCTCGCCGCCGGCCCCCAAGTCGATGTCGATCGCGATAGCCCGATCACCGAGAGAGGCGGCGAGCGGAATCGCACCGCGGTAGTCGATCGCGACGTTGAGCCCCATCGCTTCGAGCCGGTCGGCCAGCTCCCCGAGCATCGGGTCTCGCTCGGCGGGCAGCGACGGCGGCTCGGGATCCGGGTGCTCGAACGCCAGCAGCTCGGCCAGCTCCACCACGCCGTGCCTGATCCGCGCCGTGTCCAGATCCTCGGGTTTGAAACAGCTCACGATGGTCATCGCGCGCCGAGCCCGGGTCATCGCGACGGCGAGCAGCCGTTCCCCGCCCGGGCGTCCCAATCCGCCGAAGTTCGAGAGCACGCGCCCGTGCGGGGTGCGCCCGTACCCGATCGAGAAGATCACCCGATCCCGGCTCTGCGCCGTCGCCTGCTCGAGCGTGAGCACGGCGAACGGCTCCGCCCGCTCACCCAGCAGGAACTCGCGGTACTGCGGAAACTTCGAGAATGCCTGCAGCACCGCCTGGTACACGCGCACCGCGTGTCGCTCGCTCGCGGTGATCACCATCAGCGACTCGCCGGCCCGCTCGCTCGCGTGCTCGAGTACCAGCTGCACGACCCGCTCCACCTCGGCGTCGGTGCTCTCCACCGCGCCCGTGTGCTGATCCGGCAGCCCCTGACCGCCGCGCACGAACTCGTAGGTGAGGCTGGAGTGCCCCAGGAAACTCCCCGCCCACGGGAGCGACTGGATCGCCCCGTCGTAGAAGCGCGTGTTGACGAGGTGGGTGAGATCCTCTCCACCGGCGCGGTAGCTGCGCGTCAGCGTGAGCGTCGGCAGCACCTCGCCGAGCTGTGCGAACGCGGACTGCTCGTGCAGCGAACCGGCGTCGTCCTCGCCCGCGTCCACGTGCTCCCCGACCGAGATCTCGAAGCGCGACGGCGTCTGCGTCATCGTGTCGCCGAACGCCACGACCTGATCCGCGCGTCGAATCGCCCCCAGGTTCTCGACGAGCGTCGTCGCACCGGCATCCACGAGCAGCACCGTGTCGAACGGCATCGACTCGGGCAGCTGCGCCACCTCGTACGGCGACATCGTCCACACGGGCGCGAGCACCCCCAGCAGATGGGGTGCGCGCTGCGCGAGCGCCCCGGCCGAGACGTACCCGCTGCGCAGCGCCTCGCGCATCGAGAGCGCCTCCTGCTTGTGGTCGAGCACGGCGACCCGCCAGGCGTCGGCGAGCGAGCCGGCGAGGATCGAACCGTTGGCGCCCGAGTGAGCGTCGTCGACCAGCCGGAAATCGGCCTCGAGACGCTCGATCACGCTGGTGTTGGCGCTGAGCAGTGCTGGGTTCGTCTGCAGCATGCGCTCAAGGGCCGACTGCCACCAGGCCAGTTCGAGCTCGGCGGCGACGTCCTCCGCCGGAACGTGCCGCGCCGACAGGTCGTCGAGCAGCGATTCGAGGTGCGCCGCGCGCAGCCGCTCCACGATGGTGGTGCGCTCCTGGATGTTCTGCAGCACCTCCGACTCGCGCGCGAGATCCGAGATGCGGCTCGCCAGGCGCGCGAGCGAGAGGTTCTTGAGCCGATCCGCGTCGGCGGTCACGCCGAGCACGCGGTCGAGCTGGTCGAGATCCTGATACGCCGACTGGAATGCGACGACCACGTCGGCGATGCCCAGCGGCACCTCGGGCCGAGCGCCGACGACCGTCGTGTAGCGCTGCCACAGCACGCGCTGCTGCTGGATCTGCACCAGGCGCGAGTACATGTCGGTGATGTGCACGCCCGGCCGCACGTACTCCCGGGCGAGCTTGCGCAGCCGGCGCTTGTTGGCCGACGACATCTCGTCGCCGCCGCGCGGCGCGTGGGCCGCGATCACCTCGGTGAGCGAGCGATCGTAGACCTCGGGCGTGAAGCGGTCGAGCGTGTCCCGGATCCCCATGAGCAGGCGCAGATACACACCCAGCTCGGCGATCGTCTCGTAGGGCCGCATGGAGGTCTGACTGACCACCTCGTTGGCCATCGAGATCAGCCGAGGCAGCTGCGACTCGGCGAGGTCGACCGCGAGCGCGTAGGCCGAGCGGGCCTCCTCGGTCGTGCCGAAGTCGACGCCGTACCAGGGCGAATCGGCCGGACCGTACTGGAACTGGCCGAGCCTGGCGACCTCGGTGAGCGCCTCCGCCACCGACGACCGGTCGAGCGTGAGCTGGCCGAGCGCCTGATCGTCGAGCCGCACCGTGGTGCTCGGCGGTCGTTCGCCGAGTGCCAGCACGGTCAGTCGGCGCAGCGCGTCGAGCGGCGAGACGCCGAAGCGCCCGTCGGGCTCGGAGAGCGCGGTCTGGTAGTCGAGCAGTGCGCCGCGCAGGCGGGTAAGGGCCTCGTCGACGTCTCGCAGCTGCTCGGGGCGGGCGTTCTCGTTGCGGCTGATGGCCTCGACGAGGTTGCGGCGCAGGCGGCGCGGGCTCACCGAGAGGCCCGCGAGGCCGGCGCGCGTCAGACGGTGCGAGATGCCGTCGAGCGTCGCGCGACGCGGCGACACCACGAGCACGCGCTTGCCGGCGCGCACCAGGTTGCCGATGGCGTTGACGACCGTCTGCGTGCCGCCCGTTCCCGGCAGGGTGTGCACCACGAGCGAGTGCCCGGCGTCGATCTGGGCGAGCACGTCGTCCTGCTCGGCGTCTGCGTCGTAGAGGCAGCGATCCGTGTCCGGCGAGCGCTCGTCGGGCGGCGTGGGGTTGACGGGCTGGTACGACTGGGTGAGCTGCCGCCGTGCCGGCTCGCTGCCGCAGACCGCGGCGAGGATCGGGGTGTCCAGGCTCGTCGCATCCGCAGCCATGCGCTGCGAAACGTTGTGGAACGAGGACACCACGAGGCGCGGCTGCACCAGGAACTCCGGCACGCCCGCGACCATCTGCCGCAGGCGGTCGATCACCGGCTGGGGTTTGAAGACCCCCTCCGACTGCGACAGCTCGATGAGGGCGCGCGCGTCGAGCGTGATCCCGAACTGCTCGCGCAGCACCCGGATCAGTTCGGAGTTGACGACGGGGAACTGCTTGAGCTTGAGCTCGAAGTCGCGGCCGTAACGGCGGATCGCGAGCGGCCGCAGCAGCACGGGAGCGCAGAAGTCCTCGCCCTCGAAGGTCCACTTGGCGATGCCGATGCCGAGGTTGACGGTCTCGAGGCCGCGCACCGTGCGCATCTCGATCGCCTTGTCGGTGACCCGGCCGGCGGCGGCGCGCGCGTGGCGCAGCGCCAGATCGTCGCGGATCAGGGCCGACAGCAGGATCTTGTTGCCGGTGATGAACTGGGGCAGGCCGCCGGGGTGCGTGGTGGAGAGCTCGATGCGGTTGGCCTGCCGGTCGTCGAAGTGCAGCAGCGGGTTGCGCCCGCCGATGCGCGCGAGTTCGCGCCGCCAGTCCGCGTGCTCGTCGGCGTAGGCATCGACGAGCGAGACGGGGCCGGTCAACTGCGCCGCCAGGTCGGCCGCGGACCCGGGTTCCGCAGGGGCCGGCGCGGGATCGGGCGCGGTCGCGAGCGCGCCGTCGTTTCGAGGCTGAGCCGCATTCGCGCCTGCCTCCTCAACACCGTTCTCGCCGCGATCCCTGTCGGGCCGCCGTCGCCGATCAACACTCCACACACCGCCACCCTAAGCGGTGGTGCGGGAATTCGCCGGAATCGGCGCGGTGTTTCGCGGCCGCCTGCGCCAGGCCGCGCGCTGCGCCCCGCGTGCTCGGCACGTGCACCGCCCCGCGTGCTCGGCACGTGCACCGCCCCGCGTGCTCGGCACGTGCACCGCCCCGCGTGCTCGGCACGTGCACCGCCCCGCGTGCTCGGCACGTGCACCGCCCCGCGTGCTCGGCCTCGCCCCCGTACGCGCGTCAGTAGGTGTCACCAAACGTCAAGTTTGGTGACACCTACTGACGCGCGTACCTGCACGTACGGCGAGCTACTTCGTGTCGGGGACGCGCGCCGCACCCGTGGCATCGGGAGCGCCCGTCGCGTCGGCGGCGCCCGTCGCGCCCGTGACCACCGGGTCGGCAACCTCCACTTCGCCTCCGCGCGCCTTCGCGAGCCCGTTCATGAGGTGGTAGACCCCGATCGCCGCGATCGTGCCGAGCGCGATGCCGTTGAAGACCACGGGCTGTCCCTCGGATCCGAGCTGCAGCCCGAAGTCCGCGATGCCCACGATCAGCGGGATCGCTGCCGAGAACTGATTGATCGGCTTCGAGAAGTCGACCTTGTTGTCGATCCAGATCTTCACGCCGATGAGGCCGATGAGGCCGTACAGAGCCACGGTCACGCCGCCGAGCACGCCTGCGGGCACCGAGAAGATCAGCGCGCCCACCTTCGGCGAGAAGCCGAGCAGCACCGCGATGATGCCCGCCACCCAGTAGGCCGCGGTGGAGTAGACGCGGGTCGCCGCCATCACGCCGATGTTCTCGCCGTAGGTGGTGGTGGCCGATCCTCCGCCGAAGCCCGCGAGCACGGTCGAGACACCATCGGCGAGCAGGGCGCGGCCGGTCACCGGGTCGAGATCCCGCTCGATCATGAGCCCCACGCTCTTCACGTGGCCGACGTTCTCGGCGACGAGCACGAGCACCACCGGCAAGAACGAGGGCAGCAGCCCCCACAGCGACGGGTCTGCGAACGGGTTGCCCGGCGCATGGAAATCGGGAAGGCCCACCCAGGCCGCGGCCTCGACGCCCGAGAAGTCGACGATGCCCATCAGCGCGGCGGCGACGTAGCCGACGACCATGCCGAGCACGATCGACAGACGGCCGATGATGCCCCGGAACAGCACCGTGATGAGCAGGATCGAGACGATCGTGATGAGCGCAGCCGTCGAGTGCAGCCCCTGATTGACGTCCGGATTCGCATCCGGGTTGCCCAGCCAGTTGTTCTTCACCGCCCGCGCGAGGTTGAAGCCGATCAGCGCGACCACTCCGCCCATCACGACGGGCGGCATGAGCGCGTTGATCCAGCCGGTGCCCCACTTGGCCACGACGATGCCGACGATCGCCATGAGCACCCCCATGGCGAGGATGCCGAAGGAGGCCCGCGCGAGGCCCTCGGGCGTCGCCGCCGCGCCCGGTCCGACCCCGGTCGCCACCCAGATCGGCGCGAGGAACGCGAAGGAGGATCCCAGGTAGCTGGGCAGGCGGTTGCCGGTGAGCAGCAGGAAGAGCAGGGTGCCGAGCCCCGAGAAGAACAGCGTCGCGGTGGGCGGGAAGCCCGTCAGCAGCGGCACGAGGAAGGTGGCGCCGAACATGGCGACCACGTGCTGCGCGCCGAACCCGATGGTGCGCGGCCAGGTCATGCGCTCCTCGGGGAGCACGATCGCGTCGGGCGAGACGCGCTTGCCGTCTCCGTGCAGCTTCCAGGGCAGCGCCATCGGGGCTCCTTCGAGGATCGGGGTCGGCGCGGTCGCGCCAAGGATCTATCTTATGGGCTCGGCGCTCTCACGCGAGGATCGGATGTCGACTCGTCGCTGCGCTCCCCGCTCAACCGGTGGGCGCGCGCCCACCCCGCCCGATCATCCTGCGCGAGCAGCGCGAGTCGCAGGATCCACCCCACCCGGTCATCCTGCGCGAGCAGCGCGAGTCGCAGGATCCACCCCACCCGGTCATCCTGCGCGAGCAGCGCGAGTCGCAGGATCCACCCCACCCGGTCATCCTGCGCGAGCAGCGCGAGTCGCAGGATCCACCCCACCCGGTCATCCTGCGCGAGCAGCGCGAGTCGCAGGATCCACCCCGCCCCGCGGTCGGGCCCCTACTCCGCCGAGATGTACACCTTGCGGATGTGATCCTCAACGGTCCAGCGCGTGCGGGTACCGGCGAGCAGCCGCATCACATCGCCCGGACCCACCTCGACCGTGCGATCCTCATCGAGCAGTTCGATAGTGGCACCGCCCGAGAGCACCACGAACACTTCATCGACCTCGGTGTCGGTGACCACGCCATCGCGCAGCTCCCAGACGCCGACCTCGGCACCGCTGATGGCCCCGAGCTCGGCCACCCCCTGGCGGGGCGCACCCGAGACGACGTCCTCGGCGGGCACGTCCTCGAGCTCGACGCCCACGCGGGTGCCGCTCACCAGCAGGTTCACGTCGTTCGGCAGCAGTTCGCTCATGAGTCGAACCCCAGGCCGAGCGCGTCGAGCGTCTTGAGCAGCACGTTGCGCTTGCCCCCATTGTGATCGGCCCGATCGAGCGACCAGCGGGTCAGGTTGATGCCGATCGACGCGGCCGGCTCGGGCGGGAACGGCAGCGGCACCTGCTTGACCATCTCGAGTTCGGTGCGCTCGGTGACGCGCCCCTCGAATCGGTCGACCAGCACGTCGGCGGCGAAGTGCGTGGCCCCGACGCCCAGCCCCGTGAAGCCCGCCACGTACTGCACGCGGCCTCCGTGCGCCTGTCCGAAGAACGCGCAGAACCGGGTCGACGTGTCGATCACGCCGGCCCAGCGGTGCGTGAACTTGACGCCAGCGAGCTGCGGGAAGGTCGTGAAGAAGTGGCTGGCCAGCTTGCGGTGGCTCTCCATGCGATCCTCGTACTCGCGCTTGATGCGACCGCCCGCGAAGTACACCGCGTCGTAACCGCCCCAGAGGATGCGGTTGTCCTTGGTGAGACGCGAGTAGTGGAACTGGTTGGCCATGTCGGCGAGGCCCTCGCGGCCCTCCCAGCCGATCGAGGCCAGCTGCTCGTCGGTGAGCGGCTCGGTCATGAGCACGTAGTCGTACACCGGCACGGTGTGGAAGCGGTAGCGCTTCAGCAGCGAGGGGAAGACGTTGGTGCAGAGAGCGACGCGCTCCGCGACGACGTCGCCCCGCCCGGTCGTGAGCCGGATCGGCGCCTCCGCCGATCCCTCGAGACCCTCGACCGGCGTCTGCTCGTGGATCTCGACGCCGATCTCGGCGGCGTGGCGCGCGAGCTCTGCGGCCAGCTTCGCGGGATGCAGATTGGCGTTCTCTCGCGGCGAGAACTCGCCACCGAGGAAGGTCGGCGACGAGATGCGTTCCTGCACCTGCTGCTGATCGAGCGTGACCACCTCGGGATCATCGCCCTCTCCCAGCCACTCCGTCTGGTACGGCTCGTTCGCCACCGAGAGCTGCCCGGTGCGCTCGAAATCGACGTCGAGGCCGTGCTCTTCGATGAAGCGCTCGATCGCGTCGAGGTTCTCGTGCCCGAGTCGGCGCAGCGTGCCCGTCTCGTCGGGCCAGCGCGACTCGGCGTTGGGCTCGCCGTGGGTGATGCTCGCCTCGCAGAAGCCGCCGTTGCGACCGGACGCCGCCCAGCCGATGCGCACCGCCTCGAGCAGCACGACGCGCCGATCCGGGTGCTCGGTCTTCAGCTTGATCGCGGTCCACAGGCCGGCGAAGCCGCCGCCGACCACGGCGTCGTCGACGCGCACGTCGCCGTCGAGCGGCGGGTACTGCGCGACGCGGTCGGCCACGTCGTCGGTCCAGAAGCAGGCGAGCTCGGTCTCGGCCAGCGAGTCCTCGACGATCTTCGCGGCCGGACGGTGAGTTTCAAAAATGGTGGGGTGCATGGAGTCCTCGTCTTCGATTGCCGCTACGATCCTCGCACATCGACACGCGGATGTACACGCAAATGTCAACGTCATTGACATTTCTGGGGCGGGGGCGGCGGGCCCCAGGGCGTGGGCATGGCACGTGGGACCCCGGGGGGCGCGGGGCGGGGGCGCTCAAGGCGGGGGTGCGGAGACTCCAGGGCGGGGCACGGCACGTGCGGGCCCCGGGGCGCGGGGACCCCACTGCGGGGCACGGCACGTGCGGGCCCCGGGGTGCGCTCACGCGCCGGCCCCGGGAAGCCGAACCCGAGCCGATTGTGCGAACCCGAGCCGATTGTGCGAACCCGAGCCGATTGACGCGAATATTCGGGTCGGTCTCGCACAACAGGCTCGGTCTCGGGGGCGTGGCACGCGCGCACGCATCGCCACCGGGCACGCAGCGCCACCCGGGCACGCAGCGCCACCCGGGCACGCAGCGCCACCCGGGCACGCAGCGCCACCCGCGCACGCATCGCCACCCGGGCACGCAGCGCCACCCGCGCACGCAGCGCCACCCGCGCACGCAGCGCCACCGCGCACGCAGCGCCTACTCGGCGGGCGGCTTCATGATCGCCCCAGTGGCGAGCCCCAGCGCGAGTCCGGCAGGCAGCCACAGCCAGAACTGGGTGAGCGCGCCGAGCACGACCCCGACGATCGCACCCATCACGATGCCCACGATGATCTGCTTGCGGCGCGCCTGCGGCGACGGCGGTTCGGGCGCGCGGCCCCGGTCGCGATCCGATCCCTTGCTCATGCCACCAGCCTAGGCCCAGCGCGCAACAGCGGTGCGTTCGGGCCGCGCCTCAGCGCAAGCGCCCGCGCGCCGCCTCGCGATCGGAGGCGTCGAGCCGCGCGAGCGCCTCGAGCACGGCGGCGTCCGCACCCCGAGCGCGCGCCGCCTCGATCAGGCGGCCGGTCGCACGGGCGATCTTCGCGAAGCTCAGCGACGGTTCGGCTCCCGCCGCGAGCAGCACCGCCTCCACCCGATCCAGCACCGCGGCATGGGCGCCGGGCATCAGCTCGGCCTCCCACTCCCGCCAGGCGCGCTCCACACCGGCCACGCGATCGCTCGCACGCACCCGGTCGTCGGCGAGCTCGACGACCTCGCGGCCGTCCCCGTCGCGCAGCATCACCACCGTGCGCTCGGTCTCGAGCTGCGCCACCGGGCGCACCTCGGCGGCGGAGGCATCGCCGATCCGCTCCCGGAGCTCCTCCCGCAGCGCCTGCGGCATCGTCGCGCTCGGCGGCCACAGCAGTTCCCGCACGCCGGCCTCACCTCGCTGCTTCAGGTGCCAGCCTGCATCCTTCCCGCCGTGCCGCTCGCGCAGCGCCAGCCCGAGGCCCGCCAGATCTCCCCGAGAGGTGTCGAAGTACCGGGCGGTCAGCTCGTGCCGCAACGGCGGCGCGGGATCCAACCCGACGGCGCGGAAGCGATCCTCCGCGGGCAGCGGCAGCGCGACCGACACCTCGTACTTCCGCTCGATCTCGAGCGCCTCAGATGCCGCGTGCTCCACCCCGCCAAGTTCCGTCACCCCCACAGTGTACGGGCCGTCACGGCACGCGCCGCTCCCCCGCCGACCAGACGATGCCCGCCCCTGCGGCCACGACGAGCACGATCCCGCCCACCGCCGCCGGCGTGAGCAGCTGCCCCAGGAACAGTGCGCCGATGATCGTTCCGACGACGGGATCGAAGGCGAAGAACACGCCGAGCACCCGCGCCGAGGTCAGCCGCCCCGCCATCGTGTCGACGGTGAAGGCCAGGGCGGTGCCGAGCACGGCCGAGGCGAGCAGCGGCAGCAGGTGCTGGGCCTCGAGGAGCGGTACTGCCGGGATCGCGAAGGGCAGCGTCAGGATCGCCGCGACGGCCACCGACAGGCCGACGCTCGGCAGCCCGCCCTCCGACTGGCCTATGCGCGCCGCGAGCAGCGTGTACAGCCCGAACGCCGCCCCCGCGAGGGCGGCGAAGACCAGGCCGAGCGGGTCGAAGGGGCCGCCGAATCCAGCCATGAGCCCCACGCCGATGATCGCGGCGACGGCCAGCAGCCCCTCCCGCGGCCGTCGCGATGCGGCGAGCGCGACGAGGCACGGACCCAGGAAGTCGATGGTCGTGGCGACGCCGAGCGGCAGACGGTCGAACGCGAGGTAGAGGAAGGCGTTCATCGCCGCCATGGCGACGCCGTAGAGCACGATCCCGGCCCACTCAGCGCGGCTGCGGCCGCGCAGCCGCGGACGGAACACGGCGAGCAGGATCACCGCCGCGATCGACATGCGCACCGAGCTCGTGCCGAGCACGCCCAGCGCGTCAAACAGCCCCATCGCGATCGCCGCCGACGACTGCACGCCGATCGCGCCGATGAGCACGAGGAGCATGGCGCGGATCGTGGCGCGGCGGGCGAGCGCCCGCGCTGCGGATGAGTGGGTCACCGGCCACAGTCTATCCGCGGATACACTGGCCGGATGACGGCGGAGAGGACCGGCGCGGCCGAGCGGGCGGCGCGCGCGTGCGCCGAGGCGGCCGAGCAGCTGCGCGCCGCCGGCGTGCCCGCCGAAGCGCTCGCCGAGTACGTCGCGCCCCGGCGCGTGCTGCTCTGGACGCGCCCTGCCACCATGCGCCCGCTGGGCGATGTCTGGAGGATCGGCCCTCTGCTGCTCGGCGGTTCCGGCGAGCTCTACGCGCTGGGACGCGCGACGCGCGCTGCCGAGCGCGGACGCCCCGGCTACCAGTCGCTCTCGCGCGAGGAACGCAGAGAGATCGCCGCGGCGGCGCTGCGCGGCGGATACGAGACCGGCACCCCCGTGAACTACGACGCGGTGCGCATCCCGCTCGGCCCCGACGAATCGGGGCCGGATCCCGAGACGCCAGAAGCACCCGAGGCGCCAGAGGCGTCCGGAGCGCCCAGAGCGCCCGGGGCGGCCTCAGCCGACTCGGCTGCACCGGCGGGCGGTCCGCTCACACCATCGACCGGGAGCACACGGCGCGAGCTGCCGGTCGGGGTCGCCGACGGCGAGTTCCGGGTGCGCTGGCGCGCCGGTGCGCCGCTGGCGGGTGCGCCGACGCTGCGCGACTTCCTCGCGGAACGCGTCGAGCTGCTGATCTCCCCGCCGTTCTGAGCCCTCCCCGCACGCCCGCCGCGCGCAGCCCGCAGTGCCGCGCTGCGCCGTTGCCGCGCCCGCCAGGCCACGCCTTCTTCTGTCTCGCAGAAATACCGGGGTTATTCACCCCCGAATCCGCGATCGGGGCGGCCTCAAGTTGGGAATAGTGAGAAGTAAGCCGCTCACGGCCCTGGTGAACGATGACGACACGACACGAAGGAAACATCATGACTGCGTTCCAAGACGATATCGAGGCAGTGCAGGCCCTCAAGGAGCAGAACGGCTCCGGCTGGGACGCGATCAGCCCCGAGCAC
Source organism: Leucobacter triazinivorans (assembly GCF_004208635.1). Classification (NCBI taxonomy): domain Bacteria; kingdom Bacillati; phylum Actinomycetota; class Actinomycetes; order Micrococcales; family Microbacteriaceae; genus Leucobacter; species Leucobacter triazinivorans. The sequence continues at coordinate 2,718,549 of NZ_CP035806.1, read as the reverse complement.
GTCGCCCGGATGCGGGCGCAGAACCGCTTCAGGACCGGCCTCGAGATCGCCCAGTACACCGCGGACATCATGCGCCGCGACATGGCAGAGTACGATGCCGACTCCTCGGTCTACACGCAGTCCCTCGGCGTCTGGCACGGCTTCATCGGCCAGCAGAAGCTGATCTCGATCAAGAAGCACCTCAAGAGCACCAACAAGCGCTACCTCTACCTCTCGGGGTGGATGGTCGCGGCCCTGCGCTCGGAGTTCGGCCCCCTCCCCGACCAGTCCATGCACGAGAAGACCGCGGTGCCCGCGCTCATCGAGGAGCTCTACACCTTCCTCCGCCAGGCCGACGCCCGCGAACTCGACCTGCTCTTCACCCAGCTCGACGACGCCCGCCTCGCGGGCGACGAGACCGCCGTCGAGTTCATCCAGTCGCAGATCGACACGTACGAGACCCACGTGGTGCCGATCATCGCCGACATCGACGCGGGTTTCGGCAACCCCGAGGCGACCTATCTGCTCGCGAAGAAGATGATCGAGGCGGGCGCGTGCGCCATCCAGATCGAGAACCAGGTCTCCGATGAGAAGCAGTGCGGCCACCAGGACGGCAAGGTCACGGTGCCGCACGAGGACTTCATCGCGAAGATCAACGCGGTGCGCTACGCGTTCCTCGAGCTCGGCATCGACAACGGCGTGATCGTCGCCCGCACCGACTCGCTGGGCGCCGGCCTCACCCAGAAGCTCGCGGTCACCAGCGCCCCCGGCGATCTGGGCGACCAGTACAACTCGTTCCTCGACGTCGAGGAGATCTCCGAGGCCGAGCTCGGCAACGGCGACGTCGTGATCAAGCGCGACGGCAAGCTGCTGCGCCCGAAGCGCCTCGCGAGCAACCTGTACCAGTTCCGCAGCGGCACCGGCGAGGACCGCTGCGTGCTCGACTGCATCACGTCGCTGCAGAACGGCGCCGATCTGCTGTGGATCGAGACCGAGAAGCCGCACGTCGAGCAGATCGCCGGCATGGTGGATCGGATCCGCGAGGAGATCCCGAACGCCAAGCTCGTCTACAACAACAGCCCGTCGTTCAACTGGACCCTCAACTTCCGCCAGCAGGCCTACGACCAGCTCGCCGAGCAGGGCGCCGACGTCTCGGCCTACGATCGCGACAAGCTGATGAGCGTCGAATACGACGGCACCGAGCTCGCCGAGCTGGCCGACGAGAAGATCCGCACCTTCCAGCGCGACGGCTCGGCACGCGCCGGCATCTTCCACCACCTGATCACCCTGCCGACCTACCACACGGCTGCGCTGTCGACCGACAATCTGGCCAAGGGGTACTTCGGCGACGAGGGCATGCTCACCTACGTCCGCGACGTGCAGCGCGAGGAGATCCGCCAGGGCATCGCGACCGTGAAGCACCAGAACATGGCCGGCAGCGACATCGGCGACAACCACAAGGAGTACTTCGCCGGCGACGCGGCCCTCAAGGCCGGCGGCAAGGACAACACGATGAACCAGTTCAGCTGACTCTCGTCGCCTGAGCGCTGCAGGGGACCCCGACTCCGGTCGGGGTCCCCTGCTCGCGTGCGCGGGACGGTGCGCTCGGACCCGGATCCTGCGTCGGATCCGGAGCGCAGCCCGCGATCAGCGCACGACGTCGATTCCGGTGGCCGCGGCCGCCTGCTCCAGTGATCCGAGGTTCGTGAGATTGCCGAAGCCCGCGGCCTCCATGAGCGCGATCGCCTGGCCTGAGCGGTTGCCCGACCGGCAGTAGACGAGGTACTCGGCTTCGGGATCGAGCTGCGGGATCGCAGCGGCGACCTCGCCGCCGGTGAAGTCGAGCAATTGCGCCCCGGCCAGGTGGCCCTCGGCGTATTCCGCGGGGGTGCGCACGTCGAGAATGATGGCGTCGTCGGAGACGTCGAGGCCCGCTGCGGAGCCGGCGCTCGCGGAGGGCGCGGTGGAGCAGGCGGCCAGGCCCAGCGCGAATGCGCCGGCGACCAGAGGCGCTGCGATCGAGGTGAGGATGCGACGCATGAGCGTTCCTTTCATCGGGGTCGGGGTCGGGGTCGGGGTCGGGGTCGGGGTCGGGATCGGGATCGGGATCGGGATCAGGGTCGGGATCAGGGTCGGGATCGGGATCGGGGTCGGGATCAGGATCGGGGTTCGACGTCGGGTGCGTGCGGGGCCGGGCGATCGTCTGCGTCCCGGGGCACCTCGCACCTGCCGCCCGGACAGTGCTGCGGCGCCGTTCGGGAGATCCGGGACTGCAGGGCGCAGCCCACGCAGATGCCGAACGCGGTCTCGAGGAAGAGCAGAAGCAGACAGGTGCCGCAGAGCACGAGCGTCACCCAGAGCGGAGCCTGCAGCAGGCCGGTCGCCAGGCAGGCGGTCGTCCCCATGCCGTAGCCGAGCCACCAGGCGAAGACCTTCTGGGGCGCCCCCACCCACTCGGGGCGCTGTCGCGCGACGATCAGGCGCGCCAGCAGCAGCGAGGGGGCGAAGCGGTCGCCGGCGAGCACCCGGATCAGCATGTCGAGCATGAAGACGGCGCCGAAGGGCTTGAGCGGATCTGCGGTGCCCGTGAGGATCGCGGTGACGTAGAGCACGATGCCGGGCAGGAAGAGCAGGCCAGCGGCGGCACGGGCCTCGCGCTCGTTGATCACCGGGACCGCGTACCCGGGCACCGTTCGCCCCACGCGGGGCCGTGCCGGGGTCGCGGGGGTCACGGGGTCCGCTGCGGTCACGGGGCCCTCTGGGGTCACGGGGCCCTCTGGGGTCGCGGGGCCCGCTGCGGTCACGGCGCCCTCTGGGGTCACGGGGCCCGCAGGGCCCGCTCCGACGCCGCTCACGCGAGACCCGCCAGGGCGTTCGGAATCTCCTGCACGAGCACGAAGGCGCCCATGGCGAGCACGAAGATGCCGAACCCCCGTCGCAGCGCGCGCTCGGGAACGCGGCCCGCGAGGCGCGCGCCGAGCAGGGATCCCGCGATCGCGACCGCGGTGAAGGCCAGCACCGTGGGCCAGTCGATCTGCACGGCGAGCAGGTATCCGGCGAAGCCCGAGGCCGACTTCATCGCGATCACGAGCAGCGAGGTCGCCACGGCAACGGCCATCGGCAGCCCGCCCAGCAGGTTCAGCGCGGGCACCACGAGGAACCCGCCGCCCGCACCCACGAGGCCCGTAGCCAGCCCCACGAGCAGCCCGTCGATCAGGATCCTCACGAGCGGCCGGCCCGAGCTGCGGGCCGCCCCGGCCTCCGCTCCGGATTCCGGGGCGGCCTCCGCCCCGCCCTCGGCCGCCGGCCGACGCGCTCGCCCGCGGATCATCGCCACGGCTGTCGCGATCATCATCCCCGCGAAGAGGATCATCAGCACGGCCCCGGGGATCATTCCTCCGAACACCCCGCCGACGAAGGCGCCCGCCATCCCGGCGACTCCGAAGATCGCACCCGTCTTCCAGCGCACCCGCCCGGCCCGTGCGTGCGCGATGAGGCCGAAGGCGCTCGTCGCGCCGACGATGAAGAGCGATGACGCGATGGCGGCTCTCGGCTCCATGCCGAGCACGTAGGTGAGGATCGGGGTGGTGAGGATCGACCCGCCGCCGCCCAGGAGCCCCAGCGAGACGCCGACGAGCACGGCGAGCAGCAGTGCGATGACGAGCGACGGTTCCATGCCGGGTCTCCTGGACGGATGCGGGTGATCGAGGGGGCGGAAGGGGCAGAAGGATCAGGCCGCGACGCGCTCGTCGACCGCGACCGGCTTGCCCGAGGCGGCCCAGCGGGCGAAGCTGCCGTCGAGCTCGGCGATGTCGTACCCCTCTCGGCGCAGCGCGCTGGCGGCGACGCTTCCCCGCACGCCGCTCTGGCAGTAGGCGACGATCGTCCCGGCCTCCTTCGGCGGCAGCAGGTCGAGGTTCCACAGCACTCGGCCGCCCGAGAGCTGCTGCGCCCCCGGCAGGTGACCATCGGCGTACTCCGTCTTGTTGCGCACGTCGAGCAGCGCGACCCGCTCGACGCGGTCGAGATCCTCCGGCTGCACCAGCTTCGGCACGACCAGCTCGAGCCCGTCGAGCGAGGTCGCGAAGCCGCGCACCGCGTCGATGCCGACGCGGATGAGGTGGTCTCGCATCGCCTCGGCCTCGTCGCGATCGCTCGCGAGCAGCACGAGCGGTCGCTGCTCGGTGTCGGGGTTGTAGACCCAGGCGCCGTAGCTCGCCGCCTTCGCGACGCCGGGGATGTTCAGCGCGCGCGGAACGGTGCCCTCGTGCACCAGGCTGTTGTGCCGGGTGTCGACGAAGACCACCTCGTCGGCGGCGAGCTCTGCGGCCAGCCGCTCCGACGTGTACTCGACGAGCTCGGGAGCGCCGCCGATCACGGCGGGGCCGATCTTGTTCTGCAGCTTCATGCGCCCGAAGTAGGCGTGCGCGTCGGGCTGGCCGCTGAGCAGTTCGTCGATGAAGCCCTGCTCGTCGTCGTTCCGCAGGTAGGGACCCCACCAGGAGAAGTTCCGCTCGTATCCGACGGTGGACGCGGGAATCGCGCCGAGCGCCTTGCCGCACGCGCTGCCCGAGCCGTGCGCCGGAAGCACCTGCACGTAGTCGGGCAGGGTGAGGAAGCGATCCCGCAGGCTGGCGAAGAGATCCTTCGCACCCTGGAAGCGGGTGTCGACGAAGCCGGCCGCCTCGTCGAGCAGGTCGGGCCGCCCCAGGTCGCCGACGAACACGAAGTCGCCGGTCAGCATGAACCCCGGCTCGTCGGCCTGCGCGCCGTCGGTGACGAGGAACGAGAGGTGCTCGGGCGTGTGCCCGGGCGTGTGCACCGCCTCGACGGTGATGTTGCCGAGCGCGATGCGGTGACCGTGCCGCATGCGCACTGCCCCGTCGAAGTCCGCGCCGTAGGTCCAGTCCGGTCCGCCCTCGTCGGAGACGTACATCTGCGCGCCCGTGCGCGCGGCGAGCTCCCGGGTGCCCGAGAGGTAGTCGGCGTGGATGTGCGTCTCCGTGACGGCGACGATCCTCATGCCCTGCTTCTCGGCAAGGTCGAGATAGACGTCGAGGTCTCGGCGGGGGTCGACGACGATCGCCTCTCCCTTCGCCTGGCAGCCGATGACGTAGCTCGCCTGGGCGAGATCCTCGTCGTAGATGCGTTCGAGCAGCATGATCAGATCCTTCGTGTCGAGAGCGGTTGCAGGGTCAGCGGCAGGTGCAGCGGTCGGCTTCGGGCACGCCGAAGAGGGCGTCCTCGATGTGCTGGCCGCATCCGGTCCAGGTGGGCTTGCCGCAGGTCGAGCAGGTGATTCGTGCGCACATGAGTGGGTCCTCTCTATCGATGTGCCGGGGTGGAAGATGTCGGGACGGTCAGACCGTCGGCTGCGCGTCGCGCTCGGCGAGCTGCCGGCGCACGTCGTCCATGTCGAGGTCGCGCGCCCCCTGGATGAGCTGGTCGAGCTGCGGCGCACGGAGCGCACCGGGCTGGGCGTAGACCATGATCCCGTCGCGGAACACCATCAGCGTCGGGATCGAGGTGATGCGGAACTCAGCCGCCAGCTGCGGCTGCGCCTCGGTGTCGACCTTGGCGAAGACGATGTCGGGGTGCTGCTCCGAGGCCTGTTCGAACACCGGCGCGAAGGCCCGGCAGGGGCCGCACCACGCCGCCCAGAAGTCCACGAAGACGATGCCGTCGCCGGCAACGTGACCCGCGAAGTCGTCGTGCGTCAGATTCTTCGTCGCCATGATCCGCTCCTCCCGGCTCAGCGCCCGAACAGGCGGGAGAAGAACCCGCCCCGCTCGGCCTTCGCGGCTTCGACCTGCGCCGGCGAGTGCTTGCCGTTGCACCACTCGGATGCCGGCACGCTCATCTTCACCATCGCGACGTGCTGACCGCAGCCCGCCCAGGTCGTCTTTCCGCAGGTACGGCACTTCGTCGCTCGGCACATCGGGCACTCCTCTTTCGTCGAACTTGTGACCTCAATACCCTAGGGGGTATCTTGGTGATAGCAACACTATACCCCCGGGGGTATCCCCCTTGTCAAGTCCGATGATCGAAACACGCAGAACGGAGACCAGCAATGGCGCACCAGGCAGCGGACACGCCCGCTTCGGCAGCATCGGACGCGGCGGCCCAGCGGAGGATCGTGAATCGCCTCCGCAGCGCCCACGGGCAACTCGCAGCGGTGATCGCGGCGGTCGAGCAGGACGGCCACCGCCGAGATATCGTGCAGCAGCTCGCAGCGACTTCCCAGACGATCGATCGCGCCGGATTCCTGGTGGTGTCGAGCGCACTGCAGGAGTGCCTCGCAGAGCCGGATCGGGCGGACGCATCGGATCCGGAAGAGCTCGAGCGCCTCTTCCTCAGTCTCGCGTAGCGCCGTTCCCGATTCGGGCGGGTGTCGGGGCGATCACGGCATCACGTGAGGCGCGCCTCGCTCAGGTGCCCGTCGATCCCGCCGAGCCAGGAGCCTTCGGCCGCAGTACCGACTTCGAAGTGCCCTGGAGAGGAATCGAACCTCCGACACCCGCTTTAGGAGAGCGGTGCTCTATCCACTGAGCTACCAAGGCGTACGGTGCGCGCCGAGGCCTCGCACCGAGAGACGAGTCTAGCAGCGTCGCCCCTCCGGTTCCGCCGCCGGTGGCGACGCGACACCGAGAGCGCGCCCGGTCGGGCGCGCTCCCTCGCGCGCGCCGGATCCGAGCGTGCGGTCGCGCTGCACCCGCAAACGCGAGGAGCGGGCGGGGTCGAAACCCCGCCCGCTCCTCGAAGATGTGTGAGCGCTGCTCAGCCGAAGCGCACGACCCCGTCGGGGGCGCCGTCGATGAACGCACCGGCGACAACGGTCTGGTTGCCACCGTAGCCGCCGTGGACAGCCTGGCCGTTGCCGATGTAGACGGCTACGTGACGACCGGACCACACGAGCACGTCGCCCGGGGCGTAATCGCCGCTGGTGACGAGCGATCCGCCGAGACCGGTGTACTCGCCGACCTGCGTGCCGAGGTCGCCCGCGGGGATGCCGATCGCGCGCAGCGAGCGCTCGACGAGCGCGGTGCAGTCCTGGAACTGACCGAGCTGAGCGAGTGCCGCACTCACGATGCCCTGCGCGCCCTGACCGGCCGGAACGTCGTTGCCCGAGAACGCCTGAGCAGCCTGCTGGCCGGCTGCGCCCTCCGCAGCCTGCTCCTCGGCGGCGCGGGCGGCCGCTGCAGCCTCCTCGGCCTCCGCGGCCTCCTCTGCACGCCGCTCCTCTTCGAGCGCCTCGGCGCTGACCTCGCCGGTCGGAGCGACGAGAGGAAGCACCGCGTCATCGGCGTCGACCGTCTGCAGGGTCTGCGCCGCGGCGAAGCCGTCGGGCAGCCCTTCGGGCTCGGGCGCCGTGGCGTAGGCCGGGAGGCTGAAGGTGCCCACCAGGCCGAAGCTGAGCACTGCGGCACCGGCCATCTGAGCGATTCGCTTCGTCTTCGCCGAAGCCGGCTTCGCGGCGTCGCCGGAAAGCACGACGTCCGTGCTGGAGTTCTGAATCACGAGAATAATCTGCCTAACGTTCGCTTACGGTTCTCAAGTCCGAGAAACGACCCTTTCGAGCCGCGACCGTTCAAGGGTAACCGATGATCTCAGGAATGTCACGTTCCGGTCACGGAACCTTCGACCAGCCTTGAAACTTGGCGTGTTCTCAGCGGAGTTCGCGGCCGCGGTTCTCTCGATATCGAGAGAAGTGCGGGCGACCTCCGCTAGATCACGCCCTGCTCGAGCATCGCCTGCGCGACGCGCACGAACGCTGCGGAGTTGGCGCCGAGCACGTAGTCGCCGGGCCTCCCATAGCGCTCCGACGCGGCGTAGGTGGAGCCGTGCACATCGCGCATGATGTCGTGCAGCCGGGTCTCGCTCTTGTCGCGGTCCCACCGGGAGCGCGCCGCGTTCTGGCTCATTTCGAGCGCCGAGGTGGCCACGCCGCCCGCGTTGGCCGCCTTGCCCGGCCCGAACAGCACGCCGGCGTCCTGCAGCAGCTCGACGGCCGCCGGCGTCGTCGGCATGTTCGCCCCCTCGGCGACGGCGCGCACGCCGTTCGCGACCAGCGTGCGGGCGTGCCCCTCGTCGAGCTCGTTCTGCGTCGCGCAGGGGAAGGCGAGTTCGGCCGGCACGTCCCACACGGCCCCGCCCGGGATGAAGCGAGCCGAGGAGCGGCGATCCGCGTAGACCGAGATCCGCGCCCGCTCGACCCCCTTGACCTGCTTCAAGAGGTCGATGTCGATGCCGTCCTCGTCGACGATGTACCCGCCGGAATCGGACGCTGTGATGGCCCTGCCCCCGAGCTGCTGGATCTTCTCGATCGCATAGGTCGCGACGTTACCCGACCCCGACACCACGGCCCGGCGCCCCTCGATGCCCTCGCCCGCGCGCAGCAGCATCTCCTCGGCGAAGAACACCGCCCCGTAGCCGGTGGCCTCGGTGCGCACCTCGGCACCGCCCCAGCCGACGCCCTTGCCCGTCAGCACCCCCGCCTCGTAGCGCTGCGTGATGCGACGGTACTGGCCGAACAGGAAGCCGATCTCGCGCGCACCCACGCCGATATCGCCGGCGGGGATGTCGGTGTGCTCGCCGATGTGGTGCACCAGTTCGGTCATGAAGCTCTGGCAGAAGCGCATCACCTCGGCATCGCTTCTGCCGCTCGGGTCGAAGTCCGACCCGCCCTTCCCGCCGCCGATGCGCTGCGAGGTGAGCGCGTTCTTGAAGATCTGCTCGAAGCCGAGGAACTTGATGACCGAGAGGTTCACCGAGGGATGGAAGCGGAGGCCGCCCTTGTAGGGGCCGAGCGCGGAGTTGAACTGCACGCGGAAGCCGCGGTTCACCCGCACGAAGCCCTCATCGTCGGTCCACGGCACGCGGAAGATGAGCTGCCGCTCGGGTTCGACGAGGCGCTCGAGAATGCCGCTCTCGACGAACTCCGGGTGCTCCGAGAGCACCGGCTCCAACGACTCGAGCACCTCGTGCACGGCCTGCAGGAACTCGGGTTCCGCCGCGCTGCGGTGCTCGACGACGCGCGCGACCGCGCGGATATGGGCTTCAGGGGTGGGCAATGACAAATTCGTCTCCTCGGTCTATCAACTCCATCGCGGACGGCATCTCCGTCCTCTGCGTGCTCCCGGCTTCGTACGTGTCGCGCCCGCGACTACGCCGAGACGAAGATATGGGCGGCGACGTCACCCGGAAGGTCGAGCGCCTCACTGGATCCCTCCACCTCGACGTGCACCACGTTGCCGCGGCGGGTGAAGGTTGCCGTGCTCCCGGGAAGGATTCCGGCCCCGGCGAGCTGCTCCAGCAGCTCGGGATCCACCTGCAGCGGCTCGGCGAGGCGCTTGATGTGCGCGGTCACCGGCTGCCCGTGATCGACCAGCAGTTCGGCGATGCCGGTGACGCCGGTCTGAAAGGATCCCGCGCGCATCGCACCGAGTTCGTCGAGCCCCGGTATGGGATTGCCATAGGGCGACTCGGTGGGGTGCCCGAGGATTCCGAGCAGCTTGCGCTCGACCCGCTCGCTCATCACGTGCTCCCAGCGGCAGGCCTCCTCGTGCACGTAGGCCCACTCGAGACCGATGACATCGGAGAGCAGGCGCTCGGCGAGGCGGTGCTTGCGCATCACGTGCACGGCCTTGGTACGGCCCGACGCGGTGAGCTCGAGGCGCCGATCATCGGTCACGACGACCAGCCCGTCGCGCTCCATACGACCGACGGTCTGAGACACGGTGGGGCCGGAGTGACCGAGCCGCTCCGAGATCCGGGCGCGCAGGGGAACGATCCCCTCCTCCTCCAACTCGAGGATCGTGCGGAGGTACATCTCGGTCGTGTCGATCAGGTCCGTCATCGCCGTCCTCTCATGACTGGGGCACGCTTCACACACTAGAGCATGCGGAGCCGGTTTCCCGACTCGTCCCGGTCGGCGGACCCGCGCTTCTCGCGGACGAGCCGTTGCGGGCCCCGGGCTCTCGTAGAATCGTGCACATGGCCGAAATCACCATTCCCGCTGAACTCCTGCCCGCCGACGGTCGCTTCGGGTGCGGCCCATCCAAGGTGCGGGGGGAGCAGATCGACTTCCTCGCCTCGCTCCAGCCCCGCGTGCTCGGCACGTCGCACCGCCAGGCGCCGGTGAAGGATCTCGTCGGCAGCGTTCGCGAGGGTCTCGCGGAGCTGTTCCGGGCGCCCGAGGGGTACGAGGTGCTGCTCGCCAACGGCGGGGCCACGACGTTCTGGGATTCCGCGGTGCACTCTCTCATCGAACGCCGCAGCCAGCACCTGGCGTTCGGCGAGTTCGGTGCGAAGTTCGCGAAGGCCGCGGCCGCCGCGCCATTCCTCGATGCGCCCGACATCCGCACGGCAGACGCCGGCTCGCGCTCGCAGGCCGAGGCGGTCGCCGGCGTGGACGTCTACGCCTACCCGCACAACGAGACCTCCACCGGCGTGATGGCGCCGGTGCGCCGCGTGGCCGGCGACGAGGGAGCGCTCACGCTCGTCGACGCGACGAGCGGCGCGGGCGGCATCGATTTCGACGCGAACGAGGTCGACGTCTACTACTTCTCCCCGCAGAAGAATTTCGCCTCCGACGGCGGCCTGTGGTTCGCCCTCGTCTCGCCCGCCGCGATCGAGCGGATCGAGCGCATCGCCGCCTCGGGCCGCTATATCCCGGAGACGCTCAGCCTCGCCGGCGCGGTCGAGAACTCGCGCAAGAACCAGACGCTCAACACGCCCGCACTCGCGACGCTCGCGCTGATGGACGAGCAGGTGCGATGGATCAACGGCCGGGGCGGTCTCGCCTGGGCCGCCGCCCGCACCGCCGAATCCTCGGGCGTGCTCTACGACTGGGCGGAGCGCACCGCGGTCGCGACGCCGTTCGTCGCGGATCCGGCGCACCGCTCCCAGGTGGTCGTGACGATCGATCTCGACGACGCGGTGGACGCAGCGGCGATCTCGAAGGCGCTGCGCGCGAACGGGATCGTCGACACCGAGCCCTACCGCAAGCTGGGACGCAATCAGCTGCGCATCGCGACGTTCACCGCGATCGAGCCCGACGACGTGCGCGCGCTCACCGGCGCGATCGACTACGTGCTGGAGCGCCTGGTCTGATCCGTCGTATGCACCCCCTCGCCTGAGGGGGGGGTGCTGCCGGGCTCGGTCGCAGCCGCCACCGATACCGAGCCCGACAGCCGAGCGGCCGGGTGCGCCGTCTGCCCGATTCGAGTGAGACCTGGGTGTGCGTCGAATCGGGATCTGCGGCGAACGGGTGTCTCCGCTCAGATGCGGGACGGAGGGAAGCCGGGGAAGGGCCGCCCTCCGTCCCGGCCTTTCAGCCGGACGCCGACGGCGGCCGGCGGCTCGAGGGGAGGGCGGGCACTGCGGCGCGGACCGTTCCGATCCGCCGCGCGCGGCTCGGCTGCCGCGCGTCGGGCGTGCCCGGGGCGCGGTCGAGCGGAGCGTGTAGCGGGTCTCTCCGAGCTCTCATTGCGTCCTCGCTTCCCTGGTGACGAGGAGTGCCTGTCGCGGGTCGAAACCCGAATCCTCGTTACTCGAGAACGCTATGAAGAGATCCGGGTTCGCGGATCCGTGAAAATTACGTACTTCGACTCATGGCCGGCCCGACGCAGTTACGGCGTCCCTCGTGCGGGACCCGGGCGACGGCGCAGAGATCCGCCTATTCGTCGTCGTCCGACCCGTCTTCCGCGTCGGTGTCGTCGTCATCGTCGGCGTCATCGATATCGTCAGGATCGTCGGCGAAGATCTCGGAGTCGTCGGAGTCCTCGTCGAGATCCTCGTCCTCGTCGAGATCGTCCTCGCCCGCATCATCACCGGAGTCGACGGCTGCGCTGGCATCTTCGTCGAGGTCGACGCCGTCGATCTCGTCGTCGAAATCGCTGAAGTCGTTGTCGAGGAGATCGTCTTCGGAATCGGCATCGTCCTCGTCGCCGAGCTCGGCCGCCGCCGCCTCGGCAGCCGCCGCTTCCTCTGCGGCCTGACGCGCCTGCGATTCCCGGTACTGCGCCAGTCGCACCGACCACGGCACCCACTCGGGTGCCACGACGGCGCCGTCGCCCGGCAGAAGTTCGACCTCGAGCACGTTCACCGGGGATTCCTCATCGACCCGCGAGAGGGTGGCCGCCCAGCGCCACCCCGGGTAGCCCGGAAGGCGGCACTCGAAGAACAGCGTGAGCAGGTGCGCCTCGTGGACCTCGTGTCCGTCGTCCGAGCCGATGGTGCGCGGATCGGTGATCTCGGCGAGCGCTGCGCGCGCCTGATCCCGCGACGCCAACAGCACCTCGTCGAGCGCGGTCGGGGCGGCCGGGCCCGTCACCCCCGACGCATCCGTCGCGCTCGAAGGATCCGTCGCGGCGTTCGCATCCGTCGCGGCGTTCGCATCGGGTGACGTCTCCAGGGCCTCAACCGGCGGCACGTGGGCGTCAGACATCGAAGTCATCCGCGACTCGGCGCAGCATGGTCGCGATCTTGCGCGACTGCGAGCGCTCGGGATACTGGCCGTGCTTCAGGTGGCTGCCCACGCCGTCGAGCAGCTTCACCAGATCCTCGATGATCACCGCCATCTCGTCGGCCGACTTGCGATTGCGCTTCGCCAGGCGCGGCGTGTCGATGAACCGCACGGAGAGGGCCTGCGGCCCCTTGCGGCCATCGGCCACGCTGTACTCCAGACGCGTGCCGGGCTGCACGTCGGCGCCGTCGGGGAGCACCGAGGCGTGCAGGTACACCTGCGCCCCGTCATCCCCCTGAATGAACCCGAAGCCCTTCGCCTCGTCGTAGAACCTGACCTTGCCGTTCGGCATGCCCTCGTCCCTCTCCAGCGGAGTCGACTCCGCCACGCACGTCTTCGCGAGCGATGCGCTCGCATACTCGGCCAAGTCTACCGCGTTCTCCTCCGGCCCCCTCTGCGGTGCGGCGGATAGCATGGCACGGATGTCCACTGCACCCAGCACCCCGTCGCTTCTCGAGCGAATCCTCGCATACGCCTCGCTCGCGATCATCGCGACCGCGCTGCTCTCGTTCTTCGTCACGCTCATCGTGGGCATGAACGACCGCGAGGCGATGGCCGAGGGCCTGTGGCCCTTCGTCTACGGGCTCTCCCTCATCGGTCTACCCGTGGGCTTCGTGCTGCTGATCCTGCTGCTCATCCTCAGTCAACGCCGTCGCCGCGCCGACTTCCGTCGCGGCACCCGCTCGTAGGCGCGACGAGACCATGAGCGGCACTCTCGCGCTCGCCTCCGCCATCGCGGAGATGGACCGCGACGCGCTCGAGTCGCTCGTTCGACGCCGCCGACCGCAGGCGCCCGCGGGTGTGCTCGACCCCATCGGACTCGCCGCGGAGCTGCTGCGCCCCGACTCGATCCTGCGCGCCCTCTCCCCCCTCGATCGCGATGCGCTCGCGGTGCTGCTCGGACTGGCCGAGGAACCGCGCGCCGGCCTCGCCCGCGACACGGATACACGCACCGCGGAGCGGGTCTCCGCGCTGCTGGCGCTGGGGCTCCTGGGCGTCGAGGATGCGCGTCCGGTGGCGCTCCCGGAGGTCACCAACGCGCTGCGGCACGCCCTCATGACGGCCGGACACCGCCCCGACGACCTCAGCACGCCGCCGCCGAGCCGTTCCGGCGACAACGCGTCCGCCCCTCCCGCTGCGCCTCCGAGCGCCGACAGCTGGGTGACCGCCGCGCTCACGGCGGTCGGCCAGACCGCCGAGTGCCTGCGTGTGCTGCGGGATCGCCCGGCCCGTCTCAACCGAAGCGGCTCCGTCGCCGTGGCCAGTGTTCGGGGAATGGCAGAGTCGATCGGCATCGAAGCGGATCACGCCGCGCAGGCCCTGGCCGCAGCGGACCGCGCGGGCCTCGTGGCCTCGGGCGGGTCGTCGCTCGTGGTCTCAGAGCGCGCGGAGGAGTGGACGGAGAGCGATCATATCGCGCGATGGCTCGACCTCGCGGCGACGACGCTGGCGACGATCCCGGCCCCGCTGCGCGCCGGGCTGGTGCGCGAGGAACCGCTCGCGGCGATCGCCGCCGGTCTCCCGGAGCGCTTTCCGCTGCTGTCGGAGGCCGAGTCGACCGCTGCGCGGCGATTCGTCGTTGCGGCCGAATACCTCGGCCTCAGTTCGCACGGACGGCTCAGCTCGGTCGCAGAGCTGCTGCACTCGGGCGAGCGGGCCGCCGCCGAGCGACTCGTGCGCGATCTGCTGCCGCCCGCGGCCCCCGGCGTCTACGTGCAGCCCGACCTGAGCGTGATCGTTCCCGGGCCGCTCGCACCGGCGGACGAGATCGATCTGGCAGCGCTCACGGTGCCCGAGCACATCGGCGTCGCCTCCACACGGCGCGTCACGGAGGCCTCCATCGCCGAGGCGTTCTCGCGCGGCATCACGCCGCACCAGGCGCGCGCCGCATTCGCGCGCGTCTCGCTCACCGGCATCCCCCAGCCCCTCGACTACCTGATCGGGTCGCTCGCCGAGCGGGTGGGGAACATCCAGGTGAGCGAGCATCACGGGGATGACGGACGCACCCGCATCGTCGTCGGCAGCAGCGAGCTCGCCGACACGCTGACGGTGGATCGGGCGCTGCAGCATCTGCAGCTGCACCGGGTGGACCCGACCACGCTGTGCTCCCGGCTGCGCGCCGACCATGTGCTGGCCGCGCTCGCCGATGCCAGATACCACGCGTCGAGTCCCCGTGCGCGCGCGAGTGCGAAGGCCGCCACCGAGAGCACGGCGCCGCCCCGTGCGCAGGACGCGCACGACGACCTGCCCGAGGCGCTCTCCGACCTGGTCGAGCGCGTCTTCCTCGCGGCACGATCCGAACCCGGGACGAGCAACTTCACGCGGAGGCTCGAGCTCGCGATCCGGGATCGCGTGCCCGTGCGCGTGACCGCGGAGGCTCGCGGCCAGCAGCACACCTTTCTGCTGCTCCCCGTCTCGCTCAGCGGCGGCCGCCTGCGGGCGACCGACCAGGCAGCCGGGGTGGAGCGCACTCTCCCGGTCAACCTGATCACCGCGGTCGAATCCGCCTGATCTCAGCCCGGCTCTTCGTCGCGCTTCCCTCATCCTGCCTCCCGCGCCCTGCCTCCCCACGCCCTGCCTCCCCACGCCCTGCCTCCCCGCGCCCTGCCTCCCCGCGCCCCCTTCGCGCGTCAGTAGATGTCACCAACGCAGAGGTGAGGCAACAACAACTGGCGCGCGTTGCGGTGGACGGGGACGGCCGCGCAGCGACCGACGCCCCGGATTCCCGGGACGGACGCGGTAAACTCGACAGCTATGACACTCGGCCCCCTCATCGTGCAGAGCGACCACACTGTACTCATGGAGGTCGCGCACCCGGACGCGGAGGATGCGCGCCACGAGCTCGCGGTATTCGCCGAGCTGGAGCGCGCGCCCGAGCACATCCACACCTACCGCATCACGCGGCTCGGCCTCTGGAACGCGCGCGCCGCCGGGCACACCGCCGAAGAGATCCTCGCCACACTGAACCGTCACGCGAAGTTCCCGGTGCCCACGGGGGTGGCGAGTGAGATCGAAGACACGATGCGGCGCTACGGCCGCCTCACGATCGAGCGACTCGACGCCCCTCCGGGTGAGCGAGCGGAGCCGCCCGAAACCGAGGATCCCACGATCTCGGCTCCGATCCGCCCCGATCGCACCGCGGCCCCCAGCGGCCAGCTCATCCTGCGCTGCGATGATCCCGCGATTCTGCGCGAGGTGGCGAGCGCGAAGAAGATCGCACCCCTGCTCGGCAATCGGCTCGACGACCGCACCTATCCGGTCGAGGCGTGGGCGCGGGGCGAGCTGAAAC
Organism: Leucobacter triazinivorans; assembly: GCF_004208635.1. NCBI lineage: Bacteria > Bacillati > Actinomycetota > Actinomycetes > Micrococcales > Microbacteriaceae > Leucobacter > Leucobacter triazinivorans. Next base: position 2,702,755 of record NZ_CP035806.1, on the reverse strand, counting down.
AGCAGCTCGTGGCGCGCGGCTGGCCGGCCGAGGATCTCGCCGGCTACACCCCGGGCGAGCCGTACGACATCGATCTCGTGCAGCAGGGCTGGCAGCTGCGCGACTACCAGGCCAAGGCGGTCGAGGCGTTCGAGCACGGCGGATCCGGTGTCGTGGTGCTGCCCTGCGGTGCGGGCAAGACGATCGTGGGCGCGGCGTCGATGGCGGCTGTCGGCGCGAAGGCGTTGATCCTCGTCACCAACGCGGTCTCGGCCCGCCAGTGGCGCGACGAGCTGCTGCGCCGCACCAGCCTCACCGAGGACGAGATCGGCGAATACTCCGGGCAGGTCAAAGAGGTGAAGCCGATCACCATCGCGACGTACCAGATCCTCACGAGCCGCAGAAAGGGCGAGTACGCGCACCTCTCGCTGCTCGACGCGCAGGACTGGGGTGTGATCGTCTACGACGAGGTGCATCTGCTGCCCGCCCCCGTGTTCAAGCTCACCGCCGAGCTGCAGGCCCGCCGGCGTCTCGGTCTCACCGCGACCCTCGTGCGCGAGGACGGCCGCGAGGGAGACGTGTTCAGCCTCATCGGTCCGAAACGCTACGACGCCGCGTGGAAGGACATCGAGGCGCAGGGGTTCATCGCCCCCGCTGCCTGCTTCGAGGTGCGGATCGATCTGAGCGAGTCGGAGCGCATGGAGTACGCGGTGGCCGAGGATCAGGACCGCTACCGCATCGCATCCTCGACGCTCGCGAAGCAGCCCGTCGCCCGGCGCATCATCGATCAGCACGCGGGTGAGAGCGTGCTGGTGATCGGCCAGTACATCGACCAGCTCGAGTCGATGGCGGAGGCGCTGGACGCGCCGCTCATCACGGGTCAGACCCCGGTCGATGAGCGCGAGCGCCTATTCGAGACGTTCCGCTCGGGCGAGGAGCGGATCCTCGTCGTCTCGAAGGTCGCCAACTTCTCCGTGGATCTCCCGGATGCGTCGGTGGCGATTCAGATCTCGGGATCCTTCGGCTCGCGTCAGGAGGAGGCGCAGCGCCTCGGCCGGCTGCTCCGGCCGAAGTCCGGTGCGCGGGCAGCGGAGCGGCGGAGCCTCGAGGCGGCCGGCGGCGGCGCGCCCGACGTGACCGACGTGACCGACGCCCACGACGACGCCGACGCGGCCGACGCCGCTCCCCTGACGGCGTCCTTCTACACGCTCATCGCGCGCGACACTGTGGATCAGGACTTCGCGCAGAATCGCCAGCGCTTCTTGGCCGAGCAGGGGTACAGCTACACGATCCTCGATGCCCACCAGCTGTAGACGGCGCGTCGTCGCGAGGCACAGCCCGAGATTGTCAGCGACTTCATAGCGAATCATCAGAGACTGAGAGCATGACTACTCAGCACAAGGGACCCAGGATCCTCATCGTCGATGACGAGCCCAACATCCGCGAGCTGCTCAGCACCAGCCTGCGGTTCGCCGGGTTCGGCGTCCGTGCCGTCGCCAACGGCGCGCAGACCATCTCCGCCGTACTCGAGGAAGAGCCCGATCTCATCATCCTCGATGTCATGCTGCCGGACATGAACGGCTTCAGCGTGACCAAGCGCCTGCGCTCGGCCGGCTACACCGCCCCCATCATCTTCCTCACCGCGAAGGACGACACCGAGGACAAAGTGGAGGGCCTCACCGTCGGTGGCGACGACTACGTCACGAAACCGTTCAGCCTCGACGAGATCGTCGCGCGCATCAAGGCCGTGCTGCGCCGCACGATTCAGGAGGACGAGGAGTCCGTGCTCAGCATCGGGCCGATCACCATGGACCAGGACACGCACGAGGTGACGGTCGACGGCGCCACGGTGGAGCTTTCGCCCACCGAGTTCAAGCTGCTGCGATACCTCATGCAGAACGCGAATCGCGTGCTTTCGAAGGCGCAGATCCTCGATCACGTCTGGGAGTACGATTTCAACGGCGACGCCGGGATCGTCGAGTCGTACATCTCGTATCTGCGCCGCAAGCTCGACCCGCTCACCGAGGAGTCGCTGATCCAGACCAAGCGCGGCTTCGGGTACATGCTGAAGACCGAGACGAAGTAGCGTGTCCCGCTTCGCCGACCGCTGGACAGATGTCTCGCTGCGCGCGAAGATCACGGGGGTCACGGTATTCATCCTGTTCCTCGGCCTGATCGTGGCGGGCGTCGGCACAATGGCCCTGCTGCGGCCGACGCTCATCAACAATCAGACGACCGAGCTCGCCCAGCTGCGCAGCGACCCCACTCCGGCGCTGGCGAACGGCGCCGACCTGCGGGGTCTCACGCGCGAAGACGTGCTCTTCGCCAATCGCGAGTACTACGTGGCGATGCTGGATGCGCAGGGCGAGCTGCTGTACGACAACACCGGCTACGCCGACGCGGAGACCGAGGGAAATCCGAGCATCGACCGCCCCCAGCTGCCGCAGACGCCACTGTCGCTCGACGCGGTGGCCGAGAAGCGGGACCGCATCGTCGATCTGGAGGGCGAGGGCGGCACGGGCTGGCGCGCCATCGTCTCCCCCATCTACGTGAACGGGCAACCCAACGGCACCCTGCTGATCGCCAGTTCGACGACCCTCATCACCCAGGCCGTTGCCAATTACGTGGTCATCTTCACCGCGTTCGGGATCGCGGTGATCCTGCTCGGCGCCGCGCTCACTCGCCTGCTCGTCACCGCCACCATGCTGCCCCTCGCGGAGGTGGAGAAGACGGCGCTCGAGATCTCGCGCGGCGACTACTCGAAACGCATCATGGTCACGAGCCCGCACACCGAGGTGGGCCACCTGGGCGAGTCGCTCAACGTGATGCTCGACCGCCTCGACGGCTCGCTCGAGGATCGAGCCCGCACCATCGAGCGCATGCGCCGCTTCATCGGCGATGCCAGCCACGAGCTGCGCACGCCGCTGGTGTCGGTGCGGGGCTATGCCGAGCTGTACCGCATGGGCGCCCTGCAGGACGAGGAGCAGGTGGGGCAGGCGATGGAGCGCATCGAGAAGGAGTCGATCCGCATGACCTCGCTGGTCGAGGATCTCCTCGCCCTCGCCCGACTCGACGAACGCAGGCCCCTCGAGCTCGCTCCGCTGCCGCTCAACCGCCTGGCGCACGATGCCGCGCTCGACGCCCGGGCGCAGGCTCCGGATCGCGAGGTCTCGGTGGTCGAAGCGCCCGGCGCGCCCGAGGTGATCGGCGACGAGCACAAGGTGCGGCAGCTGATGACGAACCTCATCGGCAATGCGATGCGGCACACTCCGGAAGGCAGCCCGATCGAGATCGTGGTCTCGGTGCCGACCGGTCCGTTCGATGCGTCGAGCTCTCCGAGCTCGCCGGGGTCGCCCGGTTCCCCTGCCTCGCCGGGATCGCCGGGATCTCCCGCGGGGCCCGCGGCACCCGGGGCTTCCGGGGGGAGCGGGACCGGATCGGCCGGGGGGACCGGGTCAGCGGGGCCCGCAGCCGCGGGGCCCGGGTCGGCGGGGCCCGGGTCGGCGGGGCCCGGGTCGGCGGGGCCCGGGTCGGCGGGGCCCGGGTCAGCGGAGCCCGGGTCGGCCGCGGTGCCTGTGGCGCGCTTCGAGATCGTCGACCACGGCGACGGGATCCCCGAGCAGATCCGAGAAAAGATCTTCGGCCGATTCTGGCGCGCCGATACATCCCGCAACCGCGAGACCGGCGGATCGGGCCTCGGCCTGGCCATCGTCAAATCGATCGTCGATGCCCACGGGGGGCGCGTCAGCGTGCACGAGACGCCCGGCGGAGGGGCCACGTTCCGCGTCGACCTGCCGAGCGCTCCACCGTCGGAAGACACGATCCCGGTGCAGCGGCTGATCGTCTGAGCCTCCCCTCCGGGCCCGCCGCACGCCCGTCGCACAGGCGATCACCCGCCGTTCGGACGTTCTATCGCATTTACGTCCGTTTCTGGGGTGATGTCCTGCACCACGGGCGCGGCTGTCCTTGCGAGATCAGGTCCATGATCCCGGCCTGCACCCGCGGCCACTCGAACATCACCGGCCGATACCCCGCGCGTATCCTGCCGTAACCGTTGACCTCCAGCAGGGTGTCGTAGCGGTTGTCCCGATCCCGTTGCTCTCCCGTGTGCGTGCTGCCGTCGATCTCGAATACCAGCCATCCTTCGATCAGGAAATCGACCCGGTGCCCGAGCACCCACGCCTGGGCCACGATCGTCAGCCCCAGCGAAGCGACCCGGCGTTTGACGTAGCTCTCGAGCCCGGAGCCGGAGAACGGGGTGCACTGCTCGAGAAGCTCGCGGGCGACGCCGCTCAGCGGATACCGCGCGAGCGCCTCGCGCGTCACGAGCCCCGCTTTCAGCGCCGACTCCCACGTCGCGAGCGCGTCTTCGGGCGACTCGCAGGTGGCGACGTAGTTCAGCGCGTTCTCGATCGAGTCGAGCACCGCCCAAGGTTCTCGACGTCGCACAGCCCTCCCCCAGTGCAACTTGTGCTGCTCGACGCGCACGTGGGCGTGTCGGGAGCGCACCGCGAAGTGGCACCCGCTGTCCCTGCGCACCCACAGCCTGTGGCGGCGCGCGAGGGAAACGCAGGTGAGTATGACGCCATGCTGCACGGCATAGCGCAGTTCGGAGTCGAGGGAGGGCAAGCCGATCCAGCCCCGGGCCGGACGGCTGACGGCACCCGCCGCGCAGGCTTGCTTCAAGGCGTGCGCAGTGTAGCCCCGAGCGATCAGCTCGGCGCTGCGCATCACCCCGCCTACCGCTTTCAGCTCTGATTGCAGACTCATGCGGCTATCGTCTCCGACTCGCCGCCCCTGCGCGCGGGTTTCCCGCGATCTGTGGAGGGATCCCGCACCTCCACGGATTCATCCTATTTGTGAGCGATCGATGCTCCTGCCCGCTTCCCGCCCATCTCGCCTCTCTTCGCTGGTGCTCGTCGCTCATCCGCGCCCGTCGACCCAGCACGCCCGTCGTACAGGACATCACCCGTCGTTCGGACGTTTCACCGCGTTTACGTCCGCTCCTCGGGTGATCTCCTGCACGGTGGGCGGCGGAAAGTGGGGTGAGGCGCGGAAACGCAAACAGGGGCCGCACCCGAAGGTACGGCCCCTGCTGGGCTGGGACTCAGCGGCGCTGCGCCGCAACTGCGCTGGGACTCAGCGCCGCTGCGCCTCAGCGGTGCGAGGGCTTAGAAGTCCATGCCACCGGTGGGATCGCCGGCCGGAGCCGCGGCAGCGGGCTCGGGCTTGTCGGCGACGACGGCCTCGGTCGTGAGGAAGAGACCGGCGATCGACGCGGCGTTCTGCAGCGCCGAGCGGGTCACCTTCGCCGGATCGAGGATGCCCTGAGCGGCGAGATCGCCGTACTCGCCGGTCGCGGCGTTGAGGCCGTGACCCAGGGGCAGGTTGGCGACGCGATCCGCGACCACGCCCGGCTCGAGGCCGGCGTTCTGCGCGATCTGGCGCAGCGGGGCCTCGATCGCGGCACGCACGATCTTCGCGCCGACAGCCTCGTCGCCCGCGAGGCCGAGGCCCTCGAAGACGTCCTTGCCAGCCTGGATGAGCGCGACGCCGCCGCCGGGCAGCACGCCCTCTTCGACGGCCGCCTTCGCGTTGCGCACGGCGTCCTCGATGCGGTGCTTGCGCTCCTTGAGCTCGACCTCGGTCGCGGCGCCCGCCTTGATGACGGCGACGCCGCCGGCGAGCTTCGCGAGGCGCTCCTGCAGCTTCTCGCGGTCGTAGTCGCTGTCGGTGGTGTCGATCTCGCGGCGGATCTGAGCCACGCGGCCCTGGATCTGCTCCTCCTCGCCACCGCCCTGGACGATGGTGGTCTCGTCCTTGGTGATGATGACCTTGCGCGCGGTGCCGAGCATGTCGAGGGTCGCGTTCTCGAGCTTGAGACCGACCTCCTCGCTGATCACGGTGCCGCCGGTGAGGATCGCGATGTCCTGCAGCATGGCCTTGCGACGGTCGCCGAAGCCCGGCGCCTTGACCGCAGCCGACTTGAAGATGCCGCGGATCTTGTTGAGCACGAGGGTGGCGAGCGCCTCGCCCTCGACGTCCTCGGCGATGATGAGGAGCTGCTTGCCCGACTGGATGACCGGGTCGACGACCGGGAGCAGATCCTTGATGTTGGAGACCTTGCTGTTGACGATGAGGATGTAGGGATCCTCGAAGACCGCCTCCTGGCGATCGGCGTCGGTGACGAAGTAGGCCGAGAGGTAGCCCTTGTCGAAGCGCATGCCCTCGGTCAGCTCGAGCTCGGTGCCGAAGGTGTTCGACTCCTCGACCGTGACCACGCCCTCCTTGCCGACCTTGTCGATGGCCTCGGCGATGAGCTGACCAATCTGCTCGTCAGCGGCAGAGATCGAGGCGGTCGCCGCGATCTCGTCGGTGGTCTCGATCTCCTTGGCGTTCTTGAGGAGCTGATCCGAGACGGCGGCGACGGCCTTCTCGATGCCCTTCTTGATGGCGATCGGGTCGGCGCCGGCGGTGACATTGCGGAGGCCCTCGCTCACGAGCGCCTGCGCGAGCACGGTGGCGGTGGTGGTGCCGTCGCCCGCGACGTCGTCGGTCTTCTTGGCGACCTCCTTGACGAGCTCCGCACCGATCTTCTCGTAGGGATCGTCGAGCTCGATCTCCTTGGCGATGGACACGCCGTCGTTGGTGATGGTGGGCGCGCCCCACTTCTTCTCCAGAACGACGTTGCGGCCGCGCGGGCCGAGCGTCACCTTGACGGTGTCGGCGAGGATGTTGAGGCCCCGCTCGAGCCCGCGACGCGCTTCCTCATCAAACGCAATGATCTTTGCCATGTATTCGCCCCTCCTGGACGTCTCTGCGGTGGTGTTCACCATGCCGACGCGTGGCGCCGGGTCACGGATATTTAGCACTCAGTCGAATCGACTGCTAACACCAATCTTGGCACTCAGGCACCGCGAGTGCAAGCAGATGCGCTCGCGAAGAGCGAACACGGAGGATCCTCGTCGCGCTGCTCAGGACGCCGGCAGCGTTGCGGGATCCACGGGCGCCCCCGTCGCGGGGTCGATCGGCCATCCGCTCGCGGGGTCGATGGGCCACCCCGTGGCCGGATCGATCTCGTACCCGGTGGCGGGATCGATGGCCGGAGCCGCAGCGTCCGTGTCGTCGGTCGACGGCGCTTCAGCCGCCGCATCGGTGATCGCTTGGGCCTCTTCGAGCCCGGGCCCCTGATAGTCGGCGCCGATCAGCACGACGAGCTGCACCTCGTAGGCCGCGTAGTCCTCGGTGATGTAGGTGGAGATCCCGCCCAGCTTCGCCGCAAGGCCCGCCGCCGCCGCCGCGTCCGCCTCGTCGGAGTAGAACACGGCCGAGATCGCCACGTCGGACTCCGCAGCGCTGCCCGAGAAACGGATCTGCCCCCATTCCTCGCTCGTGATGAGCTGGTCGACGGCTGTGGCGAGGTTGGGGGTCGGGGTGCCGTTCAGCACAGCGACCGTGGCGTCCGGGTTCAGTTCGGGCTGCGGCGCGTCAGATGTCGCAGCCCCCTCCGACGGGCTGCTCGTCGGGAGCTTTCCGGCCGCGCCAATGCTGTGCACGGCGAGGATCCCGAAGGTCGTCAGCAGCGCGAAGCCGAGCAGCGCGGCGACCACGTACTGCCAGACGTAGCGCGGGCGGGCAGTGAAGCGGTGCGCACCGACCCGACCGCTGCGCGGCACCTCGTCGAAGCGGTCCCGCGGGTGGGCCTGGCGGCTGTCGAGGCGCTCGGCGGTGCGCACTGCGGTCTGCCCCACGTCATCTCCCTGTCGTCGCCCGACGATCGCCGCCCGGGCGATACTCCGAATAGGTTACACGGCGCCTCCTGCCAGAACGATGACAGGTTCGACGGCCCGACGCGCTCCGCCGGCGCGTCACCGGAGCGACTCGGGCGCATACACCGCGCGGGCGAGACCGTCGATCACGTCGGGGATGCGGGTGCCACCGGCGAAGAGCACCGTGTCGTCCACGTCGATGATGCGCCGGTGCTCGCCGGCCGCCGTCAGGGCGATGCTCGGCTGCGCGGCGAGCAGCCCGTCGACGCCCCCGGCGCTCTCGAGCCCCTTCGTCATCACGAGGATGATGTCCGGATCCATGCCGATCAGCGCTTCCTCGGTCATCGGCTTCTCGCCGACCCAGCCGATCTCCTCGGCGACGTCGATCGCGCCGATGGACCGGATCAGGCTGTCGACACCGCTGCCCTCGCCGAAGAGATAGAAGATGCCTGCGGTGCCGCGCGTGTACAGGAACGCGACGCGAGGCAGCTTCGACTCGTCCTCCGGGAGCAGCTGCTGCACCTCGGCCTCGGTGTCGGCGATGGCCTGCCGCATCGTGTCGACGACCGCCGGGGCCGCGGCCCCGATGCCGAGCGCGTCGGCGACCTGCTGCACGGTCGCGTAACTGGTCTCGGCGTCGATCGCGCGATCGACGGTGACGACCGGGATCCCGGCGTCGCGCAGCTGCAGCACCACGTCGGTGGGACCGATGCTGCCGTCGGTGATGATCACCGAGGGGTTGAGCGCGAGGACGCCCTCCGCATCGATGGAGTGCCCGTCCCGGGTAACCACCGGGATCTCCTCCGATCCCGGGAACGCGGTGGAGACGTCGCGGCCGACGATGTTGCCGGAGAGGCCGAAGGCGTGCACCAGCTCGCCGATCGAGCCGCTGAGCGACAGCGGCACGATGCGGGATACGTCGGAGACGACCACGTCGGTCTCTGCGCCCCGATCCCGCGACGCGACCGTCACCGGCAGCTCGGGCCGCGGCGCCTCGGCGAGCGGAGGGATGCTCGGGCCGCCGACGACGGCGGTGGTCGGGCCCTCGTAGGCACGCGGATCCTCGAGCGGCGTCACTTCGCTCAGCGGGGGCAGGTCGATCGCTGCGGCGGCCGCGCGCTCGTCGGACTCGGCGGCCGTCTGGCACCCCACCAGGCTCATCCCCACGAGCGCCAGGAGCGCCAGGCCCACTCCCCTGCGTGCGCGTCCCAGTGACACGGAGCATGCCCCTTTCGTCAGATGTTCACCCCGCTTAGCCTACCCCAACAAAGGTAGGATGATTCTCGGACTTCGAAGATCCAGCACATCGCCGCGCCGATCGAGCTCCGCTCACGGCCCACCAGCATGAAGGCGACCTCAACCCGCATGACCGCTCCCCCACCCACGACCGTCTCCCGTCATTCGGCGGCGAAGACCGTGCTCTTCACCGCGCTCACGATCTCGCTCGTCGCCTCCGTCGTCGTGTCGGCCGGCACCGGGCAGCTGGCGATCCCGCCTCAAGAGGTGCTCGGATCGCTGCTGCACCGGGTGGGGATCGACTGGCTGCCGATGCCGACGCATCCGACCGGGGATGCCACGCTGTGGGCGATCCGCTTCCCCCGAGTGGCGATGGCAGCGCTCGTCGGGGCCGGCCTTGCGGTCGCGGGCCTGCTCATGCAGGCCATCTTCGGCAACCCCCTCGCCGAGCCCGGTGTGATCGGTGTGTCCTCGGGCGCCGCCGTCGGCGCAGGCCTCGCGATCGTCTTCGGGCTCACCCTCTTCGGCGAGTGGACGACCGCCGTGCTCGCCTTCGCCGCAGGGCTGAGCGCCACGCTGCTCGTCTACGGCATGAGTCGCGCCGAGGGCCGCACCGAGGTGGTGACGCTCGTGCTCACCGGCATCGCGGTCAACGCCATCGCAGGGGCCGCCATCGCCCTCCTCACCTTCCTCGGGGATACCCAGTCGCGCGAGCAGATCGTGTTCTGGCAGCTCGGCAGTCTGGCGGGCAGCCGATGGTCGCAAGTGCTCATCGTGGCGCCGGTCGTCGCCGTCGGGCTGTGCGCCGCCTATCTCGCTGCGCGCAAGCTCGATCTGCTCTCGCTGGGCGAGCGCAACGCCCGCCACCTGGGGGTCAATGTCGAGGTGCTGCGCATCACGATGATCTTCGTCGTGGCGCTGCTCACCGGCGCCGCCGTCGCGTTCGCGGGCATCATCGCGTTCGTCGGTCTCGTGATCCCGCATCTCATGCGCATGATGCTCGGACCCGCGCACCTGCCCCTCGTGACCGCCTCGGCGCTCGGCGGCGCACTGCTGCTCACCCTCGCCGACCTCGCCGCGCGCACGATGGTGCCCAACGCAGACATGCCGATCGGCATGCTCACCGCACTGGTGGGCGGACCGTTCTTCTTCTGGCTGCTGCGACGCACCCGCAAGCGCTCCGGGGGGTGGGGCTGATGGCCGCCCGGCACTTCGTGCTGCCCGAGCGGGCCACCCCGGGCACCGTCGTCTGCAGCGCCGATTCGGTCGTCGTCGAGCGCGGCGGCCGCGCGCTGCTCGACGCGGTCTCGCTCGACGTGCGCGCGGGAGAGGTGCTCGCGCTGCTCGGCCCGAACGGTGCCGGCAAGTCGACCCTGCTGAACCTGCTCTCCGGAGACACGGTTCCGGATCGCGGCGAAGTCTTCTTCGGCGGTCGACGCATCGCGGAGTGGTCGCTGTCGGAGCTGTCGCGGCGGCGCAGCGTTCTGCTGCAGGACAATCAGCTGCTCTTCCCGTTCACCGTGCACCAGGTGGTCGAGATGGGGCGCGCGCCCTGGCGGCGCACCCCGCTCGAGGACGACGACAACGAGGCCATTGCCGAATCGATCCGCGCGGCCGATGTCGCCCACCTCGGCAACCGGCGCGTGCCGTCGCTCTCGGGCGGCGAGCGGGCCCGAGCGGCATTCGCCCGCGTACTGGCGGGCCGCACCGGCGTGCTGATGCTCGACGAGCCCACGGCGGCTCTGGATCTGGGGCATCAGGAGGCGGTGCTCGGCATCGCCCGGGATCGAGCCCGCGCCGGCGACGCCGTGATCGTCGTGCTCCACGATCTCAACCTCGCCGGGGCGTTCGCGGACCGCATCGCGCTGCTGCAAGACGGACGGATCGTCGCCTGCGACGCGCCGGATCGGGTGCTCACCGCAGACATCGTGAGCGAGGTCTACCGGACCCCGGTCGAAGTGATCCCGCACCCGGTGACCGGGGCGGGAATCGTGCTGCCGCGCCGCGGCTGAGGGATCGTTCGGCGCGGCTCCGCCCGCCGGCCGCCGGGTGCGGGGCGGAGGCGGCGGCCGGCATCCGAGGCGGCCGAGGCGGCGGCACCCGTGGCCGGGTGCCGGCGCCTCCGTGCGCGCCCGGCCGAGGCTACTCGGACGGGGTGTCCGCGTTCTCGGGATCCGCTGCGCCGCGCGTGCGGCCACGTCCCGCGATGAGCATGCCGCCGGTGACTCCGATCACGAGCAGCGCCACCGCGCCGATCCCGATCGGCAGCCAGGGGATGCTCTGCTCGGGTGCGGAGATCGGAGCGGCCTCCTCGGCGGCGGGCTGCTCCTCGGTGGGCGTCCCTTCGGCCGTCGGCGCAGAGGGGCTCAGCGAGCATCCGCCGACCGTCGCGGTCAGCACGATCGGATCGAGTTCGTCGCCAGAGACATAGCTGCCGTACTCTCCGTTGAACGCGGCCGCGCCCTCGGATGTGAGCACCGGCACCGCCCCGTCGATGTCGAGCCGAGCGCCACTCGCCTCCGTGACGCCCGCGAGATCGATCTTCGCCGCCCGAACGAGCTCGCTCTCCACGGTGCCGCCCTCCGCGGCCGCATCGGTCGCGCCGATCCGCACCAGCAGATACGCGGTGCGCTCGTCCTCGAATTCGATGCCGGGGTCGGCGAGATCGAACTCGAGCGCACCGTCGTGCCCGGTGAACTGCACCGCGCCCGTGAAGAGGATGCTCCCCCCGCTGAGATCCGGGGCGATGGCGCCCTCGCTCTCGGTCCAGATGAACGACGGCGTCTCATAGCGCATGTCGTCGCTCGTGGTCCAATCGCCGTTCGCGATGCTCCCGCTGATGTAGGAGCGGAAGCTCTCCTTGATGCCCCAGTTCAACTGAGCGGACTCGACGACGCACTCACCGGCGGCCTCGGCCGCGAACGGAACGGAGGTCGGCGCCGCGCTAGAGGTCGCGGTCGCCGCGGTCGGGGCCGCGAGAAGCGCGGCCCCGAGCACGGAGACTGCAGCGACGGCGCCGCGCATGCGTCGCGCCATCAGGAGTCCCCTCCATTGGCGCGGCGCTGGGCGACGACGAGTCCGCTGGTGGCACCGGCGGCGGCCAGCAGCGCGAGCGCCGCGATCCACCAGACCCACACGGGCACGGAGGAGTTCTCCGCGGGTCCGGCGGCGACCGCCTGCCCCTGCGCAGTCTGCGCCTCTTCGACCGAGATCTCGGTCGTCTCGTCCTGCTGGGTATCGGCATCCGTCGAATCGAGCACGGTGATGACCTTACCGGCATTGACGCTGCCCTGCAGCGTGATCGTGTGCTGCCCCGGCTCGAGATCCTCCGGCAGGGTGCCGATCCAACGCACATCGCCGTTCGCATCGGCACCCGCCGAATCGTCGAGCACGATGGGATCCGAGTACAGCACCACGAGGATGTCCCGCTCATCGGGCTCGAACCCGGACGCCCGGAGCTCGATCTCGCCGCCGGGCACGAGCTCTTCCTCCGGCGTGATCACGGTGATGCCGGCGGTGGCGGGAGGAGCTGCAGCGGGTGTGCGCTTCTGCCCGAACTGGGACGTGACCGCAGCCGCGCCGCCGCCGACGCCGCCCGCGGCGCCGACGGTGAAGGTCGCCGGATCGGCCGCGAAGCAGCCCGACCCGGTGGAGCCGCCGGTCGAGCCGCCGCCGCAGATGGCTCCCGACACGGGCACGCCGCTCCAGGTCACCTCACCGTTGGCGCCCACCGACTTGCTCGCCGCACCGAGGTCGAGCCCGAAGGTGTGGCCGCCGGCGGAGATGGAGCCCGTGGTCGCGCTCGTCACCGTGACGACCGGGTTCGCGAACGTCTCGTTCAGCAGGCCGTTGTGACCGGTGAAGGTCACCACTCCCGAGTACCGCACGGTGCCGGTCTGGGACGTTGCGTTCCAGCTGCTGCCGGCCTGCGGGAAGACGTACCCGCCGGGTCCGCCGCCGACGCCGTTCGGCACGACGCCGCCCTTCGCGATCGCGCCCGTCGCGTAGCTCGCGAACGCCGACGACACGCCCCAGGTGAGCGATCCCGCCTGCTGAGCGCCCGGGCGCGACGGATCCACCGGGATGGGCTTCGGCTCGGGCTTGGGCTGGGGAGTCGGCTGGGGAGTCGGCGTGACAGGCTTCGTCGGCTCGGCGTCGCTCGCCGCTCCGACCGTGAAGGTCACCGGATCGAGTGCAGTCCCCGCGGGATAGAAGCCCAAGAACGCGTCGACGGCCTCCGCCCGCAGCGTCGAGAGGGCACCGGTCCAGGTGACAGCGCCAGCCGTGCCGCTACGGGTCGCCGCGCCGAGATCGATGTCGGCGATCGGGAGAAGCGAGTTGTCGACCTTGGCGTAGAGCACCGCCCGCGTCGCACTGGTGACCGTGATCTTCGGATCGGCGATCGTGAGCGCCAGGCCTCCGCCGTGGCCGCTGAATCCGACGCCACCGGCGTACCGCACCTCTCCGGTTCGGGTCTTCGGATCCCAGGTGCCCCCCGCGATCTGCGGGAAGCCGAACGTGCCGTTGGAGGCGCGCTCCGCAGCCCCAAGCAGAGTTATGGCGCCACCCGCACCGCCTTCCACGTACGTGCGGAAGCTCTCCTTGATTCCCCAGCTCAAGTCGCCCTCGGCGACCTCTGGATCCGTCTCGCCGGAACGATCCTTCCCCGCGAAGTTGAGGAGTACCGCCAACTCGTGGTCGGCATTCCGGGAGCTCACGCCACCGGCGTAGGTGTAGATCCCGAAACGCCCGTCGTCGACGAGATCCGCGGGCTCCTTCAGCGTCACCGTCCAGGTGAACGATCCGGTTGCGGGATCCAGCTCCACCCATTCGCTCCGGATCACGTCCCGGTATGCCACGGGCACGTCGTTCTCCAGCGTCTCCTCCGCCAGCGCCCAGGCCCGATTGCTGCTATCCATCTTGCGCTGGTCCGAGCTGACCCCGTTCGAGGGGCGCCAGTTCTCGGCGAAGTGCCCGAACACTGCGAACGTGCCCTGCGGCTTGTCGGCAGGAATCGGGATTCCGATGCCACCGAGCTCGCAGCTCATGACCCCCGGCAGGCACGTATTGACGAAGGGATCGAATCCCGAGCCCTTGACGACGAGCGTGTCGCCTTCCTTCACTTCCTGGCCGCTGTATTCGGTCGTCCCGTCGGCGAGAAACACCTCGAGCTCCGGCTCGAACGTGGGCGGAGCCGGGTCGGCGAACGTCACCGGGGTGTACGTCTCGAACGACGCGACCTTCGCACCGCTCCCCGAATAGGTGTAGATCCCCCACCGGCCATCGGCCAACGCCTTCGCCTCGTCCTGCCGCAACGTCAACTGCGTCTCGAACGAACCATCCTCACGCATCTCAACCGCACCAGCATCCGGACCACCGATCCCGGCCATGTTCTCAGCGAGCACCGCCCACTTCTGCGACACAACACTCCGCGCAGACGAAGACACACCCTCCGACGGCCGCCACTCCTCCAAGAACGAACCAAACACCACATACACGCCACCGAACACACCCATCAGCGGCGGACGCGTCCCAGCAGCACCAGGCGTATCCGGCGAAAACCCGGAACCCCGCACCGTCACCACAGTGTCACCCGCAGGATCCAGATCCGACACCGAACCCACAACCTCCACCGACGGCCCCACGGGAGCCGGGTCGGCGAACGTCACCGGAGTGTACGTCTCGAACGACGCGACCTTCGCACCGCTCCCCGAATAGGTGTAGATCCCCCACCGGCCATCGGCCAACGCCTTCGCCTCGTCCTGCCGCAACGTCAACTGCGTCTCGAACGAACCATCCTCACGCATCTCAACCGCACCAGCATCCGGACCACCGATCCCGGCCATGTTCTCAGCGAGCACCGCCCACTTCTGCGACACAACACTCCGCGCAGACGAAGACACACCCTCCGACGGCCGCCACTCCTCCAAGAACGAACCAAACACCACATACACGCCACCGAACACACCCATCAGCGGCGGACGCGTCCCAGCAGCACCAGGCGTATCCGGCGAAAACCCGGAACCCCGCACCGTCACCACAGTGTCACCCGCAGGATCCAGATCCGACACCGAACCCACAACCTCCACCGACGGCCCCACGGAGCGCGCAACCTGCGCAGCGGGCTCATTTGTCGGCGCCGGAGAATCACTTTCGGCCCTCGAGTCCTCCGCCCCCTCTGCAGCGTCAGGATCCTCCTCGACCGCCGGCTCCTCTTCCGCCACGGGCCCCGCCGCGGGCTCCGCAGCGGGCTCCGGGGCCGGAGCCGCCTCCTCGACGGGTTCCGGGGCCGCCTGCTCATCCGGGGCGGCGGGCTGCTCAACGCCCGTCGCGACCTCCTGCGCGGCCGGCTCGGCGGGCAGCTCCTCTGCGTATGCGGTACCGACGCCCAGGAACACACCCCCCGCCACCAGTGCCGACACGAGAATCGCGGCAAGGCCTCTTCGGGCTCCACGGCGTGCAAACATACGTGTTCGTGCTCCTTGTGTAGGGCGCGATTGCCCTCCCCCAGAGCGAATCACGGGATACATCAGATTGTGCTGAGGCAAGCCTTACCTCAATGCACACAGGAATAGTCTGACGAAAATCATCTGACGTTGCAAGCTCGGAGCGGGATCGGACCCTCCTCACAGCCGTTTCGCGGCCCGAGAAGGGACCATTCTCCCCTCGATCGCCGCGGAACCGGGCAGGCCGCGCACCGCGCGCACCGGGCGCACCAGGCGCAGCAGGCGCAACAGGCTCCCCGAGCGCCACCCGCGGAGCGTAGGCTGAGCACATGTCCGACGACGAGTGCATCCAGAGCGCGGGCGCGCGGATCGGGCGCCTCCCCGCCGAGCGTCCCCCGGCGCTCGAGGCGCTGCTGCGGCGACGCTCGCACTCCAAGCACACCGACGACGCACCCTCCCGCGCCGAGCTCGAGCAGCTCGTCGCAGCGATGGCGAGCGTCGCCGATCACTCCCGGCTGCGCCCCTGGCGCATCATCGAGTTGCGGGGAGCCGCTCGCGCACGGCTGGGCGAGGGGATCGCGGCGGCGTCCGGCGGGGATCGCGACAAGCAGGTGGCCAAGGCGATGCGCAGTCCGCTGGTGCTCGTGATCGTGGTCAGCCCGCGCAAAAGCGGCAAGGTTCCCCTCTGGGAGCAGGAGGCGGTGGCGAGCGGCGTCGCGCACTTCCTGGGGCTCCTGCTGCACGAAGCCGGCTGGGGATCCATCTGGAAGACCGGAGCGCACACCCGCAGCAAGGCGCTGCGCAAGGCGCTCGGCGTGCGGAAGCCCGAGTATCTGCTCGGCTGGCTCTACGTGGGCGGTATCCCGGATCGGGATCGGGATCGCCGACCCAAGCCGCGCAAACCGCTCGACCTGAGCCGCCACCTCACCGAGCTCTAGCGGGCCCCCGTCTGCCGCCGGGGAGCGCCGCGACCGCCACCGCGAGCAGGGCCACCGCGGCCCCCGCGATCATCCCCTGGGTCAATCCGTCGGTCAGTGGCACTCCGGCCTCGAAGGCCACCGCCGCGATCAGCTGGCCCGCGACGTTCGACATGCTCAGCAGCAGCACCCCCGCCGTGCGCACGAGCGCCGCCGCCATCGCGATGAAGACCGTGCCCACGACGCCCCCGATGTAGAAGTAGGGGGCGCTCGGCCAGTTCTGAGGCCAGCCGGAGACGGAGACGGACACGACGGCCATGATCCCGAGCAGCGCCGTGCCCACCACGAAGTTCACGAAGGTCGATGTGAGCGCGCTCTGAGCCGCTGCTCGCACGAGTCCGTTCACCATCGACTGCGCCGCAACGCCGACGCCGACGATCATCGGGAAGACGACCAACCAGACGAAGGGACCGGCGTCGACGCCCACCGCGATGGCGACGGCGGCCACCGCGAGGAGGGTGCCGACAATGCGCGCCGGGGAGGGATCGATCCGGCCGCCGGGCCCCAGGCCGACGCGGTCGAAGACGAGGCCGCCCAGCACCTGCCCCGCGACGATGCCGACGGTGAACAGCGCCACACCCGTCAGCGGCGCGACGAGCCCCTGCCCGAGCACGAACATCGCGCCGCCCGCGCCGCCGAGCACCGCCCAGCGGGGCAGGTGCCCCGAGCGCAGCTCGACGCGCAGCCGGCCGAAGCCGCGGCGCCCGCGACGCGACAGCAGCATCGCGACGCAGAGGAGCGCGAGACCCGAACCGAACGACACCGCCGCAGTGACGTAGCCGTTGCCGAGCTGCTGGCTGAGGCCGCCGTTGACGCGGGTCTGCAGCGCGACGAGCACCCCCGCGAGGGCGGAGCCGACGAGCGCCAGCGGAACCCTCAATCTCACGTGCACTCCCCAACCCTACCGGGGTCGGTGTGAGGCCGGCAGGCGGCTCGCGAAACAGAAAACCCTCCCGGAGGAGGGTTTTCACGCGAGCCGCCTGTCGGACTTGCTCGGCCCGCTCAGGGCAACGCGCCAGCGTTGCGCGGGCCGAGCCGGTGGAGCCTGCGACACCGGAGTCGGTTTGAGGACGGCAGGCGGCTCGCGAAACAGAAAACCCTCCCGGAGGAGGGTTTTCACGCGAGCCGCCTGTCGGACTCGAACCGACCACCTGCGCTTTACAAGGGCGCTGCTCTACCAGATGAGCTAAGGCGGCGAATCCCGGTCGCATGACCGCGGATCGCTCTGGCGACCCCGAGGGCCGCCAGAGCAGTCTACTCCGAGTCTACGACTCGTCGGAACCAGCGTCGTCGGTCGCGTCCTCGTCGGAGTCGGAGCCGTTGCCCTCGATCTCGCCCTTGACCTTCAGCAGGTACGACTCGAGATCGCCGTCCCGGCCGGCGACCCACTGCTGGCCGTTCACGATGACGGTCGGGGTGCTGATGAGACGCTGCGGGCTGTCGGCATCCTGCAGTTCGCCGGTGTTCGGATCACCGACCAGCTGCGCGCCCCGAGCGAGGCCGAGGATCCCGTCCTCGCTGACCGTCTTGTAGTTCGATCCGATGAAGTTGCCGAAGCGCACGTCTTTGACGCACTGCCGCAGCTCGGTCGTGAGTTCGGCGCCGGCCGCCTCGGCCTGCTCGAGCAGCTGGTCGTCGGTGAGGCCGGTAGTGCCCTCTGCCGGCTGCACCTCGGCGCTCAGGAGCGCGTTGTGCAGGCCGAAGGCGACGTCGGGCTGCTGCTCGACCACGCAGCTGAACAGGTTGGCGGCGCGGGTGGAGTACTTGGTGCCCAGCGACTGGCCGTCGAGGAAGTTGAGCGGGTACACGCCCAACTCGATATCCCCGCTGCCCACGTAGTTCTCGAGCATGGTGCCGTACTGCTGCTCGAAGCCACCGCAGGCGGGGCACATGTAGTCCACGTAGACCGTGACGTCGAGCGGCAGCTGCTTGCGGTCGACCTCGGGCGCCTCGCGATCCTCACCGGGCTGCAGCGCGGGGCTCTCGACGACCTTGAGATCCTTCGTGAAGATCGCGGCCCCCGAGGCCATGTTCTGGGGGCCCGGGCCGGCGGGCTTCATCGTCTGGGTGAGCACGAGCGCGACGACGGCGAGGATCGCCAGCACTCCGAGCACGATCCCGCCCTGCAGGAACAGTCGGTTGCGCTTCTCGCGCTTCTTCTCCTGCTCGCGCGCCAGGCGGGCCTGCTCGCGGGCCTCGGCCCGGCGTTCGTTCTTCGAGGGACGATGATTCGTCTCGTTTGCCATGGATGTCTCCCAGTTGCTCCGCCGGTGCGGATCACGGTCAGTGCGGTGTGACTACTTCTTCTTGTTCGCGCGGCGCTCGGCGCGGTTGCCCGCGCCCGCCTCGTCCGGCACCTGCTGCCCGAACGCCCCGCGCTTCTGCGGAGCCTGCGCAGCGTTCGCAGCTGCGGCGTCCTGAGCCCCGCTCACCGCGGGCGCACCGTCCTCATCGGGGGCGCTGTAGCTCAGCTTGGACTGATCCGGCACCTGCTGCTGCTCGAGGCCGCCGCCCTCGAGGTGCACGTGATCCTGCGGCCCCTCGGCCGGTCGCACCTTCACCTCGAGGTTGTAGAGCAGTCCCATCGACTCCTCCTTGATCTGCCCCATCATGCCCTCGAACATGGTGAAGCCCTCGCGCTGGTACTCGACGAGCGGATCGCGCTGGGCCATGGCGCGCAGGCCGATGCCCTCCTTGAGGTACTCCATCTCGTAGAGGTGGTCGCGCCAGCGGCGATCGATGGTGGCGAGCACCACGCGGCGCTCGAGTTCGCGCATGGCCTCCTCCCCGAGGGTCTCCTCGCGATTCTGGTATGCGACCTCGGCGTCGGAAAGGATCTCGCGGCGCAGGAAGGCGCGATCGACGCGGGATCCGCCGGTCTCGGCGAGCAGCTCGTCGACGGTGATGCCCACCGGGTAGACCTGGCGCAGGTCGCTCCAGAGCGCGTCGAAGTCCCAGTCGCCGTCGTGTCCGTGGGAGTCGAGGATCGCGTCGATCGTCTGCTCCCGGAACGCCGAGATGCGCGGCTGGATCTCTTCGCCGTCGAGGATCTGCTGGCGGTCGCTGTAGATCGCCTTGCGCTGGCGGTCGAGCACGTCGTCGTACTTCAGCACGTTCTTACGGATCTCGGCATTGCGCTGCTCGACCTGGCTCTGCGCGCTCTGGATGGCGCGCGTGACGACCTTCGACTCGATGGCGAGGTCGTCGGGGAATCCATCGCGGTTCATGAGCGCGGCGGCGGCACCCGAGTTGAAGAGGCGCATAAGGTCGTCGGCGAGCGAGAGGTAGAAGCGGCTCTCGCCCGGATCGCCCTGACGGCCGGAGCGGCCGCGCAGCTGATTGTCGATGCGTCGCGACTCGTGCCGTTCCGTGCCGAGCACGTACAGGCCGCCCGCGGCGACGACCTTCTCGGCCTCCTCGGCGACCGTCTCCTTGACGGCGTCGAACACGTCGTCCCATGCGGCCTCGTAGGCCTCGGGATCCTCATCGGTCGACAGGCCCCGGGCGGTCATCTCCTGCACCGCGAGGAACTCGGCGTTGCCGCCGAGCATGATGTCGGTGCCGCGGCCGGCCATGTTGGTCGCCACGGTCACGGCGCCGAGGCGACCCGCCTGCGCGATGATCGCGGCCTCGCGCGCGTGGTTCTTCGCGTTCAGCACCTCGTGCCGCACGCCCTTCTTCGCGAGCAGGCGGGAGAGGTACTCGCTCTTCTCGACGCTCGTGGTGCCCACGAGCACGGGCTGGCCCTTCTCGTGCCGCTCGGCGATGTCCTCGACCACCTGCGCGAACTTGGCCTCCTCGTTCTTGTAGACGAGGTCGGGCTGGTCCTTGCGCTGCATGGGCTTGTTGGTGGGGATCGGCACGACGCCGAGCTTGTAGGTCGACATGAACTCGCCGGCCTCGGTCTCGGCGGTGCCCGTCATGCCCGAGAGCTTCTCGTAGAGCCGGAAGTAGTTCTGCAGCGTCACGGTGGCGAGCATCTGGTTCTCGGCCTTGACCTGCACGCCCTCCTTGGCCTCGATGGCCTGGTGCATGCCCTCGTTGTACCGGCGCCCGGCGAGGATGCGGCCCGTGTGCTCGTCGACGATGAGCACCTCGCCGTTCAGCACGACGTAGTCCTTGTCGCGCGTGAAGAGCGCCTTGGCCTTGATCGAGTTGTTGAGGAAGGAGATGAGCGGCGTGTTCACCGACTCGTAGAGGTTGGTGATCCCGAGGTGATCCTCGACCTTCTCGATGCCGGGCTCGAGCACGCCGATGGTGCGCTTCTTCTCGTCGACCTCGTAGTCGGCGCCCGGCTCGAGCTTGCGCGCGATGCGGGCGAACTCCGCGAACCAGCGATTGGCCTCGCCCGAGGACGGTCCGGAGATGATGAGCGGGGTGCGCGCCTCGTCGATGAGGATCGAGTCGACCTCGTCGATGACGGCGAAGAAGTGGCCGCGCTGCACGCGCTCCGAAGCATCGGAGGCCATGTTGTCGCGCAGGTAGTCGAAGCCGAACTCGTTGTTCGTGCCGTAGGTGATGTCGGCGTTGTACTGCTGGCGTCGTGTGGCGGGATCCTGACCCGCGACGATGCAGCCGGTCGTCATGCCCAGGGCGCGGAACACGCGCCCCATGAGATCGCTCTGGTAGCTGGCGAGGTAGTCGTTGACCGTGACCACGTGCACGCCCTTGCCAGCGAGCGCGTTGAGATAGGCCGGCATGGTGGCGACGAGGGTCTTGCCCTCACCGGTCTTCATCTCGGAGATGTTGCCGAGGTGCAGGTTGGCGCCGCCCATGACCTGCACGTCGAAGGGGCGCAGGCCGATCGTGCGCTTCGCCGCCTCGCGCACCGCGGCGAAGGCCTCGGGCAGCAGATCGTCGAGGGTCTCGCCCTTCTCGAGGCGCTCCCGGAACTCGTCGGTCTCGCCCCGCAGCTCCTCGTCGCTGAGCTCCGCGAACGAATCCTCGAGCTCGGCCACGAGCTTCGATTGCCGCTGGAGCTTCTTCAGGGTGCGGCCTTCGCCGACGCGAAGGAGCTTCTCGAGAACTGTCGCCACGTTGTCTCTCCTGTAGGGTTTGCTCGGTGGGTCCACCCGCGTCAGATCCGGGTCACCGCCGTTGCCGAATTGTGACAACGCCCCAGCTTAGCAAGGTGCGCTCCGTGCCCGGCTGGGGAGATGCCAGGATCGTGAGGATCGAGGATCGTGATGCGCGAGCGCCCCGCCGAGGTTCTCGTGGTCCTGCCCACCTACAACGAGCGCGAGACCCTGCCGGCCGCCGTGGCCGGGGTGCGCGCCCACCTGCCCGACGCCGACATCCTGGTGATCGACGACGGCAGCCCGGATGGCACGGGACGCATCGCCGATGAGCTCGCGCTCGGCCTCGACGGACTCTTCGTGCATCACCGCGGAGCGAAGCTCGGACTCGGCACGGCCTATGTGCTGGGGTTCAGGTGGGCGATCGCGGAGGGGTACCGGGTGGTGGTCGAGATGGACGCCGACGGCTCGCACCTGCCCGCCGATCTGCCGCGCCTCGTCGCCGCCGCGCGCGCCCATCGCGGCGTCGCGATCGGCGCCCGCTGGGTTCCGGGCGGGCGGATCGTCGGCTGGCCCTGGTACCGCCGCTGGGTGTCGCGCACGGGCACCCGGGTGGCGCGGATCGCGCTGCGCTCGCGGCTGCGCGACCTCACGAGCGGATTCCGCGCGATCGACGCGCGCTGCGTCGTGCACCTCGACCTCGACGCCGTCGACTCGCAGGGCTACGCCTTCCAGGTGGAGACCGCGTGGACCTTCGAGCGGCTCGGCCTCCCCATCGTGGAGGTGCCCATCACCTTCGTCGAGCGCGTGGACGGTCGCTCGAAGATGAGCCTCGGGATCGTGCTCGAGGCGCTCGGCAACGTGCTGCGCTGGGGGTGGCGGCTGCGCTTCGGCGGGCGCTGAGCCGCCTCCCGCTCACGCTCCAGTCCGGTCATCCTGCGCAGAGGCGAGGAACGATCCGGAGTCGCAGGATCCCCCACTGAGATCCTGCGACTCCGTTCGCAAGCTCACTCCGCGCAGGATGACCGGCCGTCTCGGCCGCTCACGCGGTGAAGCCCGCGAGCGCCTTCTTGCCCCGGCGCAGCACGGCGTAGCGGCCGTGCAGCAGGTCGTCGCCCGAGATCACGCGATCCTCGTCGTCGACCGGCGCGTTGTTCACGTACACGCCGCCCTGTTTGATCGCGCGTCGCGCCTCGCCGCGGCTCGCCACGAGCCCGGACTCGGCCAGCAGCTCGGCCAGCGGAGCGCCCACCGATCCCGCCGCCTGCGGCAGCTCCGAGATCGCGCCCCGCAGGGTCGCCTCGTCGAGGGCTGCGAGGTCGCCGCGCCCGAAGAGCGCCTCGGAGGCGTCGATCGCGCCCTGCGCCGCCGCG
The DNA here is from genome assembly GCF_004208635.1 of Leucobacter triazinivorans. Classification (NCBI taxonomy): domain Bacteria; kingdom Bacillati; phylum Actinomycetota; class Actinomycetes; order Micrococcales; family Microbacteriaceae; genus Leucobacter; species Leucobacter triazinivorans. The sequence goes on along the minus strand of NZ_CP035806.1, from coordinate 2,679,960 downwards.
GCACCGTGCACGAGCGCGGTCACCTCGAGCGCCAGCCGCTTCTGCGCCGCGCGCTTGAACGGCTCCTCGGCCACCTGGCGCTCGTACTCCTCGATCTCGGCGCGAGACAGGAACGTGAACACCTTGAGCCGCGCGATCACGTCGGCGTCGGCCTGGTTGAGCCAGAACTGGTAGAAGGTGTACGGCGAGCACATCTCCGGATCGAGCCAGATGGCGTTGCCCTCGCTCTTGCCGAACTTCGAGCCGTCGGAGTTCGTGATGAGGGGTGTGCCGATGGCGTGCGCCGCCTGGCCCTCCACCTTGCGGATGAGGTCGGTGCCGCTCGTCAGGTTGCCCCACTGGTCGCTGCCGCCCGACTGCAGACGGCAGTCGTACTGGCGGTAGAGCTCGAGGAAGTCGTAGCCCTGCAGGATCTGGTAGCTGAACTCGGTGTAGCTGATGCCCTCATCCGAGTTGAGACGCGCGGCGACCGCGTCCTTCTTGAGCATGGTGCCCACGCGGAAGTGCTTGCCGACCTCGCGCAGGAAGTCGATGGCGCTGAGCGGCGCCGTCCAGTCGAGGTTGTTGACCAGGCGCACCGCGTTCTCGCCCTCGGTCGAGAGAAACCTCGTCACCTGGCCCTGCAGGCGCGTCACCCACTCGGCCACGGTGTCGCGGCTGTTGAGGGTGCGTTCCGCGGTGGGGCGAGGATCGCCGATGAGGCCGGTGGATCCACCGACGAGCCCAAGCGGCTTGTGGCCCTTGAGCTGAAGGCGGCGCAGCACCAGCAGCTGCACGAGGTTGCCGAGGTGCAGGCTCGGGGCGGTCGGATCGAAGCCGCAGTAATAGGTGAACGGGTCTCCCTCGAGCAGCTCCGACAGCGCGCCCGCGTCGGTGGACACGTGGATCAGCCCGCGCCACTCCAGCTCGTCCCACAGGGTCTCGAAGCTGTCGTCGTTGCGCTGGGCGGACAGGATCTCGGTGCGTTCATCTGCTACTGACACGCCTGCCATCGTACCGCTCTTGACCCGAGTGGGCGCTCGCCGGTCGAGCGCGCCTCGCCGGTGTCAGAGCAGCAGGTGCGCGACGGGTGCCGCGAGCACCATCGTGAGCACCACACGCTCGAACCAGATGATGACCAACTCCCGCATCCGGATCGGGATGTCTGTGGCGAGGATCGACGGCACCATCGCCGAGAAGAAGATGATGCCCGCGATCGACACCACCCCGACGACGAAGCGTGTGGGGAGCGACTCCACATCGGCGACCTGGGTCGCCGGGAGGAACATCTCGACGAGCCCGAGCGCCACTGCCTTGCCGACGAGGGGCGGATCGTCCATTCCGGTTCCCCAGGCCACTGGCGCGATGATCCACCCGAGCCAGTCGAACACCGGGGTGAACTTCGCCACGATGAGCCCCAGGAGTCCGACCGAGAGGATGGACGGGAGGATCGACCCGGCCATCACCACGCCGTCCCTCAGGTTGTCGTACACGTTGCGCCAGAGTCCCGGGGTGCGATCGAGCGCGAGCCGCGCCTCCCGCCAGGCCGCTTGCAGCCGGGAACGGGCCACCGGTTCCTCGAGCCGGACCGCGGCGCCGGGGAACACCGCTTGCGGGATACGTGACAGCGGCGGGATCCTGACGACCAGGGCGGTGACGACGAACGTCACGACCAGTGTCGTGGTGAAGTACAGCAGCCAATGGTCCATCAGCCCGAGGGTCTTCGCGACCACGATCATGAAGGTCACCGACACCGTCGAGAAGCCTGTCGCGATGATCGCCGCCTCGCGAGCCGTGTACTTCCCCTCGCGGTAGACCCGGTTGGTGATGAGGAGCCCCAGCGAGTAGCTGCCGACGAACGATGCGACCGCGTCGACCGCCGCCCGGCCGGGAGTGCGGAAGATCGGACGCATGAACCCCTGCACGAGGACTCCGACGAACTCCATCAGTCCGTAGCCGACCAGCAGGGCGAGGAACACCGCGCCCACCGGGATCATGAGCCCCACCGGGATCACCAGCTTGTCCCAGAGGAACGGGGCGAGGTCGTCGGCCATCAACCAGCCCGGCGCGAGGGCGGGGAACAGCATGAGCACGGCGACCGCCAGGCCGCACACGTTCAGGAGGGCGAAGACCAGTCGCACTGGGTTCTGGCGCCAGGTTGCGCGAAGGAACGGCCGAACGGTTCCGAGTGCGATGAGCGCCAGGATGATCCAGGGGACAACGGGGGCCGCCTGGACGCGAATCGCGCTCACCAGGTGATCCAACACGATGGTACTCGTGCCGGCGAGCGTCACTGGGACGAAGAACACGAATGCGCCCAACCCGCTGAAGACGAAGAATCTCCACACGCCGGCCCTTCGTTTCACCGGCCTGAATTCTCGCAGCGCTTCCATAGGCTTCCATAATCCTCTTCATCGAGTATCACTGGATTCCTATCCTGCAAGACGCACCCTCCTCGCGCCCTGGCCGACACACCTCCCCTGTCCGGGATTCCGGATCTTCTCATCTGCCCCGCCGACGCCCCCGTCAGTGGCCTCCGAGCCGGCCGAGGAGCCCGCCGACCCGGCCGAACACCTCGACGCGCGCCAGAAGATGCTGCCTCGGCTGCGGTTTGGCGACGACTACTGACGCGCGACGGGAGGGCGAGCGGGGCAGGCGGGGCAGCCTCGCGCCCGGGGTCGTGGTGGTGGCGCTCACGCCGCCGGCAGCCAGCGGCACGGATTCACCGTGGAACACGCAGAACCGCAAAAATGCGCGTGTCGCACGGTGAATCCGTGCTGCTGACGCGCGGTGCATGGGCGCGACGCCGGGGCGCACGCGCGGGCGCGGGCGGGCGGGCGCGAGCGGGAGCGAGCGGGCGGGCGAGGGCAGGGCGGGCTCGCGCCCGGGGGCGGGGCGGGGGCGGGCCGGGGCGTGCGGGGCAGGCTCGCGCCCCGGGGTCGTGGTGGCGCTCACGCCGCCGGTAGCCTCGCACCCGGGGTCGTGGTGGCGCTCACGCCGCCGGTAGCCTCGCGCCCGGGGTCGTGGTGGCGCTCACGCCGCCGGCAGCCAGCGGCACGGATTCACCGTGGAACACGCAGAACCGCAAAAATGCGCGTGTCGCACGGTGAATCCGTGCTACTGACGCGCGACGCCGGGGCGCGACCCCGAACCGGACGCAGGGGCGCGACCCCGAACCGGACGCAGGGGCGCGATGCCGGGGCGCGACCCCGCACCAAACGCATGGGCGCGACGCCGGGGCGCGACCCCGCACCAAACGCAGGGGCGCGATGCCGGGGCGCGACCCCGCACCGGATGCCGGGGCGCGACGCCGCACCGCACGCCGGGGCGCGACTCCGCACGCCCGACGGCGGCCGGTTCGGCGCGCAGGCCCCTCCCTACGCAGACGCCCGGAACTCGGCGATGCGCTCGGCGAGGCGGTCGAGCTGCTCGGCAACCCGTACGCGCGCCGTGCCGCCGGCGCCGATCCTCGAGTTCACCGACCCCTCGATCGTCAGCACCTCGCGCACCTCAGGCGTGAGGTGCTCCGAGACCGAGGCCAGCTCGGCGTCAGAGGGCTCGTGCAGCTCGATCCCGCGCTCCTCGCAGTACCGCACCAGCTCGCCCGAGATCTCGTGCGCATCGCGGAAGATCACGCCCTGCTTCACCAGCCACTCGGCCACGTCGGTGGCCAGCGAGAAGCCCTGCGGCGCGAGCTCGGCCATGCGCGAGGTGTCGAAGCTCATCGTGGCGACCATGCCGGTGAAGGCCGGCAGCAGCACCTCGAGCTGCTGCACCGAGTCGAAGACGGGCTCCTTGTCCTCCTGGAGGTCGCGGTTGTAGGCGAGCGGCAGCCCCTTGAGCGTGGTGAGCAGGCCGGTGAGGTTGCCGATGAGGCGCCCCGACTTGCCCCGCGCGAGCTCGGCGATATCGGGGTTCTTCTTCTGCGGCATGATGCTCGAACCCGTCGAGTACCCGTCGTGCAGGCGCACGAACCCGAACTCCTTGGTGTTCCAGAGGATGATCTCCTCGCTGAGGCGCGAGAGGTCGATGCCGATCTGGGCGCAGATGAAGGAGAACTCGGCGACGACGTCGCGCGCCGCGGTGCCGTCGATCGAGTTCTCGAGCGGATCGCCGAGACCGAGTTCGGCGGCGACGAGGCGCGGATCGAGACCGAGCGAGGAGCCCGCGAGCGCTCCCCCGCCGTAGGGCGATGCGCTCGCGCGCCGGGACCAGTCTCGGAGGCGCTCGAGGTCGCGCACGATCGGCCAGGCGTGGGCCGCCAGCTGGTGGGCGAGCAGCACCGGCTGCGCGTGCTGCAGGTGGGTGCGGCCGGGCAGGATCGCGTCGGGGTGCCTGCGCGCCTGCTCGGCGATGGCGTCGAGCAGCTCGAGCAGGCGGGTCCGGATGATCGCCGCGTGGTCGAGCAGGTAGAGCCGCACCAGGGTGGCGATCTGGTCGTTGCGGCTGCGCCCCGCGCGCAGCTTGCCCCCGAGCTGCACGCCCGTGATCTCGATGAGCAGGCGCTCGAGGGCGGAGTGCACGTCCTCGTCGTCTTCGGCGGGCAGCGCGCGCCCGTCGGCCACGCGCGCCGCGAGCTCATCGAGCGCCGCGCGCATGTCGCGCAGCTCGTCGGCGGTCAGGTACCCGGCTGCGGCGAGCGCCGAGGCGTGCGCCTTCGAGCCGCGGATGTCGTACTGCGCGAGCACCCAGTCGAACTGGGTCGACTTGCTCAGCGCGGCGAGCGCCGGCGACGGGCCGCTCGCGAAGCGCCCACCCCACAGCGCGCCCGCCTCTGCGGCGCGGTTGCCGGTGTCGTCGCCGGTCGCATCGCCGGTCTCGTCGCCCGCTCGATCGTGCGTATTCTCAGTCACTTGCTCTCCTCCAGCAGCCAGGCCATCAGCGCCTTCTGCGCGTGCACGCGGTTCTCCGCCTCGTCCCACACCACGCTCTGCGGCCCGTCGATCACCTCGGCGGCCACCTCGTACTCGCGGTAGGCCGGCAGGCAGTGCAGGAAGATCGCGTCCGCGGCGGCGTGCGCCATGAGCTCGGGCGTCACGCGGTAGGCGCCGAAGGTGGCGATCCGCTCGGCCTTCTCGTCCTCGCGCCCCATCGAGACCCAGGTGTCCGTGATGACGGCGTCGGCGCCGCGCACCGCCTCCACCGGGTCGGTGAGGATCGTGACGCTGCCGCCGGTCTCGGCGGCGATGCGCGTCGCGTCGGCCACGATGTCCTCGCGCGGGTGGAAGCCGGCCGGGCCGGCGACGCGGATGTGCATGCCCGCGGTCGCGAAGCCGAGCAGATAGGAGTGCCCCATGTTGTTGGCGGCGTCGCCCACGTAGGTGGCGGTGAGCCCGGCGAGCTCCCCCCTGCGCTCCCGGATGGTCTGCAGATCGGCGAGGATCTGGCACGGGTGGAAGTCGTCGCTCAGCGAATTGATCACCGGCACGCTCGCGGCGGCGGCCATCTCCTCGAGCCCGGCGTGCGCATAGGTGCGCCACACGATCAGCTCGACCATGCGCGAGAGCACCTTGGCGGTGTCGGAGATCGATTCCTTGCCGCCCATCTGCGAATTCTTCGAGTCCATGATGAGCGGGTTTCCCCCGAGGTCGGCGACGCCGACCGAGAAGCTCACCTGCGTGCGCGTGGAGGTCTTGTCGAAGATGACCGCCGCGGTCTTCTGCCCGTCGAGCGGACGTCGTGCGAAGCGGTCGGCCTTCAGCGCCGCGGCGAGGTCGAGGACCTCGCGCTGCTCGGACGGGCTGAGATCATCGTCGCGCAGAAAGTGTCGGATCACGGAACCAGTGTAGTCCGCGCGACGCGCGCCTCACGCGGCCTCCGCTCCGCTGCCCGCGCCCACGCCGATGCCGAAGGCGGTGCGCACCGAGATCGCGTAGGCCATGGCGATGTCCGAGACCGCCTCGTCACCGGGCAGGAAGGCAGAGGTGTGCAGCGCCGGCTCGTGCTCGCTCCGCGCGACGCCGACGAACATCATGACCCCCGGCAGACGCTCCGTGTAATACGAGAAGTCGTCTGCCCCGCACGATCGCATCGGCTCGACGACCCGCACGGCGCGACCCTCGAGCGCCCGCATGAGCGAGCGCGACATCTCGGGGTGGTTGTAGAGCACGGGTTCGCCGGAGATGATCTCCACCTCCGCACTGCACCCGTGCGCCGCGGCGACCTCGGATGCGACTCTCGGGATCTCGGTGTGCAGGAACGCCCGATCGCGCGGGTGCATGGTGCGCATCGAGCCGCGGGCGCGCGCCTCGGAGGGGATCACGTTCGCCGCGCTCCCCGCATGGATCGTGCCGAAGGAGAGCACCGCCGGATGCATCGGATCGATCCTGCGGTTGAGGATCATCTGCATCGCGCCGATCACGGCCGCCAGGGCGACGATCGGATCGCGCGCGTGGTGCGGGTAGGCGGCGTGCCCGCCGATCCCCCGCACCGCGATGCCGAACTCGTCGGCCGCCGCATTCACCGCACCCTCGCCGATGGCGATGCCACCGGCGGGCACCCGCGGGTGCACGTGCGCTCCGAAGACCTCGCGCACCCCGTGCTGCTCGAGCAGGCCGCTCTCGCAGATGTCGCGTGCACCCGAAGGGTAGGCCTCCTCGCGCGGCTGGAGGATCAGCAGCAGCGCGACCGGCAGCGCCACCCGCTGCGCGGCGCGCGCCACAGCCACCGCCGCAGCGATGTGCACGTCGTGACCGCACGCGTGCATCGCGCCGTTCGTCGACGCGAACGCGGCCCCCGTCTCCTCGAGGATCGGCAGCGCATCGAGTTCCGCGCGCAGTGCGATCGCCGGGCCATCGCTCGGTCCGATGCGCACGAGCCCTCCGGTGTCGGCGACCGGATCCCACTCGGGCGAGCCGAGCGCCTGCAGCACCAGATCGCGCGTCGGCCCCTCCTCGCCCGAGATGCAGGGCGCGCGATGGAGCTGACGGCGCAGCTGCAGCGCTTCGGGGATCTCCTCGGCCACCGCTGCGAAGAATCGGTCCCACGGGTCAGTCATCATGTCCGTCATCGTTGCTCACCTCCCCTGTTCCACGGCGACTCAATACGCTTCGGCATAGACCCGGTACCGCTCCGGTTCCGAGAGCGATCCGTGCCAGGCGAGCTCGGCGCGCTTCACCGTCAGGAAGGTCTCGAGGAGCCGCGGCGGCAGCCACGACGTCACCGTCTCGTCGGCCTGGAGCTCGTCGAGCGCCTCCCCGAGAGACGACGGCATCCGGCCGTGCGTCGCGGCCGCGAGCTGCTGCTCCGAGAGCTCTGCGGGGTCGCCCGAGACGACCTCCGGCGCGGGGAGCGCAGCGCGCACGCCCTCGAGCCCGGCGCGGATGAGCACCCCCAGCGCGATCCACGGATTCGCGGTGGCGTCGGCGCCCCGGTACTCGAGGTTGAACTGCTTGCGATGGTCGGCGCCGGGGGTGTCGAAGAGCGGGCAGATCCGGAGCAGCGCCTCGCGGTTGTTCTCGCCGAGGAACAGCCCGCCGACGCTCCAGCGCCCCGGTGCGAGCCGCTCGTAGGAGACGCCGGACGAGGCCGTGAGCGCCTGGAACGCGGTGGCGTGCCGGAGCACACCCGCGGCGAAGGATCCCGCCACGGCGGACAGGCCGCCCGGGCGCGACGGGTCGTAGGCCACGGGGGTGCCCTCGCGGTCGATGAAGCTCAGGTGGATGTGCACGCCGTTGCCGCCGCCGTCGCGCTCGACGATCGGGCTGAAGGTGGCGCGCTCCCCCGCCGCGCGCACGACGCTGCGCACGATCTCGCGCAGCAGGATCGCGCGGTCCGCAGCCTGCAGGGCCGGCGCCGGGGCGAGCGTCACCTCCCACTGACGGTCGCCGAACTCGGGCAGCCACATCTCCGGCTCGAGTCCCGCATCGCGCAATGCCTGCAGCACGTTCGATCCGAGCGGTTCATAGGTGAGGAGCGACTCGAGCGAGAACGGCTTCCGCCCGGGAACGCGATCGTCGTCGCGCAGCATGAACTCGTGCTCGAACGAGGAGATGACGCGCAGACCGGTCTCCTCCTCCAGGTCGCGCACGGCGTCGCGCAGGAAGGTGCGGGGGCAGCAGTCCCAGGGCGTGCCGTCGGGGTTCACGAGGTCGCCCAGCATCGCGGTGACCGGCTGCCCGCCCGTCTCATTGGCGACCGCGGCCCGGGTCGCCGGATCCGGCATGATCCTGAGGTCCCCGATCGAACCGAACGGGTTCGGCACGATGATGCGGCCGAAGGGGTCCAGCGCCAGATTCGCGGGCACCCATCCCGAGCCCGAACGCGCGTAGTCGTCGATCTCGTCCGCGGGGAAGGCGCGCCCGCGCACCTGGCCCACGAGATCCGAGGTGAGGATTGCGGCGATGGGCGTTGTCATGTGGTCTATCCTTTGCTGGCTGTCATGCGTCGCCGGCTGCGGTGCCGTCGATGCTGTGGTCGTTGAGGAAATCCTCGATGCCGTCGTAGCGGCGCACCCGTTCGACCGGGTCCGTGCCGAGCGCCTCGACGAGCGACGCGATGAGCGTCTCGACGAGGGCGAAGCCCGGCGTGATCGAGTCGAAGGGAGAGGCAGCGACGACGGCGTTCGAGAGGAGATAGTCGGAGTGCTTCGCCGCCGGCGACAGCCAGGGATCGGTGATGAGCACCGTGGCCGCTTTCTGCGCCTTGGCCTGCCGCATGAATGCGACAGTGGGCTCCTGGTAGCGCCGGTAGTCGAAGGCCACCACCACGTCCTTCGCCCCGATGTCGAGCAGCGCGAAGGCGCGCTCCTGCTGAGAGGTCGGAACGTGGGTGACGCTCGGCCGCAGATGGCGCAGGTGCATGGAGAGGTACTCGGCGAGCAGGCGGCTGAATCTGCCGCCCGTCGTCCAGACTCGGCGCTTGGTGTTGGCGAGCAGTTCGACGATCGCGTCGAAGTCCTCCATGGCGAGCCCCGAGAGGGTCGCCGCGATGCCCTGCTCGATCACCCGCTGCGAGTGCTCGACCGCCCCGTTGCGCGTGGCCTCCGGCTCCCCGTACATCGTCGCGGGTGAGGAGGTCCGGGCCGCGATCTCGCCGTGCAGCAGCTTCTGCATGTCGGGGTACGAGCCGATCCCGAGCTTCGACAGCAGCCGGAGCACGGTGGGCGCGCTCACGTTGGCGCGATCGGCGAGCCGGTTCACGGGTGCGAGCCCGGCGACGGGGTAGTCCGCGAGCAGCGCGCGCGAGACGCGCTTCTCGGCCGGGCTCAACTGCTCGTAGGACTTCTTCAGCACCTCTGCGAGCGTCAGTGATTCATCCATGTGCCAGATCCTGCTTCCTTCGACGTTGCGGCAGGCCGAGCTCTCGGATTCCCATGAGTCCGGTCGGTGCCGTGATCAAAGCCAGGATAAGGATCGCCGAGAGCACCAGGTCCGTCACCCCGCCGGGCAGCGCGAATCCTCCGGTGAACTGGCCGTCCTGCAGACGCCGCAGCACCTCCTGCAGGACGCTGATGGAGACCGCGCCGATGACGGCGCCGCTCGTCGAGAGGTAGCCGCCGATCACGATCATCACGATGAAGCCGAAGGTCAGCGAGAGGAAGAATGTGCGCGACGAGAAGGTGGTGAGGAACGCCGCGTAGAGCGCCCCGCCGGCTCCGCTCACCGCGGCGCTGAGCACCCAGGCGGTCGCGCGGTGGCGGCCGACCGCGATCCCGGAGGCGAGCGCAGCCTCCGGATCCTCGCGCGAGGCCCGCAGCTGCAGGCCGCTGCGGCTGTTCTTGTACCAGAGCGCCACGACGATCGCGAGACCCGCGCAGACGAATGCGACGAGCGGCGTGGTCAGCTTCGGCAGGCCGATCATGGCCGAGGATCCCCGGGTCACCGCGGTCCAGGAATTGATGACGGTGAAGGTGATGACGAGCAGGGCGAGCGTGGCGATACCCGACTGCAGGCCGCTCAGCCGCCCCATGGCCGGCGCGGTGAGCAGCGCGAAGAGCGCGGCGCACACCGCCGAGACGAGGAGCACGACGGGGAACGGGGCTTCGACCTCGATGAGGAATGCGAGCGGCTCGGGCAGGCTCGAGAACATGGTCTGCTTGAGTGCCGGCGGGATCGTGAGGTAGGCGGTGGTGTACGCGCCGACCGCCATGAACGCGACGTGACCGAAGGACATGATGCCCGAGTTGCCCGAGTAGATCGACATGCCCAGCACGACGACGACCGAGACCAGGCTGCCGACGGCGACCCGCTCGATGATGGGGTCGGTGACGGCGCCGATCAGCGCGACGGCCCCCACGATGGCGACGAGCACGATTCCGGTGGCGAGCACCTGCGTGCGGTTTCGACGGAATAGATTCATGACACACGCACCTTCACACCGGAGAGCAGGCCCTGGGGCCGGATGACGAGGATTCCGATGACCGCCGCGTAGAGGAAGGCATCCCGGAACGCGATCAGGTCGGTCGGCAGGAACGTTTCGAGCAGTACCGTGGCCATGCCGAGCAGGAGCCCGCCGAGGGCGGCCCCCTTGAGACTGCGCATCCCTCCGACGACCGCCCCGACGACGCCGATCAGGAGCGGCTGCAGGCCCATCTCGGCACCCACCGCCCCCTGCTTCGCCACGAGGACGATGGCCGAAACTGCGGCGATCGCGCCGGAGATCGCGAAGGCGCTCATGATCACGAAGGAGCCCCGCACGCCGAGCACTTTCGCCATCTCGAAGTCCTCGGCAGCGGCTCGCAGCTGCACCCCGAGGCTCGTGCGCTGCATCACGATCGCGAGCAGTGCGATCATCGCCGCGCTCAGCGCGAGGGTGAGAACCTGGAGCATGCTGATGCGTGCGCCGAAGAGCGTGAAGGAGTGCTGCAGGAAGGGCTGCGGCGGAACGCCCTGCACCTTGGGGAGCGCGGTCATGCGCGCGATCGCCTGCAGCGCGGCGCTCACGGCGAACGAGGCGATCATGAGCGTGACCGGGTCCGCGTTGCGGAGCGAGCGGAACGCGACCCGCTCGGTGAGCACCGACACGACCACCGCAGCGATGATCGCGAGGGGCCAGCTCACCCACCACGGGGAGTCCTTGAGCACGAGCAGCACGACGGCGGCGGCCATGATGGTCTCGCCGTAGGCGAAGTTCATGAGGCCGAGGATGCCGAAGAGCAGCGCGATGCCGAGCGTGAGCAGCGCGTAGAAGGTCCCCAGTCCGAGCATGTCGACGATCAGTTGGATCCACATGATCACTGCCCCCGTTCCGTCGCGTCGCCGAGCGGCGAGAAGCCCAGATACTCGACGACCTCGTCGTTCGCGGCGAGCTGCCGCGCGTCTCCGCTGCCGAGCACTCGGCCCGGGGCCTGGATCACGTAGGAGCGATCGGAGATGGCGATGGAGCGCACCGCGTTCTGCTCGACGAGCAGAACGGTGACCCCCTCGGCGTTCAACTGCTGCACGACGTCGAAGATGAGGTCGACGATGATCGGGGCGAGGCCGAGCGTGGGCTCGTCGAGCAGGAGAAGGCGGGGGCGGATCATGAGGGCGCGTGCGATCGCCAGCTGCTGCTGCTCGCCGCCCGAGAGCAGGCTCGCGCCCCGGCTCCAGTACTTGCGGAGGATCGGGAAGCGCTCGAGCTGGGCTTCGACGTCGGCGTCGATCTCCTGGCGGTCGCGGCGGGAGACCGCTCCGAGCCGCAGGTTCTCGCCGACGCTGAGCGAGGCGAAGACCCCGCGATCCTCGGGGACGTAGGCGATGCCGGCGGAGATGCGGGATGCGCCCTTGGCGGTGAGGTCGACGTCGCCGTAGGCGATGCTCCCGGACAGCGGCGCGACGATCCCGGCGATCGTTTTCAGGATCGTGGACTTGCCGGCGCCGTTCTGGCCCAGCAGGGAGACGATCTCGCCCTCGCGCACCTCGATCGAGGCGCCCTGCACGGCGACGATCGACTTGCCGTAGCGGACGAACAGGTCTCGCACGTCGAGTGTGGACACGGTCGTCACTCCTTTCCGAAGTAGATCTCGATGACCTGCGGGTCCTTGCGGATCGCCTCCGGATCACCGGAGACGACGGTGCGCCCGCTGTCGAGCACGTGCAGACGATCGCAGGTGCCCATGACCACGGTCATGTCGTGCTCGACGAGGAGCACGCCGAGGCCGCGCTCGCGGGCGAAGGAGGCGATGATGCGGATGAGCTCGAGCGCCTCCGCCTCGTTCTGCCCCGCGGCCGGCTCGTCGAGCAGGAGGTAGCGGGGGCGCAGCGCGATGGCGCGCGCAATGCCGACGCTGCGCACCTGGCCGGCGGGCACCGCGTCGGCGCGCAGCTCCGCGAGGGCGCCGAGCCCCAGCTCCTCGATCGTCTCGACGGCCACCCGGCGCGCTTCGCGGCGCCGCATTCCGGCTCCGAGCGCGGCGGCCTCGATGTTCTCCTCGACGGTCAGCCGACCGAATACCTTGACGCTCTGGAAGGTGCGGACGAGACCGGCGCGAGCCCGATGCCGCAGCGACTTCCGCGTGACGTCCGCGCCGTCGAGCAGGATGCGGCCCGCCGACGGGCGCAGAGCGCCGCTCAGCATGTTCAGCGTCGTCGTCTTGCCGGAGCCGTTCGGCCCGATCAATCCCAGCACCTCACCGGGCTCGAGGCGCAGACTGACATCGTCGACCGCTCTCACGCCGTCGAAGTGCATTCCCCCGTGCTCCAGCACGAGCGCCTGATCGGTCATCGGTCGTCACCCCGATTCGGGCGATGCGGGCAGAGTCGCCCGGGTGTCCCACACATCATCATGCGGTCTCCATTCCATTGCCGGATCGGGCCGTTCCGATCCTCGAGCTATCACCTAGCAGAGGTAACATGCTCTTGAATACATGAAGCAAATGTAACAAGAAGTACATCCTGCGAAAAGAGTATCGTACGTTACATTTACAACACAACATCAATTTTTCTATCACTTTGTTCGAACGCGGACGCGTCCCGCCGATTGGAGAGATCCGTGACCCCTCCCACGCTCCGAGACCGCATCGAGCGGCTCCCCCTCGTCGATCACCATGTGCACAGCGTGCTGCAGCGGGATCCCTCCGACGCGGAGTTCGAGCTGCTGCTCACCGAGTCCTCGCTGCCGGCGCCCGCCGGCACGAGCCATCTCGACTCGCAGGTCGGCTTCGCACTGCGCCGGCACTGCGCGCCCCTGCTCGACCTGCCCCGGCACGCGGAGCCGGGGCGCTATCTCGAGCAGCGCGGTCTCCTCGGGCACCGGGAAGTCGCGCGCCGCCTGCTGCGCGCGAGCGGGGTCTCGGCCTCGCTGATCGACACGGGCACGGTCGGCGGCGAGACCGAGCTCGCAACGAACGCCGAGTTCGCCGAGCTGGCCGACCACGAGGTGCACGAGATCGTCCGCCTCGAATCGACCGCCGAGGAGCTGCTGCGCTCGGGGATCGCGGCCGAGCACTTCCCGGACGCGTTCCGGCGCGCACTGGACGCGGTGCGCGGCTCGGCCGCGGGGTTCAAGAGCATCATCGCCTACCGCTTCGGCTTCGACTTCGCACCGCAGCGCCCGAGCGACGCCGAGACAGTCGCCGCGGTGGACGCGCTCGGGCCCGGCGGCCGGGAGCGCATCGACGATCCCACGGTGCTGCGCTTCCTCCTCTGGTGCGGCGTCGACACCGGCCTGCCGGTGCAGCTCCACGTCGGCTACGGCGACGCCGATCTCGACCTCTGGCGCTGCAATCCGGCGCTGCTCATGCCCTGGCTGCGGCTCCTGCCGGATTCCGCGTCGCCGATCATGCTGCTGCACTGCTACCCCTACCATCGCGAAGCCGGGTACCTGGCCCAGGTGTTCCCCCGCGTCTACTTCGACCTCGGCCTCGGCATCAACTACTCCGGCGCGGCCTCCAGCGCCATCATCAGGGAGGGCCTGGAACTCGCGCCGTTCGGCAAGCTGCTCTACTCGAGCGACGCGTGGGGCGTGCCCGAGCTGCACCTCCTCGGCGCGCGGCTCTGGCGCCGAGGGCTCGCGATCGCGCTGCAGGAGTTCGTCGACGCAGACGAGTGGAGCGCGCAGGAGGCGATTCGCGTGGCGCGGCTGGTGTGCGAGGGGAACGCGCGCCGGGTCTACGCCCGGTAAGCGGCCCCGGGCTGCGCCGGAGGGGCGGCCCCGGGCTGCGCCGGAGGGGCGGCCCCGGGCTGCGCCGGGAAACGGGTGCGGGTCCCGGGGAACGCTCCCCGGGACCCGCACCGCCCGCCGTCAGGACGCGGAGCAGGGGTTGCCGTCGCCCAGATCCGGCACGATCGCAGCGGTGTGCTGCTCGACGAAGCTCGCGGATCCGTCGGTCACGTTCACGATCGACATCGGGAAGTCGATGATCTTGTGGCACGTGTCCGAGAAGTAGGTCATCTCGCCGATCGGCGTGTCCACGGGGCCCGCCGACTGCAGCGCGTCGCGCAGGCTCGCACCCGACTCCGTATCCGCGCCGGTCAGCGCGTTCTGGATCGCCAGCATCATGTTGTAGCCGAGCAGCGCGTACGAGCTCGACGGCCCGGATCCGCTGCTCTCGGTGAAGTCGGCCACGAAGGCGTCGAGATCCTCCTGCGTCGCCGCGCCGGAGCAGTACTCGTAGCACGCGAAAGCCGTGTAGTAGACGTCGCTGGCGCCGCCGAGGATGTCGAGCAGCGTCTGCCCGTCGAGCGCGTTGGGGCCGACGAGCGGCACGTCGATGCCGGCCTCGCGGATCTGCTTCATCGCCGTCGCGCCCGCCGGGTTCCAGCTGGCCACGTAGATGAAATCGGGCTCCTCCGGCAGCGCCTTGATGCTCGAGATCTGCGCGCTCACGTCGATGTTGTCGCCTCCGGGGAAGCTGTCGGTGCCGACGATCGTGCCCCCGAGCGCCTCGAAGGCGCCCGCGAAGTAGGCGCCCGCCGACTTCGTGTACTCGATGCTCTCGTCCTGCAGCAGGTAGGCGTTCTCCCAGCCCTGGTCGAACGCCCACGAGGCCCCCGTCGAGCCCTCGACGTCGGATCCCGCGTTGGCCGTGAAGCTGAAATCGCCGATCGTGGTGAGGTCGGCGGTCTTGGGGTCGCCCGCGCAGATGGAGATCGCGGGCACCTCGGCCGACTGGGCCGCGATGAGCGCCGGGGAGCTCAGATCGAAGTCGCAGGGGGTGACGATGAGGTCGACCCCCTCCTGCAGGAACTCCTGCGCGACCACGCCGACGGTCTCGGGATCCGACGCGACATCCTTCTGGATCACCCGGATCTGCTTCCCTTCGATCCCGCCGTCGGCGTTGATCTGCTCCACCGCCAGCTGTGCCGCGGCCCCGGGTTCGGCATCGAAGCCGGCCATGTTGCCGCTCTGCGAGAGCGCGAACCCGATCGTGATCTCCTCGCCGCCCGCGTCGCCCTCTCCGCCGCCGCTCCCGGACGACGAGCATCCGGCCGTCGCGACGAGCAGGAGCGCGGCACCCGCCGCTGCGACCCCGCGCAGTCCTCTCATATTCCCGTTCATAGTGCTCACTGCCTTTCTATACCTCGTTGAATAGAACCTGTTCAGTGCGCCCGAGCCGCCCGCAGGGCGCTTCGGGCACGCCGGATCACCCGGTGCGCCGTGCGGCGCACCGGAATCCGGACGTCTCTTCGGAAGCGGCCCGCTCAGACCGCCGCTGCCGCCGCGAACGCGGTGCGGGCCGCCTCGACGGCTCGGTCGATGTCCTCCTCGGTCGTCGAGGCGTTGAGTCGCCGATCCCCCGTGGCCGACGTCGTCTCGAGCACCCCCTGCGCCAACAGGGACGCCTGATACGCGGCGTAGCGGTCCGTGTCCACATCCATCGTGTCCCGGAAGTTGCGCGGCGCCTCCCCGCGGAAGTAGACCGCCCACTCCGAGCCGATTCCGGTCACCACGGCCTCGACCCCGGTCTCGGCGATCGCGTTCGCGTATCCCGTCCGCAGCCGCTCACCCAGCGCGTAGAGACGCGAGATCGTGTCCTCCCGCTCCATGATCCCGAGCGTCGCGTTCGCCGCGGCGATCGCGTAGGGGTTGGCGTTGTACGTGCCGTCGATCGTCGCCTCGCCGTGGGTGTAGGCGCCGAGGTGCCCCATGAACTCGTCGCGGCCCGCGAGACCGGCGAGCGAGTAGCCGTTGGCGATCGCCTTCCCGAAGGCGGTGAGATCGGGAACCACTCCGTTGACCGACTGGATGCCTCCGAGCGCGGCGCGGAACCCCGTCTTCACCTCGTCGAGCACGAACAGCACGCCGTGCCGGGTGCAGAGCTCGCGCAGCAGTTCGAGGAAGCCCGGCTCGGGCGCCACGCAGCCGAAGCTGTGCACGTAGCCCTCGGCGAACGCCGCGGCGAGCTCGGCGCCGTGGCGCTCGAACGCGGCGCGCAGCCCGGCCGCGTCGTTCCACTCGACCACCACCACGTCGCCCGTGACCCCCGGGTGGAGCCCCGCACTGTTGACCGTGTCGAGCGGAGCCTCTCGCGTGAGATCTGCGCGCGCCCCGCCGACGGCCACGTGATCGCTCCAGCCGTGGTAGCTGCCGTGGAACTTGAGCACCTTCACGCGACCGGTGGCGGCGCGGGCGATGTGCGCCGCGTGCATCGTGGCGTCGGTGCCCGAGGTGCAGAAGACCACCTTCTCCGCCGAGGGCATGAGCTCGCACACCTTTTCGGCGAGCTCGATCTCGCCGAGCTGCGGGCCGACGCCCGTGAGATCGCAGGTGTTCGCGGCGGCGAGCACGGCCTCGTTGACGCGAGCGTCGGAGTGCCCGAGCACGATCGGCCCCCAGGCGTTCAGGAAGTCGAGGTAGCGGTTGCCTTCCTGGTCCCAGAGATAGGCGCCCTGCGACCGCACGAAGACCTGGGTCCACCCGAGCCGGTGCCCGGACGACGCCCCGCGCGGGATGACTCGCCTGGCGTGCTCCCACTGGCGGGCGGAGGGTGTTGCATTCGACATCGAAGTTCCTTTCATTGGTCGTCGTCCGCGACGCTCGAGTCGAGCGAACCGCTGCGATAGGCCGCGCTCAGACGCTCGGCGAGCATCACGACGGGGAGATGGGTGTTGGCGCTCGGCACTTCGGGCAGGATCGACGCGTCCCAGACCGCCGCCCCCTCGAGACCGTGCACGTTGCCGAGCTGATCGACCACCGCGGCGGGATCGTCGGCGCGCCCCATGCGCGCGGTGCCCACCGCGTGGAAGTAGTCGCCCACGTAGGCCGAAAGCCAACGGTCGAAGGCCTCATCGTCCTGCAGCACCTCGATCGGGGTGCCTCGCTCATCGATGAAGACTTGTTCGACGATCTCGGAGAAGGCCTCGCCGTCCAGCACTGCAGCCACGGCCGCGATCGCCTCCCGCATCGCCCGCCGGTCGTCCGGGTGGGTCAGCATCGCCTCATCGACGATCGGGGGCGCGAGGGGGCGCTCGGGGTTCAGCCGCAGCGAGCCCTGCGAGCGCGTGCGCATGACCGCGGCCATGAGGAGCCCGTGCGCGGGCGGGTCACTCGAGATGAGCTCGCCGTGGAGCGGCAGGAGGTGGAGGTCGCCGGTGCCGACCGACGACGACAGACGCATGACCGAGCCGATGCAGGGCACGCTCCGATTCGTCTCGCGGTACTCCGGCTTCAGCGAGACGTAGACGGACGCCGCGGGGTGATCCTGCAGGCCCTGTCCGAGCCCCGCTCGATCCAGGCCGCTGCGCATGAGGATGCAGGGGCTCTCGAACACGCCGGCGCAGAGGATCACGCGATCCCCGTGCACCTCCTCGCCGTCGGCGAGCCGCACGCCCCGTACCCGGTCGCCGTCGAGCAGCAGTCGGTCGACCTGGCTGTCCGGGCGGACGACCAGGTTGTCGCGATCCCGCGCCGGATCGAGCCACAGCTCGAGCGATGAGCGCCGCCCCGTCCGATCGGCCGTGCGGTAGAGCCGCGCGCTCCCGTCCTCGGCCGTGTAGGCGTCGACGTCGTCGCGCAACCCGAGGGCCCCGCCGGAGCGCAGCAGTGCGCGGTCGACCGGGGTCAGCTCCGCATCGGTCGAACGGACGAGCATCGGCTTGAGCTTGGCGAACCAGGGCTCCACGTGCGCCCACGACCACTCCGTCAGCCCGTAGCGCTCCGCGTAATCGTCGTAGTCCTGCGGCAGGCCGGGCAGCGCGAGCATCGCATTGGTCGACGCCGATCCGCCGACCCCGCGACCCCGCTGATAGAGCCGGGACTCGCCGCCCTGCACCTTCGTCGCGAAGAGATCCGGATAGAAGACGTCGCGGTGCGCAAGCGCATCCATCCAGTTCAGCGACTGCAGCTCGGGGTCGTGGCCGCGGTCTCCGCCGGCTTCCAGAAGGATGACGGTGCGGTCGGGATCCTCCGTGAGGCGGGCTGCGGCCACGCACCCGGCGCTGCCGGCTCCGACGACGATGACGGTTTCAGTCACGAGCATTTTCTCCTTCGAACATTCGCGGTCGGCACTACTGGGTCGGGGGGACGAAGAAGTCGCTGTTGAGCACCATGAGGTCGTCACGGGACAGGTCGTGGATCGAGCTCTTCCCGATGCCGTAGAGGGTCTCCCTGATGCCGTTGCGCAGGATGTCGAGCACCTCGTAGACGCCGGCCTCGCCCGAGACCGCAAGCCCGTAGAGGTAGGCGCGGCCGACGAAGACCGCCTTGGCGCCGAGCGCGAGCGTCTTCACGACATCGGAGCCGCGGCGCACACCCCCGTCGGCCATGACCTCGACCTGGTCGCCCACCGCATCGACGATGTAGGGGAGATAGCGCAGGGGCGAGGGACTGCCGTCGATGTTGTTGCCGCCGTGGTTGGAGACCGAGATCGCGTCGGCCCCGAGATCGACGGCGAGCTTGGCGTCGCGGATCGTGTTGATACCCTTCACCATGAACGGACCGCCCCAGAGATCGCGGATCCACTTGACGTCGTCCCAGCTCGGCGCCGGGGTGCGCTCGAACTCGGCCCAGGCCGTGCCGAACGACGGGATGTCGCTCTTGTCGGCACCCCAGAGGTTGGGGACCTTCACGTCGGGGATGCGCCCGTGCGCGAGGAAGGACGAGAACCAGCGGGGTCGCGCCAGCGCCGACGGGCCGAAGGTCAGCATGGTCTTGAGGCCCATGTTCGCGGGCGGCGAGGGCGGCACGCCCCAGTCGCGCCGGGGGGTGTGCGACCAGTCGAGCGTGACGATCAGCCCCTTCGCGCCCTGCGCCTTGGCGTCGAGCACCCGCTTCTCGATATCGGCCTTGGAGCCGACCCAGTAGAGCTGGAAGAAGACGTCGGGGTTGACGGCGAGCAGATCGGCGAGCGAATCGGTGGCCCACGAGCTCAGACCCATCGCCGTGCCCTGGCGCGCCGCCGCGCGCGCCGCGGCCACCTCGCCGCCGGGGTGGACCGCCTGCGCCCCGACCGGGGAGACGATGACGGGGATGTCGAGGTCCACGCCCATCACGGAGGTGCTCATGTCGAACGACGTCGGGCGCTCGAACACGGTCGGCGAGAAGCCGAGTTCGGTGAAGGCGCGTTCGTTGTCCGCCGGCGTCAGCCCCTGCTCGTTGCCCGCCTTGATGGCGAGCCACACCAGCTTGGGGAGCCGCCGCTTCGCGAGGCGCTCGGCTTCGGCCAGGTTCTTGAACGGGACTCGTGTGCTCATGTCGTGTCTATCTCCATTGATTCCATGTCGCCTCCGAACCGGCACCTCTCGAGACGATGCTGCGGCGGCTCGGGCCACCACCCGGTTCTAACCAGCGTTAGATCACGGGCCCTGCACACCACTATCTACGATCGGTTAGAAGTTTTCAAGAGAAACATTTTGCTTCAATGCATCAGGAATGTAACAATCGTAAAACACAGCGAAATCCTCAACGATGGAGTCCGGCGATGTCGCAGCACCAGCCCGATCAGACGATGACCCCGTATGCCACGGCGCTCGACGCCCAGGCGGCGCGCGACACGGTGAACCTCATGGTGCCGGGTCACGGGGCGACTCCGAGCGGGCTCTCGAGCGAGCTGGGACGGTTCTGCGGCGAGCGCGCGCTCGCGATGGACATTCCGCCGCTCATCGACGGCATCGACGTCGGCCCCGAGTCGGCGTTCGTGCAGTCGACGCGACTCGCGGCCGAGGCCTGGGGAGCGCGCCGCACCTGGTTTCTCGCGAACGGCGCCTCGCAGGCGAACCGCATGGCCGCGCTCGCACTCGCCGGCATGCACACGGGCGACACGGTGATCGCGCAGCGCAGCGCGCACTCGAGCTTCACCGACGGCGTGCTGCTCGGCGATCTGATCCCCAGCTTCGTCTTTCCCAGCATCGACGCGGAGCGCGGGATCAACCACGGCATCGACCCGCGATCGCTCGATCGCGCGCTGCAGCGGGCGACGGGCGACGGCACCGGGGTCGCCGCCGTCTACGTCATCACCCCGAGCTACTTCGGCGCCGTCGCCGACGTGGCCGCGCTCGCCGAGGTGGCGCACCGGCACGGCGCCCCGCTCGTGGTGGACGGCGCCTGGGGATCCCACTTCGGCTTCCACCCCGACCTGCCCGACTCGCCCGCCCGCCTGGGCGCCGACCTCACCGTGTCGAGCACCCACAAGCTCGGCGGCAGCCTCACGCAGTCGGCCATGCTCCACCTCGGCGACGGCCCCTTCGCCGATGCGCTGGAGCCGATGCTCGACCGCGCCTACATGCTCACCCAGTCGACGAGTGCGAGCGCTCTGCTGCTCGGCTCCCTCGACGTAGCCCGGCACGCGCTCGTGCACGGCGGCGAGCTGATCGGCGAGACGCTCTCCGCGGTGGAGCGCCTGCGGGACGCGCTCCGCGACGACGGCCGGTACGCGATCATCTCGGACGGGTTCTCCGCGTTCCCCGACATCGTCGCCCACGATCCGCTGCGGGTCTCCATCGACGTCTCGACCACCGGCCTCAGCGGGCATCGCGTGCGCGACATCCTGGGCGCCGAGTACGGGATCCACCTCGAGATCTCGACCGCTCGCGCCGTGGTCGCGTTCATCGGCCCGGGCAAGCACCCCGATCTTGCGCGGTTCGCCCGCGCGCTCTTCGCGATCGCCGACCGAGCGGGCGCCCCCGACCCGGCGGTGCTGGAGTTCCCCCCGCTCCCCCGCCCCGGGCGCATGGCGATGCGGCCGCGCAGCGCCTACTTCTCGCGGCACGAGATCGTGCGCGCCGCCGACGCCGCGGGCCGCGTCTCGGCGGATTCGCTCGCCGCCTACCCGCCGGGCATCCCCAATGTCATCCCCGGGGAGGAGATCACCGCGGAGACCGTCGACTTCCTGCAGACCGTCGCCGCCTCGCCCATCGGGTACGTCCGCGGGGCGTTCGACCCCGAGCTGTCGCACTTCCGCGTGGTGGCCGAGGAACCCGGGGCCCGGCGCCGCTGACCCTCCGGGCCGGCGGGGGTGCGGTCGGTGCGGTCGGGGCGGCCGGGGCGCCCGGGATCGCTCGGGATCGCCCGGGATCGCTCGGCGGTCCGAGCCGGCGCGGCTGGCGGCCCGGCGAGCCAGGAGTTCCGCCGACGCACTGTGGGAGAATCGTCGGGTGCCCACGATCCCCCGCCTCATCGCATTCGACCTCGACGACACCCTGGCCCCCTCGAAGTCCCCGGTCGACCCGCGCATGCTCGCGGTGTTCGCCGAGCTGCTCGAGCACACCTCGGTGGCGGTGATCTCGGGCGGCAACTTCGCGCAGTTCGAGGCGCAGCTGGTGGATCGGCTCGACGCGCTGCAGGGCGTCGACGAGGCGGCACTCGAGCGCCTGCACCTGCTGCCCACCTGCGGCACCCGCTACGAACGCCGCGAGCGCGGCGGCTGGGTCACCGTCTACCGCGAGAACCTGACGCCCGCCGAATGCGACGCGGCACTCACCGCTCTGCGCGAGGAGGCCGAGCGCCTGGGCCTGTGGGAGCCGGATCCCTGGGGCGAGATCCTCGAGGATCGCGGATCCCAGGTCACGTTCTCGGCGCTCGGCCAGCGCGCTCCCGTCGACGTGAAGCAGGCGTGGGATCCCGACGGAGCCAAGAAGAGCGCACTGCGGGCCGCGGTCGCCGCAAGGCTCCCCGAACTCGAGGTGCGCAGCGGAGGCTCCACCTCGGTCGACATCACGAGACGGGGCATCGACAAGGCCTACGGCATGCGCAAGCTCGAGGCGCACACGGGCATCCCGCTCGACGAGATGCTGTTCGTCGGCGATCGGCTCGATCCCGACGGCAACGACTACCCGGTGAAGGCGCTCGGCGTGCCCTGCCACGAGGTCTCGGGGTGGGAGGACACGGCCGCGTTCCTGGAGCGGCTGCTCGCGGCATAGCGAACGGTTGCGCGAGCGCAGCGAGTCGAAACCACGGGGATCCCGACCCGAGATCTCGACTCTCTGCGCTCGCTCGATCAGCGGGAACCGCTGCGCTCGCCCCTACGGATGCTCGGTCGCGGCCTCGGCGAGCTCCTCGTCGAACTTCTCGAGATCCGCCGACAAGCCTGCGTAGACACCGGGACGGCTCGACCGCAGCACCGCCGCATAGACGATCCCGCCGATCACCGCCGCCACGAGCAGCCACGGCAGCACCAATACATAGGGCTCCTCGGAGCCCGCGACCGTCGAGAAGTTCACGATCGCCATAATGCTGAACACGAGCAGAGCGACGAATCCCACGCCCGGTGCGATGCATGTGCTCCACCAGCGCGGATCCCGCCTGCGCCGGTAGTAGACCACGACCGCGAGGGCGGCGATCGCCTGCACGATCATGATCGCGAGCGTCGCGAAGCCGAGCCCCACAGGCACGAGCGTGAGGATCGACGGCAGCTCCGGGAAGACGAACCGGAAGATCGCCGCGATCGCCACGGCGAACACCAGATTCACGAGGAGCGCACGCTCCGGCGCACCCTTCGCGTTGGTCTTCGCGAGCCAGCTCGGCAGCACACGGGCGCGGCCCAGTGCGAACAGGTATCGGCCGGCCGAGTTGTGGAAGGCGAGCTGGGCGGCGAAGAGGCTCACGACCAGCAGGATCAGCGCGACCAGCACCATGAACGGTCCGAGGTGCCGTTCGATCAGCATCAGAGTCAGGTCGCCGGCTTCGAGGTGCGCCAGCGCCTCGTCCTGAGCCCGAGCCGTACCGAGCGAGCTGACCATCGCCCACGCGGCGAAGGCGTGCATCAGGCCGATCACGACGATCGCGGTGTAGGTGGCACGCGGGATGGTCTTGCGCGGCTCCTTCGCCTCCTCGCCGAAGAGCGCCGTGGCTTCGAAGCCGATGAACGCGGTGGCCGCGAGCAGCAGCCCGATCCACAGGGATCCGCCGGTGATCACCTCGGGGGTGAACACCGAGAGGCTGAATCCCTCCTGCACGAGCACCGATACTGTGAACACGAGCACCAGGATGATCTCGAGGACGAGTGCCACACCGAGCACGACCGCACTGATGTGGATGCCCGAGCGCGCGAGGAGGAACACGATCAGGCACAGCACGAGACCGCACACGAACCAGTCGAGCACGAGTCCGCCGAAGAGTTCGGGGATCACCACCATTCCGGTGAAGAATCCGATGGTCCCGAGTGCACCCGCGACGAACGCGTTGTAGCCGATCGTCGCGATGATGCCGGTGATGAGACCGGCCGTCTTGCCGAGTCCTTTCACTGCGATCGCGTAGAACCCGCCCGCGTTGGTGAGTTCCTTGGTCATCTGCGCGTAGCCGACCGCGAACAGCAGCAGGGCCGCGGCGACGATGAGGATCGCGACGGGCAGCCCGCCGCCGTTGCCGAGCGCCATCGCGAGCGGCAGCACGACCACGAGCACCGTGACGGGCGCCACTGCCGCGAGGACGAGGAATACGATCGAGCCGACCCCGAGTTGATTCCGGGCGAGTGCTTCCGTGCGAGTTTCGGACATGGCTTCTCCCTTGAAACGCGTGCACGCCGTGCACCGCGTGCACGGCGGGTTTCTGCCAGGAAAACACATCCGATCAGGGTGTGTCACCGCTCGTCGCAGGATGGTTCGCGTACTGAGACGTCTGCAGCAGCGCACTGCAGCGCACTGCGGCGCAGGTCTGCGCCCGCGCAGGATGCCGGAAACACGAAACGGGCGTCCTTCCGGACGCCCGTTCCACCATGCGATCGACGCCGGTCAGGCCTCGGCGGCCACCGGCTCCGCGACCGGCTCGGCGACCGGCACGAGGCCCAGCACCGCGGCGGTCTCGGCGAGCGAGGCGGCCGCCGCCTCGGGATCGCCGTTGAGGCCCGTGCCGAATGCGGGCACCTGCTGTGTGAAGGCGGGCCGCCACTGCTCGAACTGCTCGGGGAAGCAGCGCTCGAGCACGCCGAGCATCGCATGGACGGCCGTCGAGGCGCCGGGCGACGCGCCGAGCAGACCGGCGATGGAGCCGTCGGCGCCCGTGATGACCTCGGTACCGAACTGCAGGATGCCGCCCTTCTCGGGATCCTGCTTCATCACCTGCACGCGCTGGCCCGCGGTGATCATCTCCCAGTCCTCGGTGCGCGCGGTGGGCATGTACTCGCGCAGGCTGCTCATCTGCTTCTCGCGGCTGGCGAGCACCTCGCCGACCAGGTACTTCTCGAGCGAGAACTCGGTGAGCCCCACCTTGAGCATCGGCCCGAGATTGTGCGGCCGGATCGAGCCGGGCAGATCCCACCACGACCCGTGCTTGAGGAAGTTCGGGCTGAAGCCCGCGTAGGGGCCGAAGAGCAGGCTCTCCGTGCCGTCCACGACGCGCGTGTCGAGGTGCGGCACCGACATGGGGGGCGCACCCACGGCTGCCTTGCCGTAGACCTTGGCCCGGTGCTGCGCCACGATCTCGGGGTTGTCGCACTTGAGGAACTTGCCGCTGATCGGGAAGCCGCCGAATCCCTTGATCTCGGGGATGCCCGAGGACTGCAGCAGGTGCAGCGCGCCGCCGCCGGCGCCCACGAAGACGAAGCGGGCGTTGACGGTGCGGTATCCCGCACCCGAGAAGGCCTTCACGCCCACGTCCCAGGTGCCGTCGGCGCGGCGCTTCAGCTGCTTGACCGGCGCGTTGAGGTGCAGCTCGGCGCCCTCGGAAACGAGGTGGCGGATCAGCTGACGGGTGACGGCGCCGAAGTCGACGTCGGTGCCGCTCTCCGAACGGGTCGCGGCGAACACCTCGTCCTTGGCGCGGCGGTCGACCAGCAGCGGCGCCCACTCGGCGATCTGCGCCGGGTCGTCGCTGAACTCGATGTCGGCGAAGAGCGGCTCGTTCTTGAGCAGCTCGTAGCGGCGTCGCAGGTAGTCGACATTGGCCTCGCCGCGCACGAAGGTCATGTGCGGCGTGGCGTTGATGAACGAGGACGGCTCGCCGAGAATGCCCTGCTTCACGAGTGCAGACCACCACTGCCGCGAGAGCTGGAACTGCTCGTTGATATCGATGGCCTTGGCCGACGACAGGCTGCCGTCCGCGCCCTCGGGCATGTAGTTGAGCTCGCAGAGCGCGGCGTGGCCGGTTCCCGCGTTGTTCCAGGCGTTGCTGCTCTCGGTCGCGACCTCTGATCGGGATTCGAAGATCTCGATCGTCCAGTCGGGCTGCACCTGCTTGATCAGCGTTCCCAGAGTGGCGCTCATCACGCCTCCGCCGATCAGGACGACATCTACCGTGTTGTTACTCACGGTCTGCAAGTCTACTCGCCTCTCGGCGCACTAGAGACCCGCGCCCTTCCTGGCACGGTCCAGCGTGCCCGCCGTCGCGTCGAGCACCCGTGCGTATCCGAGGCGCGCGGCCTCGCCGGCGCGCTGCGGGGCGCCGACGACCGGGCGCACCTCGCCCGCCAGGCTGATCTCCCCGAACGCCGCCAGGTCGTGCGGCAGCGGCCGGTCGGTGATCGCGGACAGCACGGCGAGCGCGATGGCGAGGTCGGCTGCGGGCTCGGCGAGCTTCACGCCGCCGACCGTCGACACGTAGACGTCCTGGTCGTGCAGGCGCGCGCCGACGCGGCGCTCGAGCACGGCGAGGATCATCGCCACCCGCGAGGGGTCGACCCCACTCGTGACCCTCCGCGGGTTGGGCGTCGCGCTCTTCGCCACCAGCGCCTGCACCTCGACGGGCAGCGCGCGACGCCCCTCCAGGGCGACCGTGGCGCAGGTGCCGCTGACGGGCGCCGCGGCGCGGCTCAGGAAGAGCCCGCTGGGATCGGGCACCTCGGCGATGCCGCGATCCGTCATCTCGAAGCAGCCGACCTCGTCGGTGGGCCCGTAGCGGTTCTTGAGGGTGCGCAGAAAGCGCAGCGACGTCTGGCGGTCGCCCTCGAAGTGGCAGACCACGTCGACGAGGTGCTCGAGCAGCCGCGGGCCGGCCACGGAACCGTCCTTCGTGACGTGCCCCACCAGGATCACGGGCGTGCCGCGGCCCTTCGCCGCCCGGATCAGGGCCGCAGCCACTTCGCGCACCTGCGCGGGGCCGCCGGGGCTGCCCTCGACTTCCCCGCTCGCCATCGTCTGCACCGAGTCGATGATCACGAGCTCGGGATCGACCGCCTCGATGTGCCCGAGCACGGTCGCGAGGTCGGTCTCGCTCGCGAGGAACAGCTCGTCGTGCATCGCGCCCGTGCGCTCGGCGCGCATGCGGATCTGCCCCGTGGACTCCTCGCCGCTGGCATAGAGCACTCGAGATCGCCCATGGGCGTCGAGCACTCGAGATCGCCCATGGGCGTCGAGCACTCGAGATCGCCCATGGGCGTCGGGCACACGGGATCGCCCATCGGCGTCGGGCACCCGGGATCGCCCGTGGGCGTCGAGCACTCGGGATCGCCCGGAGGCGGCGGCACCTGCGCCGGGCGCGCCGAGCTCCTCGCTCGGAGCCGCGAAGCGGGAGGCGACGTCGAGCAGCAGCGTGGACTTGCCGACGCCGGGCTCGCCGGAGAACAGGATCGCGGCGCCCGGCACCACGCCGCCGCCGAGCACGCGATCCAGCTCGCCGATCCCGGTGGGACGATGCCGCACGGCATCGCCGTGCAGCTCCGTGATCGGTCGCGCCTCGCGACCGGAGACGGGCGCGATCGCCCGCGTGGTGCGGGCCAGCGAGGCGCCCGCCTGCGCGCGCTCCTCGACCGTGCCCCACTGCTGGCACTCGCCGCAGCGGCCGACCCACTTCGAGGTCTGCCACCCGCACTCCGAGCACGTATACACGCTGTTCGACTTCGCCATGCCGGCGAGCCTATCGGTGGCCTCGGACATCGACGGGATCCCGCAGACCCCGGCGGCGCCCGCCCCCACCTGCGTCCCGGCCCCTCCCCGACTGCCGAAACCGATCCCGTTGTTTCAATCCGACGCTTTCAGCGGGACCAATTCGTGCGGTTTCGGACAATGGGGTGGGTTTCGAGGGGCACGGATCGGCGCACGATGGTACGCCGGATATGTGACCGTCCTTGACGGTCCGCCTTGGGGTCATACGCCCGGCTCACTAGCCTGGAAGAACGCCATCCCGAGGGAGCCGCACGCCATGACCGACATCGCCTTCTTCACCCGGCTGCTCGACGCGGTCTCACCGGCCGAGCGTCTGCGCCTCGCACGCGAGCAGATCCAGCACGCCGAGCGGCACGGATTCGCACGGGCCTGGGTGGCCCAGCACCACTTCCGGGCCGACGAGGGCGGGCTGCCGTCGCCCTTCGTGCTGCTCGCGAGCATCGCCGAGCGCACCTCGTCGATCCGCCTCGGCACCGGGGTGGTCACGCTCACGCTCGAGGATCCGGTGCGCGTCGCCGAGGACGCGGTCGTCGCCGACCTGCTGAGCGACGGCCGCGTCGACCTCGGACTCGGCAGCGGGGGCACGCCCACATCGTTCGCCCCGTTCAGACTCGCGCTCGAGAACAAGAGCGCCGACTACGAGCGCAAGCTCGAGGTGCTCGTCGATGCCCTGGCGGGCCGCGAGCTGGGGGCGGGCAACACGCTGTATCCGCCGGCCGGATCCCTCGCGGATCGCGTGTGGCAGGCCACGTTCAGCGCCGCCGGCGGCGAGCGCGCCGGGCGTCACGGGCACGGGCTGCTGCTCAGCCGCACGCAGCCGCGGCAGCCCGGCCGTGAGCAGGCTGCACTGGCCGAGATCCAGCAGCCGATCATCGATGCCTACCTCGACGCGCTGCCCAGCGGGGTCGCGCCGCGGATCACCGCGTCGCGCACCGTGTTCGTGGCCGACGACCGGGCCGAGGCGCTGCGCTTCGCCGATGCGGGGCTGCGCCGACAGGCGGCGCTCTTCGGGGTGGCGGAGGACGCACCCCTGGAGGAGGTCATCCGCCGCAGCGACACCCACCTCGGCACCGCCGACGAGGTGGCAGAGTCGCTCGCGGCCGACGCCGCTCTCGCGCACGCCGACGAGGTGGCGATCCAGGTGCACTCGGTCGACGCGCCCCACGCGCACGTGCTGCGCTCGCTCGAGCTGTTCGCGAGCGAGGTCGCTCCTCGCTTCGGCTGGGGCACGGACGCCTGAGCGAGGTCTGAGCGGGGCCCGAGCGGCGCCCGACACGCCGGACGCGCTGCCGGGGCCGCTCGATTCGCGCTCGGGGCCGGAATCGCGTATTCTTTTCGGCGGTGACGTGTCCGAGCGGCCGAAGGTGCGACTCTCGAAAAGTCGTGTGCGGTAACCCCGCACCGTGGGTTCAAATCCCACCGTCACCGCCAGAAAGACCCCCTGCGAGAGCAGGGGGTCTTCGCATTTCCGCCGGCCCCTGCCGGGCCATGGGTTCCGGGGTGCCGGTTCCCGGCAGATGCGCCCGGGGCCACCCGGGCGCCCGCCCCGCACCCCAGCCTCGTCCGCCACCACCCCCGCGACGCGCGCCAGGAGTTGCTGCCTCACCTCGGTTTTGGTGACAACTCATGACGCGCGTATCTCGGGCTATCGCCGGAAGGGTGGCAAGACGCGCGCTGCCGTAGCATCTGTTGCGGAGCGAAAGGACTGACGACATGGGTGAGGATCGAGCGGACTTCTTCGCCGAGACCTTCGGGCTCGGCGGCAGGCGGGCGCTGGTCACCGGGGGCAGCTCCGGGATCGGCCGCGCGATCGCGCTCGGGCCGCCCGGGCCGGAGCCGAGGTCGTGATCGCGGCGCGCACGGAATCGGCGGTCGACGAGGTCATCGCCCAGGGCGCGGAATCCGGAGTCGAGCTCACCGGGATCCGGGCCGATCTGTCGACCCGCGCCGGCGCCCACGCGCTCGCGGACGCCGTGCAGGCGGCAGGCGACGCCGACATTCTGGTGAACTCCGCCGGGATCAATCTCCGACCCCCGATGCCTGAACTCGACGAGGCCACCTGGGACGCGACCATGGCGGTCAATCTCGACGCGCCGTTCGTCCTCGGGCAGCGCCTCATCCCGGGCATGGCTGCCCGCGGCTACGGACGGATCATCCACATCAGCTCGCAGCAGGCTCATCGCCCGTTCGCGTCGAGCGGCGCCTACGGGGTCTCGAAGGCCGGCCTCGAAGCGCTCGCGCGGTCGCAGGCCGAGGCCTGGTCGTCACGCGGCGTCACTGCGAACGTGCTGGTTCCGGGTTTCGTGCGCACCGCGCTGAACGAGCGCCTCTCCTCCGATCCCGAGACGGTGCGGGCTCTGGCGGCGCGCACGCTCATCGGCCGCAACGGCGTCGCCGAGGACTTCGTCGGCCCGGCGGTCTTCCTCGCGAGCCCCGCATCCGGCTACATCACCGGGCAGGCGATCCCGGTGGACGGCGGGTTCTCGGTGCACTGACGTCGCGCGTTCAGTCCTTCTCCGCGCGCTCCCCGATGCGCAGGTCGAGTGGAAAGTCCACGGGAGCATCCCCGAAGAGCAGTCGACCGGCCGCCTCCGCCGCCTCTCGGATCGCCGCCGCCGCGGCATCCGCCTGATCCTCGGGGGCGTGGACGATGACCTCGTCGTGCAGGAAGAACACGAGGTGCGCGCGGCGCTCGAACACCGGGCCAGAGGCCCGGGCCGGTGCGGCGAGGGCCGCCGGCGCGAATCCCGCGAGTCGCTGCCGGAGCTCGGCGAGCCAGGCCAGTGCCCACTCCGCCGCGGTGCCCTGCACCACGAAGTTGCGCGTGAATCGGCCGTACTCCCGCGCCGCGCGGCGAGCGCCCTGCTCGTCCCGCGTCGTCGCCCCGGGCAGACTGGCGCGCGACTGCAGCTCTCGCCACTCCGGCCCGGGATCGGGAGACGAGCGGCCCAGCCACGTGGAGACGATGCCCCCCTGCTCCCCCACCGCGGCCGCCTCGTCGACCAGGCGCATCGCGCGGGGGAAGCCTCGCCGAAGCCTCGGCACGAGCCGGCCGCTGTCCCCCGCCGTCCCGCCGTACATGGCGCCGAGCACCGCGATCTTCGCGTCCTGGCGGTTCGCAACGATGCCGCTCTCGACGATGCCCGAGTAGAGGTCGGTGCCGCGCCCCGCGGCGGCCATGGCCGCGTCGCCCGCCATCGCCGCGAGCACCCGGGGCTCGAGCTGCGCGACATCGGCCGAGACCAGCCGCCAGCCGGGATCGGCGCGCAGCGCCGGTCGCAGCGCCCGCGGCAGCTGCAGCGCCCCGCCACCGCTCGACGCCCACCGCCCGGTGACGACCCCTCCCGGCACGTACACCGGGCGGTAGCGCCCGTCTCGCACCCACTCGTCGATCCACGCCCAGCCGTTCGCGGTGAGCAGCCGGGACAGCTTCTTGTAGCGCAGCAGCGGCGCGATCGCCGGGTGCTCGTGCTCCGCCAGCTCCCAGCGCGAGGTCGTCTCGACATCGATGCCGGCGCGGCGCAGCGATCGCAGCAGCTTCGGGGGCGAGTCAAGGCTCGCGCCGGGATCCCCCAGCGCCGCCCGCACCTGCCCCGCCAGTTCGAGCATGCGCACCGGCTTCGCGCTGTGCGTGGGCCGCGGCCCGAGCGCCTCCTGCAGCAGCCGATCGTGCTCCGCGGCGTCCCACGGCACCCCGGCCGATCTCATCTCGACCGCCACGAGGGCGCCCGCCGACTCCGCCGCCAGCAGCAGCGCGAGCCGGCCCGGGTCGTCGCTCGAGGCCGCTGCGACGCGTTGCCGCTCGAACTCGGCGAGTGCGGCCTCGGCGTCGTGCGGCACCGTGCGCACCGACGTCCCGGGATCCTCGATCACGAAGAGCGCCGACTCGGCGGGCTCGGGATCGGCAGCTCCGGATCCCGCGTCCCACCGGCCCGCATCGAGCAGCCCGGCGCGCTCGCGGACTCGCGCCGAGTGCTTCAGGATCGCGTGGCAGAGTCGGAGGTCGTGCGCCCGACCGACACGCACCCCAGCCTCGAGCAGGCGCGGATACCAGGTCGGCGTATCGCTCCACACCCAGCGGGGAGGGGCACTGGACTCCCGCTGCGCGACGAACGCCGGCAGATCCTCGTCTCTCAGGCGGATCGGCGCCGAGCGCTCCCCTCCCACCCCCGAGTCCACCGCCGCGATGCCGCCGTCGGAGGTGCGCCCGAGCACGCACCAGCGCGGCGGCGCGGTCGCCGCATCGGCGGGCCGGCTGCGCAGCGCGGCGGGATCCTCGGTCACGGCTCAACGGTACTGCCGACCACGGACATCGCCTGCCCGCGGTGCGCGATCCGCATCGGCGACGGCATCGGGGACGAAGTCGGCAACGGCGACCGCAACGGGCGGGCTAGGCTCGGCTGAGCCGGCGCCGCACCCGCCGACCGGCCGACACGGCGGCGACGACCACGGCGCCCCACGCCAGGCCGAACACGGCCGAGAGCGCGCTGTCGATCAGCCAGGCCGCGAACCCCGTCGCGTGCACCGCGTGCGTCGCGCCGTGCACGAGGTCGTGCGGCAGGTGCCATCCCACCTCGTGCAGGTTTGCGATCAGCAGATGGCCGCCCACCCACAGCATCGCGACCACGCCCACGACGCTCACGATCCGGAACACGGCGGGCATCGCCCGCACCAGCCCGAGGCCGAACCCGCGCAGCCCTCGCGGCCCGCGCCGCCGCATCAGCCACAGACCGGCATCGTCCATCTTCACGAGCAGCGCCACCGCGCCGTAGACGGCACCGGTCATCGAGAGCCCCACGGCGATGAGGATCATGAGCCGCATCAGCCAGCCGTCGGCATCGATGTTCGCGAGCGAGATGAGCATGATCTCGGCGGAGAGCACCAGATCGGTGCGCACCGCGCTGCCGACGATCTGCTTCTCATCGATCGCGGGGCGCTGGATCACCTCCTCGACCGTGTGCTCGCGCTCCCTGCCGCGCGCGGTCTCGATCCAGTGCCACACCTTCTCCGTGCCCTCGAAGGCCAGATAGGTGCCGCCGATCAGCAGCATCCACGGGAACACCCACGGCGCCCACACGCTGAGCAGCATGATCGCGGTGATGATGATCGCCTTGTTGACGAGCGAGCCGCGAGCGATGCGCCAGATGACGGGCAGCTCGCGCTTGGGGTTGATGCCCCGCACGTACTGCGGCGTGACCGCGGCGTCGTCGATCACCACGCCCGCAGCCTTCGCGGAGGCCTTCGCGGCACCGGCGGCGATGTCGTCGATCGACGCCGCGGCGGCTTTCGCGAGCACGGCGATGTCGTCGAAGAGGGCGAAGAAGCTCGAACTCATGCGCGCGCACCCGACCCGGCAGGCGCCGCCCCAGCCAGGCGGCTCGCCCAGAACTCGCGCAGCTGCTCGCTCTTGCGAAACACGATCGTGTCCCACTCCTCGTCGGTGGTCGAGCTGTCGGCGAAATCCGAAGGGATCTTGAACAGCTGCAGCGGCACCTCGAAGCGCGCGCAGACGCTCGCATAGGCGTAGGCCTCCATGTCGACGAGCGAGGCGCCGAGTCCCGCGATGCGCGCGCGCTGCGCGTCGTTCTGCACGAACACGTCTCCGGTGGCCAGCACCGCGGTCGATTCCGGGGGCAGGATCGCCTCTCCCGCCGGGCGCAGCTCCGGCGACGGCAGCGAGAAGTCGTGCTGCACGACTCCGGTGATCTGGTAGACCTCGTCGAGGTGCGGGCGGTCCGGCCCGTCGCTCACCACGCCGGCGGTACCGAGCACCACTACCCGCTCGACGCCTCCCGCGGCGAGCGCGACCGCGAGCGACCCCGCCGCGTTGACCTTGCCCACGCCCGTCACGAGGTGCGGCACGTCGGCGAAGGCCGACGCCTCGTCGCGGTGCGCGAAGACGAGCAGCGTTCGGGGTTCTGACATCGGTTTCTCCCTGCGGCGCTCGCGCGCCCCTCGATCCGGATCGGGATCAGCTCATACGTGATCCGGCTCAACACTAGCGCTTTTCGAAGATCTGTTCTATGCTGTAAAGCTGAGCTTGCGAACAGTACGCGCTTCCGCCATACGGCTTCGATCAGATCCCGGGCGTCGAATCTCAACTCCGCGAGACCCGCCAAGCTCAGCAGCACGGCAATCGCCTCTTCCACAGGTGTTCCTTGGCATGGGCCGTGCGCACCGCAATTCGCGCACCACGACGGTGCGCGCTGGAAAGGACTCATCATGAACGACACCATCACCGCGCTGCACGAGCAGCGCCGGGTGCGCCCGCTGCGCACCCCGTACCATTCCCTCGGCGACGGGCACGAGATGCTCGTACCCGACTGGGCCCAGCACCGCTCGGTGTACCGCACCTCGGGGCGCACGCTGTACCTCGTCGAGACCGAGAGCCTCGACGAGGCCCGCGGCGACCTGGAGCGGCTCGGTCGCGCCGGGTGGGACGTGCGCGTGGACGAGGATCCGGCTTCCCCCGGATCCCGCGCCCGGATCGCGCTCTCGCGCCGCGACCTCGCGAAGGCGGCCTAGGGGCGCGCGCCCCTGGGCCGGCGTCTCAGCGGGCGTCGCACCGCGCACTCGCGGCCCGTCATCGGGCGTCGCACTCGCGGCACTCGCGGCGCCCGCTCGCTACACTGACCGCATGAGCGACGTCGAACTTGCCGAAGTGGAGAGCTTTGCCCTGGACCACACGAGGGTGCTCGCCCCCTACGTGCGCCTGATCGGCGTGGAGCGCGGCCCGAAGGGCGACGCCATCTCCAACTTCGACATCCGGCTCGTGCAACCGAACGAGGGAGAGATCCCCACCGCCGGTCTGCACACCATCGAGCACACGCTCGCCGCGCTGCTGCGCACCCGCTTCGAGGGCCTCATCGACATCTCGCCCTTCGGCTGCCGCACGGGCTTCCACCTGATCGCGTGGGGCGAGCCCTCGGCCGAGGCCGTCGCGGCCGCGATCAAGAGCTCGCTCGAGGATCTCGTGGAGCGGGTCGCCTGGGAGGACGTGCCCGGCACCGAGGCGGTCAGCTGCGGCAACTACCGCGATCACAGTCTGCACTCCGCGAAGGAGTGGGCCCGGCAGGTGCTGGATCAGGGCATCAGCCTCGACGCCTTCGACCGCTCGCGCATCGCGTAGCCCGCACAAGCGCCGTGTTCGTCGAGTTCACCGGGGTGCCGTACCGCTGGGAGGCGCGCACCGAGGAGTGGGTGTTCGTCGACCTCCCCGAACCGCTCTCGGCCGACATCGCCGAGATCCCCCGGCCGCGTCGCGGCTTCGGGGGCGTGCGCGTCGAGGTGCGGATCGGTGCGACGGTCTGGCGCACGTCGATCTTTCCGCAGAGCGACCCCGTCGTCTACGTCCTCCCCCTCAAGCGCAGTGTGCGCGAGGCCGAGGGCGTCGAGCTGGGCCGCGAGGTCGCGATCCTGCTCGACGTGCTCGACCTCTGACGTCTCCCGGTGTCGCCGCTGGCCCGGGATCCGCAGTTCCGGGATCCGGCCGCGGAATGCCGGCCTAGGCGATCAGCGCGTCGAGCGCGGCGGTGAGCGCGCCGTCGACGGCGCGCGTCACGACCTCGCGATAGGGGTCGTATCCGTCCATCGACTCGTCCTTCGCGGCGAGCGGGTTGCCGTCGATCGCGAACACCGCACCGGTCTCGATGCCGTGCAGCGCCGCGATCACGAAGAGCGCGGCGGCCTCCATCTCGACCGCGACGACGCCGGCCCGCTGCCACATGGGCAGATCGACCCCGGTGATCACATCGCTCGGATAGAACATGTCTCCGGTCACGACGATTCCGCTGTGCACGTCGAGGCCGCTCTGCTCGGCCGCTGCCTGCAGCGCGAGCGTCAGCGACGGCGTCGCGATCGCGGGGAACGGCGTCGGCACGAGCTGGTGACTCACGCCGTCCTCGCGCACGGCGCCGGTGGCGACGACGATCGCGCCGTCCACGACGTCGGGCTGCATGCCGCCCGCGGTGCCCGAGCGGATGATGCGAGTCACCCCGCCGCGTGCGAGCTCCTCGAAGCAGACCGCTGCTCCCGCTGCTCCAACGCCGTGCGAGGCGACGGTGATCGGCACGCCCTGGTAGCTGCCCGCGTAGACGTGGTACTCGCGGTTCGCCGCGAGCTGCCGGACGTCGTCGAGCAGTTCTGCGACGCGGGCGGCGCGGCCGGGGTCGCCGACGACGAGTGCGCGATCGGCGAGGTCGGAGACGCGGGCGCGCAGCAGGGGCAGCTCGGCATCGGCGGGGAGTCGGACGGGTGCCATGGTGAGGGGACCTCTCTCGAACGGTCGTACTGAACAGGGACGCCAAGCCATCGTAATCGCAGAGCGACGGTGTCCGGGCGCCACGGGCCGCGGTGCCCGGCGCAGGCCGGCGGTGCCCGCGCCTCGCGCACTCAGTCGGGGTGTCGGGACGCGGCGCTCAGCCGGGCGCGGGCCTCCGCCGCTCGGGCGCGGATCGCGGCGGCGTCGAGCGTGAGATGCTCTCCCTCGGAGTACACGTGGCGGCCGCCGATGAACACGTGACGCACGTCGGCTCCGGTGGCCGCGAAGCCGAGGTGGGACGTGAGGACGCCCGGATCGCTCGCCAGGTCGAGCGGTGTCGCCGACGAACCGCGCACGTCGAGCGCGATCACGTCGGCCAGCCCGCCCGCCTCGAGCGCACCGCTCTCGGGGAAGCCGATCGCCTCCGCCCCGCTCCGCGTGGCGATGTCGAGCACATCGGAGGCGCGCACGATCGCCGCGTCCTGCCGCGCCCCGCGATGCAGGATCGTGGCGGTCTTGATCTCCTCGAAGAGATCGAGCGTGTTGTTGCTGGCGACGGAGTCGGTGCCCAGCGAGACGCGCAGACCGGCAGCCTGCCAGTCGGGCAGCGGCGCGATCCCGCAGCCGAGCTTGAGATTGGAGACCGGATTGTGACTCACGGCGACCCCCTCGCGGGCGAAGCGCTCGATCTCGCCCGACGTGAGGTGCACGCAGTGCGCGGCGAGCACGTCGGCCTCGAACAGACCGAGCGAGGCGAGGTGCTCGCCCGGCGTGGCGCCGTAGCGCTCGACGATCTGCTCGACCTCCGCCGCCGACTCCGAGATGTGGGTGTGGATGGGGATCCCGCGCCGGGCGGCACGCACCGCGATGTCGCGCAGAAACTCGGGCGGGCAGGTGTATGGCGCGTGCGGGCCGTAGGCGACCCGGATCTGCGGATCCCCCGAGTATCGTTCGGCGAGCGCCTCCGTCTGGGCGGTGGCGTCGCTGCCGTTCCACGGGGACACTCCCGGGAAGCCGACGGCCTCCGGCGCGAACGAGGCGAGCGCGACCATCGCGCGCATGCCGGCGGCGCGCACGAGCTCGATGAGCGATTCGTCCCAGTGGTACATGTCGGCGAACGCGACGGTGCCCGTCTCGATCATCTCGACCATGGCGAGCTGCAGCCCCGTCGCGACGTCGTCGTGGGTGAGATGCTGCTCGAGTGCCTGCACGGCCGCCAGCCACGGCATGAAGCCCTCGTCGTCGGAGACACCGCGCAGCAGGGTCATCGCCGAGTGCGTGTGCCCGTTGACGAGCCCGGGCATGAGCACGTGCCCCGCGAGGTCGTGGGTCACCACCGAATCGGGGCGGGCCGCTCCCGCGTAGGTGATGCGGCCGGTCTCGTCGAAGGCGAGTTCGGCCCCCGCGATCGCGCCGTGCGGCGTCAGCATCGCATCGGCCCGCAGAATGGTCTCGGTCATCGCGCCTCCGTTTCGTCCAGGCCCACTGTATCGCCCGGCTCGGACACGGACCGGCTGGGCCCCGCCAGGCCGAACCAGCCCGGATCTGTCCGGACCGGCACGCCGGACCCGCGCTCGGCGTGGACTGACCGCCACTGGTGGATCCTGCGACTGCGCGCAGGACGACGGCAGACCTGCACGAGCAGACGGGCGACGCCGCTACCAGCCCGGGGTCGCGAGCATGCCGCCGTCGACGGCGAGATCCTGCCCCGTGATGAACGACGCCGCGGGCGAGGCGAGCAGCACGCACGCGTTGCCGATGTCCTCCGCCGTCGCGAGCCGGCCGAGCGGCGCGTGCGCGATCCAGCTCTCGACGCCCTCGGGCCAGGCATCGGCGAGCCCCGGCCGATCCACGAGACCCGGTGACACCGAATTGACGCGGATCCCCGAGGGCCCGAGCTCGAGGGCGGCGGCGCGGGCGTGCATCACCAGCCCCGCCTTCGCGACGGCGTAGTGCGCGTGCGCCGGCGCGGGGCGACTGGCCTCGATCGAGGCGATGTGCGTGATCCAACGATCGCCCCGGGATCCCGATCCGGATCGGCCCTCGGCGCCCTCCCTGGAATCGCCCATCGCAGCCGCCGCCTCGCGGGACAGCTCGAAGACCGCGCCGAGATTGGTGCCCAGCACCTCGTCCCACTCTTCGCGAGAGGTCTCCGCGAGCGGCGCGAGCGGCTGGATGCCCGCGTTGTTCACGAGCCCGTCGAGACCTCCGAGCGCGCGCACCGCCTCCTCGACGAGCAGTGCCGCGGATCCGGCGGTCGACAGGTCGGCGCGCACCGCCACTGCCTCGCCGCCGCGCGCCCGCACGTCCTCGACCAGCGCGAACACCGCATCGGTCGACGCTGCCGAGAGACCTCGGTAGTGCACCGCCAGGCGCGCGCCGGCGGCGGCGAAGC
Source organism: Leucobacter triazinivorans (assembly GCF_004208635.1). Lineage (NCBI taxonomy): Bacteria > Bacillati > Actinomycetota > Actinomycetes > Micrococcales > Microbacteriaceae > Leucobacter > Leucobacter triazinivorans. The sequence continues at coordinate 2,642,213 of NZ_CP035806.1, read as the reverse complement.
GTCGCGCGATCCCGCCGCCGATGCCTCCCGAGGCTCCCGTCACCAGCACGCGCTGACCGCTCAGGTCGGGCAGGCCCGCGTTCCCGTCGGTCATCTCGGTCTCCTCATGGTCGGTTCGAACTGCGGTCGACGCCGGTCGCGCCGCCGCAGAAGCGGGATCTGCAGGAGGCCCGGCGCATGCGCGGCAGGAACGCCTCCACACGGCAGACTACCCGCCCTCGTCAGACCCGGGCGCCTCAGCCGCCCAGGCGCCGCTGCCGCGAGGAGTAGTCGCGCAGGGCACGCAGGAAGTCGACCTCGCGCAGATCTGGGTAGAGCGCCTCGACGAAGTAGAACTCCGAGTGCGCCGACTGCCAGATCATGAAGTCGGACAGCCGCTGCTCCCCCGAGGTGCGGATGACGAGGTCGGGATCCGCCTGCCCGCGCGTCCACAGGTGCTCGCCGATGATCTCGGGGGTGAGCCGGTCGGCCAGCGTATCGATCGTGCCGCCCGCGGCCTGGTGCTCCTCGATGACGCTGCGCATGGCGGCGGTGATCTCGCTGCGGCCGCCGTAGCCGACGGCGAGGTTGATGTGCAGCCCGTCGCGCTCCGCCGCGCGCCCCTCCGCGCGCTCCGCCGTGTGCCCCTCCGCGCGCCCCTCCGCGGCGGCGAGCGCAGACGCGAGATCCTTCGAGAGCCCCTCGCACGAGCCCACGTGCTTCACCCGCCAGCGCGGGTTCTCGGCGAGCTGCGCGGCGAGCTCGCCGATGATCCCGAAGAGGTCTTCGAGCTCCTGGCGATCCCGCGCCCGCAGGTTGTCGGCGGAGAGCAGATAGAGCGTCACCGTGCCGACGCCGGCCTCCTCGCACCAGCCCAGGAACTCCGGCACCTTCTGCGCGCCGGCGCGGTGGCCGAATGCCGCCCGCTCCTGCAGTCGCTGCTTGGCCCAGCGCCGGTTTCCGTCGACGATCACGGCGATGTGGTTCGGCACGCTGCCGGGTGCGATCTGCCGGCGCAGACGCCGCTGATAGAGCCGGTACAGCAGACCGGTTCGCGGCGTCGGGGCAGGTGCGTTCACCCTGAGAGTGTATCGCCCGCCCGCTGCGCAGCAGCCGTCGTCGAGACAGGAGATCGGCGTTCGCGCAGGAGCATGTCGTCCAGTCGTTCCTGCGCGAGTGCCGATCTCCTGTTCGAGCGACGGGCCGACCGCGCCGGCTGGGGATCCCCCACATATATGCAGCTCGCGAACTGTGCAGACCATACACTCGAAGCATGACCTCCCACGGCTCCTCCGAGCCCGAGCGCACCGACCGCAACGACCCTGCCGAGCGCACCGAGCGGCCGTTCCCCGAGCCGGATCGCCTGTCGCTGCCGCTGCTCGCCGACGCACTCGACCACCCGCACGATCACCCGCAGCCGCCCCAGGCCCCGGATCGGGCCGCCGACACCGTGCAGGGACCGCAGGGCACCGTCGAGTCGAGGCCCCGCTGGCGCGGATGGATCCACGCCGGCACCTTCCCCGTGGCGACCGCCGCCGGCATCGTACTCATCTCGCTCGCGCACGGCCCCGTGGCGAAGTGGGCCTCGGCGGTCTTCATGCTGTCGAGCATGCTGCTCTTCGGCGTCTCGGCGCTCTACCACCGCTTCAACTGGAAGCCGCGGACCAAGCAGGTCTTCCGCCGCCTCGACCACGCCAACATCTTCCTGCTGATCGCGGGCACGTACACGCCGATCGCGCTGCTCGCGCTGCCGCTCGACAAGGGCGTGCTGCTGCTAGTGCTGGTCTGGGCGGGAGCACTGCTGGGGATCGGCTTCCGAGTGTTCTGGATCGGAGCGCCGCGCTGGCTGTACGTGCCCCTGTATGTGCTGCTCGGCTGGGCGGCGGTGATGTTCATCGTCGACATCTACAACGCGAACGCCGCAGCGATGGTGCTCGTGGTCGTGGGCGGCCTGATGTACACGCTGGGATCGGTGGTCTACGGGCTGAAGCGCCCGAATCCCGTGCCGGGCGTCTTCGGGTTCCACGAGATCTTCCACGCGCTCACGGTGCTCGCGTTCTTGTGCCACTGGACGGCTGCGCTGCTCGTGGCACTGGATCCGGTCTACCTGCGGTAGCCGGGGCGGCGCGGGCCGGGCCCCGGGGCGGGTGCCCGGCGCGAGCGCCCGGGCCGAACACCCGGGCCGAGCGCCCGGCCCGGGCGCGGCATCTTCGCGCGCCAGTAGGTGTCACCTCACCTGAGATTTGGTGACAACTACTGGCGCGCGAAGAGAGACCGGGAGCGGGGCGCGCGGCGAGACCGGGAGCGGGGCGCGCGGGGAGACCGGCAGGAGGATCAGCCCGCGGCGAGCGCCTCGAGCACGGCGGCACCGTACCGCTCGAGCTTCACCGCTCCGATGCCGGAGATCGCGAGCATCTCGTCGTCGGTCGCGGGCCGGTGCACTGCGAGCGCCGCGAGCGTCGCATCGCCGAACACCACGTAGCCGGGCACCCCCTGCTTGCGGGCCTCCCCCGCTCGCCACGCGCGCAGCCGCTCGAAGATCTCGGCCTGCTCGGGCGACAGATCGGCAGCGGCTGCCGAGCGCTTCGCGCCGCCGGATCCCGCACCGCCCGCACCACCCGCACCGCCCGCGCGCCCACCGCGGCCGGCGCCCCGCGCCACGATCTCCTCGCGCATCCGCACCTGCTCCTCGCCGCGCAGCACCGGCTTCGCGGCCTCGGTGGGCGCGAGCACCCCCCACTCGCCACGGGCCTCGATCAGCCCGACCGCGAGCAGGTGCCGCACCAGGCCGCGCCACTGCGCGACCGACCACTCCTTGCCGATCCCCCACGTGGAGAGCTCGTCGAGCCGCATCTGCGTGACGCGCTCCGATCCCACGCCGCGCAGCACGTCGATGTGCTGGCCGGCCGCGTACGTGCGGCCGCGCTCCCTCTGCGTGCGGATGATCGTGGAGAGCAGCATCTGCGCGGGAGTGGTCGCGTCCCACAGCTTCGGCGGATCGAGGCAGACGTCGCAGTTGCCGCAGTTCTGCGCCTGCGCGGGTCCGGATCCTGCGACTCCGCTCGCGGGCTCGCTGGCCGCAGGATGACGGGAGGGAGCGTCGCCGGCGGGCTCGCTGCCCACGAGATGGCGCACGGAAGACGCGGGATCCTGCCCGAAGTAGCGCAGCAGGAAGGCCCGCCGGCACTCCACCCCCTCGCACAGCGCGAGCATGGAGTTGAGGTGACGGGTCTGGTTGGCCTTCGTGGCCGCGTCGCCGTCGCCCCCCTCGATCATCTGCCGCTGCTGCACCACGTCCTGCAGCCCATAGGCGAGCCAGGCCTCGGAGGGCAGTCCGTCGCGACCGGCGCGGCCGGTCTCCTGGTAGTAGCCCTCGATCGACTTGGGCAGATCGATGTGCGCGACGAAGCGCACGTCGGGCTTGTCGATGCCCATGCCGAAGGCGATGGTGGCCACCACCACCACACCGTCCTCGCGCAGGAAGCGGGTCTGCGCCTCGAGCCGCTCGGAGGCGGGCAGGCCCGCGTGGTAGGCGACCGCGTCGATCCCGGCGTCGCGCAGCGCGGCCGCCGTCTGCTCGACGCGCTTGCGGCTCAGCGCGTAGACGATGCCGGCCTCGCCCGCGTGCTCCCCGCGGATGAACGCGATGAGCTGCGAGCGCACGTTCTGCTTCGAGACGATGCGGTAGCGGATGTTCGGCCGGTCGAAACTCGACACGAAGTGCGCGGCGTTCTCGAGGTGCAGCCGTTCGGTGATCTCACGGTGCGTCTCGGGGGTGGCCGTCGCGGTGAGCGCGATCCGCGGCACGTCGGGCCAGCGCTCGGCGAGCGCGCCGAGGCGCAGGTAGTCGGGCCGGAAGTCGTGGCCCCACTGGGAGACGCAGTGGGCCTCGTCGATGGCGAAGAGGGCGATGCGCCCCTGGCCCAACAGTTCGACGGTGCCGGGCGCGGCGAGTCGCTCGGGAGCGAGGTAGAGCAGCTCCAGTTCACCCGCGCGATAGGCGCGCTCGACCTCGAGCCGATCCTCATGCGACATCGCCGAGTTGAGCGCCGCCGCGCGCACGCCGGCCAATCGCAGCGCGGCCACCTGGTCGTGCATCAGCGCGACGAGCGGGGAGAGCACGACCCCGGTGCCCTCGCGCATGAGCGACGGGATCTGGTAGCAGATCGACTTGCCGCCCCCGGTCGGCATCAGCACGACCGCGTCGCCGCCGGCGCTCACCTGCTCGATGATGGCGGCCTGCTCGCCCCGGAAGGAGTCGTAGCCGAAGACCTCCGAGAGCACGGAGAGCGGGTCGGCGCCGCGGGCGCTCGGCACGGTCGACGCGGGCGGTGCAACCGGCGGTGCGGGCGCGGATCCCGGTGCAGCCGTCGGTGCAGGCGCGGATCCCGGTACGGGTCCCGGCGCGGATCCCGGCGATGCGGGCGCCCCGTCCGGGCCGGGCCCGGCAGCGGCGCGCGGCCCCCGCGCGGTCTCGCGGCGGGGATCCGTCCACCCCTCGGGCGGCGGGGCGCCCCAGGCCTCTCCGGGCCACCGCTCCTCGTCGGCCGGGCCGAAACCGGGCTCGTCGAAGCCGCCGCCGCTCACGATGGCGTCAGGCCCGTCGGTCGGGATCGGTCGCGTCGCCGGCCCCCGTCGACGTCGGCCCATCGGTCGGCCCATCGGCCGCCCCGCCGGCAGGCCCCGCGGCCGCTCCGTCGGCAGGCCCCGCGGGGGCGTCGCCCTCGGCGGCGAGCTCCTCGGCGATCTGCTCGCGCACCTCGGCCCGGTAGGCGTTGCGGCGCAACCGGCTCACGAGCAGGAACCCGAGCGCGATGATCCCCACGGCCAGCAGCCCCGTGAAGACGAAGCCCTCCCAGCCGGGCGTCACCTGATCGGGATCGAACTCGGTCTCCTCCGCGATCCGCACCGCGATACTCAGCACGTTCATGCGCGCTCCTCCTCGATTCCCTGAAACAGATCGGCTTCGAACTCGCTCGTTGCCACTCGCGACGCTGCGAGCCGATAGTCCTCGAACGGCCACGCCTCGCGCTGCAGTTCGTTGGGCCAGAAGAAGAAGGGACTGTCCGGGGGCACCTGGCTCGCATGCGCGCGCAGCGCCTCATCGCGGCGCTCGAAGAAGCGCCCCACCTCGATCTTGGCCGTCCCGCGGTACTCGCGCCGGCTCATCCACTCGCGCAGTTCGGCGAACTGCTGCAGGAGCGGCGAGGTCGGCTCGTGGTCGACGAGCCACTGGTAGACCGTCGTGACGCGCTCGGCGTTGAAGATCTCCTCGTAGTAGAGCTTCTTGATCGACCAGGGGCGGCCCGCGTCGGGGTACGCGGCGGCATCGCCCGCGCGCTCCCAGGCGATGCGGCTGATCTCGTGGCAGCGGATGTGGTCGGGGTGCGGGTATCCGCCCTGCTCGTTGTAGGTGATCATGACGTGCGGACGGAACTCGCGCACCACGCGCACGAGCGCCTCGGCCGACACCTCGGCAGGGATCGCCGCGAAGGATCCCGGCGGCACGGGATCGCCCGCTTCCGGCAGGCCGGAGTCCTGGTAGCCGAGCCAGCGGTGCTCGAAGCCGATGATCTCGCGGGCGCGGGTCATCTCTTCGCGGCGCAGACCGGCGAGATCCCGACGGCTCTTCGGATCCCGCGACACGAGCTCGTTGAGCACGTCGCCGCGCTCCCCGCCGGTGCAGCTGACGATCATCACCTCCACCCCGGCATCGAGGTAGTGTGCGTAGGTGGCGGCGCCCTTGCTGGACTCATCGTCGGGGTGCGCGTGCACCGCGATCAACCTGAGCGTCATGCGAGTCCTCTCACGTGCCTCTCGGGAGCCTCCCGGTAGTCTGGCAACGATCACCCAGTTTACCCAGCCCGGATCGGAGGCTCCCGTGTCGCAGACGACTGCCGGTGCAGGAGCCTCGCGAGCATCGGGCTCGGACCCGGAGCCCGGCACGGGGCCGGGCGACGGGCAGTCGCTCGAGGATCGCTACGGCTCCGGGCGTCGGCGTCGGCTCGACCGGCGCGTCGCCTGGGGCGCGGCGGCGATCCTGGTGCTCGGCGGCGTGAGCTTCCTGCTCTTCAGCGGCTGGCAGAATACGAATCGGGTCTCCTGGCAGGACATCGGGTTCACCAAGCAGGACGAGCTGAACCTCGACGTGAAGTTCGAGGTGACCGCCCCCGCAGAGACGCCCGTCGCGTGCGCGGTCGAGGCGCTCAACACGGTGAAGGCCACCGTCGGGTGGAAGGTCGTGGAACTGCCGGTCACCGAGGATCGCACCCACACCGTCACCACGCCCCTGGTCGTGACGAATCCGGCGACCGCCGCAACCGTGCGCGAGTGCTGGGTGATGGAGTAGTCGCGAGGCCCCGCTCCCGTCCACCCGCTTCCCCTCCACCCGCTCCCGTCCTCGCGGTCCCGTTCTCCCGCCCCCGCCCTGACACGCGGCGATTTCTCGGTCCGCGTTCTGGGAACACGGTGCTATCCTTGAGGCTGCGCCCTGACCTGGTCGGGGCGTTCCGTTTACCCCCGCGCCATGGCGCGTGCCGACGCCGTCGCCCTCCGCGACCGCGATGCGCACGAGCGCCGGCACACACCGCGCACACACGAAACGAGGATCGACTATGGCCGAGCCCACGCAGACCTGGCTGACGCAGGAAGCCTACGACCGCCTCAAGGGCGAGCTCGACGCGCTTTCCGGTGCCGGCCGCAAGGAGATCGCAGCGCGCATCGAGGCCGCTCGCGAGGAGGGCGACCTCAAGGAGAACGGCGGGTACCACGCCGCCAAGGACGAGCAGGGCAAGATGGAGGCCCGCATCCGCGACCTCGAGGAGCTGCTGAAGCACGCGGTGGTCGGCGAGGCCCCGCAGGCGAGCGGCGTCGTCGAGGTCGGCACCATCGTGACCGCGGAGGTCTTCGGCGACGAGGAGCGGTTCCTGCTCGGCAGCCGCGAACTCGCGGACGGCAGCGATCTCGACGTCTACAGCTCCGAGAGCCCGCTCGGCGTGGCGATCCTCGGGCTGGGCGTCGGGGACGAGACGAGCTACGCGGCGCCCAACGGCAACCAGATCTCGGTGAAGATCCTGGCGGTCGACACCTACGCCGGCTGAGCGGAGCGCAGCGGATCCCGTCCCCTGGCCGCTATTCGTACATGCTGATGTTGATCGGCCCCGTGAGGTCGGGCGCCGGCGCCCGGAAGCCGCGGGTCTTGACGAACAGGTAGATCAGCCCGAGCGCGAACCAGACGCCCCCGATCATCATCGACACGCTGTCGAGGCTGAACCACAGCCACACGTTGATCGCGACGCCGATGGCGGGCACCGCGACGAAGCCGAGCCACACTCCGGGTCCGCGCCGCTTGATGAAGCGGAAGAAGACGAAGATCACCGACAGGTTCACGAAGGTGAAGGCGATGAAGGCGCCGAAGTTGATCATCGATGCGGCCTGATCCAGATCGACGAACAGCGCCGTCAGCGCGACGGCCGCGACGAGCAGCACATTGCCCACCGGCACGCCGGTGCTGTTCACCCGGCCGAAGAGGCGCTTCGGAAGCGCTCCGTCGCGGCCCATCGCGTAGAGCAAGCGCGCGGCGCTCATCTGCTGCGTGATGCCGCAGCCGAGCACGGCCATCATGTAGCCGCCCACGAAGATCGCCTGGAACGCCGCACCGCCCACGTACTTCGCGATCTCGGGCGAGGCCCCCACGATGTCGGCCAGCTGCGTGACATCCGGGAACAGCACCTGCATCACGTACGTGACGGTCATGAAGAACGCTCCGGCGACGAGCACGATGATGAAGATCGCCCGGGGGATGTCGCGCTCGGGTCGCTCGGCCTCCTCGGCGAGCGTCGATACCGCGTCGAAGCCGAGGAACGAGAGCGCGAGGATCGCCGCACCGGCGGCGATCGACACCAGCTGCACGTCGCCCGAGATGAACGGCGCGATCGTGAACTCGGCGCCGTTCGCCCCGTTGACGATGTTCACGATCGTCAGCACCACGAAGACCACTGCCACGACGAGCTGGATCGACACGAGGATCACGTTCATGCTCGCCGCCAGCTTCACGCCGACCAGGTTGAGCACGGTGCAGATCCCGACCGTGAGCAGCACCCACACCCAGAACGGCACCTCGGGGAACACCGCCCCCATGTAGATGCCCGAGAGGATCGCGTTGATCATCGGCAGCAGGAGGTAGTCGAGCGTGGCCACCCAGCCCACGAGGAAGCCGAGGTGCGCGTTGATCGCCTCCTTGGCGTACGTGTAGGCCGATCCCGCGATCGGGAAGAAGCGCACCATGCGCGAGTAGCTGAACGCGGTGAAGAGCACCGCGACCATCACGACGAGGTACGCGAGCGGCACGTGGCCGTTGGTCTCCTCGGCGACGATCCCGAACATGTCGAAGACCGCCATCGGCGCCATGTAGGCGAGGCCGATGAAGACGAGGTGGCGCAGCTTGAGCGAGCGCTTCAGCGTGCCGGCCTCGTGGGCGATCGCGTGCGCGATCTGGTCATCGCCGGCAGCGACGCCGGAGCGGGCGGGGAGCGTGGACATGTGATCTCCTTCACTTCTTCACTTCGTTGTGGGACGGAGCTGGTGCGGATACTGCGACTCGCTCCGCTCGCGCGGCGAGTCTCAGGATCGCGGCTGCTCGGTGGAGATCCTGCGATCCGCTTCGCGCACGCAGCATGACGGGGCGGTGTCAGTGGCTGTGGCAGTGGTGTTCTTCGGCGGGCTCGTCGCACCTCTGCCCGGCGCCGGCCGGATCCTGCACGTTCGCGGCGGCCGGAGCGCCGTCCATCTCGCCGCGCGCGTCATGGATCGCGCTGCCGCCGACCACGGTCAGCTCGGCGCTCTGCTCGAGGATCTCGGCGGCCTCCATGGCGTAGAGATCGCCCGACCAGACGACCACGTCCGCGAGCGCGCCGACGCGCAGCACGCCCAGCGCCTCCTCGTGGTGGAAGGCCTCGGCCCCGCCCCTCGTGTAGGCCTCGAGCGCGCGGTCGAGGTCGAGCCGCTCGCCTGGAGTCCAGGCGTCGTGCCCGTCGAGGCGGGCGCGGGTCATGGCGCTGTAGAGTCCGACGAGCGGATCCATCTCGCCCACCTGCCAGTCGCTCGAGAAGGTGACGCGCGCGCCCGAGTCGATCATCGAGCGGAAGCGCCAGGCGCGATCCCAGCGGGCCTCGCCCACGTTCTCCATCCAGGTGCCGGCCACGAGGTCGGGCGAGGCGTGCCGCGGCTGCATCGCGGCGACGACGCCGAGCTCGGCGAAGCGCGGCAGATCCTCGGGGGCGAGGCACTCGACGTGCACGATCCCGTGCCGCGCATCGACGCGACCGTTCGCGCGCTGCGCGGCCTCGATCGAGTCGAGGGTGAGGCGGATCCCCCAGTCGCCCGTGGCGTGGGTGTGCACCTGGTATCCCAGCCGGTCGAGCTCCACGAACAGTCGGGTGAACTCGGTCGGCTCGAGGCTCGTGTGCCCGCGGTGCCCCGGGCGGTTCGCGTAGTCCTCGAGCATCGCGGCGGTGTGCGGCTCGATCACGTCGTCGGCGTAGAGCTTGACCGGGCCGAGCCTGAAGCGCTCGTGCTGCGGGGTCTCGCGGATCGCCTCGGTGATGCGGGCCCGGAAATCGCCGTCGGCGCCCACCGGATGGTAGATGGCGGCGATGGTGCGGCTCGTGAGCCGCCCCTCGCGCTCAGCGCGGGCGAAGAGATCGAGCTCGGCGAGCGGCACCTGCGGCTCGACCACGGTCGTGATCCCGGATCGGGCCGCCATGTCGAGGCTGTTCACGATCTTGCGGTAGCGGCGATCCGGCGAGTACATGGGGATATCGCGCTGCAGCTCGGCGAGGCCGTCGATGGTCATCGCGCTCGTGTAGAAGTCGGTGATCCACCCCGTGGGCTCGCCGGTGGCGGTGTCGATCTCAGGATTGCCCCAGGCGATATCACCGCCGTTCAGGATGCCGAGCTTCGCGAGCGCCGGGCGGTTGAGCCAGACCGAGTGCTGATCGTACGTCGTGATGAAGACCGGGCGATCGGTGACCCCCACGAGGTCGTCGGCGTTGGGGCGGCGGCCCTCGACCACCGAGTAGAGGGCGTTCTCGGCGCAGATCCAGTCGAGATCCGGGTGGGTCTCGGCGAACTCCGCGATGCGGGATCGCACCACGTCGAGGCTCTGCACCTGGTCGAGACTCACGGCGAGATCGTCGAAGCCGAGGAGGAGGTGGTTGTGCGTGTCGGCCACGCCCGGGGTGAGCAGGCGGCCCTCGAGCTGCACGGTTCGGCGGGCGGCGGGCGCCTCGGCCGCAGGGCCCACGTAGCTGATCCGATCGCCGGTGATGCCGAGCGCCTCCGCCCACGGCTGCGCGGGATCGAAGGTGCGGATCATTCCTCCGGTGAAGAGGGTGTCGACGGCCATGTCAGCTCCAGGGGATCGGGCGCGCGATCGTGCGGCGGGCGAGTTCTTTAACTCAAGAGTAAATTAATTTACTCAGATGTCAAGAAACCGCCGGCCGGCCGATCCTGCCGCCGCCCGTCCCGGCCCCGGATCCGCCCCTTGGCTGCCGAAACCGAGCCCAGTGTTCCAAACCGCTCGAATTATCGGCGCCGAAGGCATCGTGTTCGAACAGTGGGGTCGGTCTCAGCTGGGAAGAGGCGGGCGCGTGGCGAGCGGGCGCGTGGCGAGCGGGCGCGTGGCAAGCGGGCGCGTGGCGAGCGGGCGCGTGGCGAGCGGGCGCAACTCAGACCGCGCGCAGGGCGGCCGGCCGCGGCTGGCATACTGGCCGTATGGCCCGACCGAGCACGCAGAAGCAGCGCCGCAGAGAAGTCGTCGACGCCGCCCTCGCCGCGGCGGCCGAGCACGGCCTGCGCAACCTCTCGCTCACCGATGTGGCCAACCAGGCCGGCGTGACCCGGGGCGCGCTGCTCTACTACTACGAGGATCTCGACGCGATCCTCGTCGAGGCCCACGCGGCCGGCATGCGTCGGGTGGGCGAAGAGCGAGCGGCGCTCGTCGCACTGCAGGAGGGCGCGGCGCAGAAGCTCGAGACCGCGATCACCGCGGGCCTGCCCGAGGGGCCCGACGACGCGCTCATGCGACTGCTCTACGAGTTCGATGTGCTCGCGGGCAAATCCCCGCTGCACGACGAGCTGGTGCAGCGGCTCTATCGCGAGCAGCTCGAGCTCTACCGCGGGATCCTCGAACAGGGCTCGGCCTCCGGCGAGTTCCGGCTCACCGGCGCGCTCGACGACATCGCGATGAACTTCGTGGCGCTCGAAGACGCCTACGGCCTGCACATCGTGGCGGGCGGCAGCATCACGGTCGCCGACGCGCATCGCGCGATCCGGCTCTTCGCCGAGCAGGCGGGCGCCGCGCTCACCGCGTGAGTCGCGCCGCACGGCCCGGGCGAACCCCAGACAGGCCCGCAGACCCCGGCGGCCCGCGTCAGTAGCGCTCGCCCACCCGCACCGTGTACCCGGCGTCGCGCAGCGCCTGCGCGACGGCATCGCCGTGCTCGTGCCCGCGCGTCTCGATGTGCAGTTCGAGCTCCACCTCGCTGACGGGCAGCTCGGTCGCGTGACGCGTGTGGATCACCTCCACGACGTTGGCGTTCTGCGACGCCACGATCGAGGCCGTGCGCACCAGCTGGCCCGGCACGTCGGGCAGCAGAATGCGCAGCTTGAGGTAGCGCGCCGACGCCGCGAGGCCGTGCCCGATCACGCGCTGCAGCAGCAGCGGATCGATGTTGCCTCCGGAGAGGATGGTCGCGGTGACGCCGCTGGCGCGCGCCTTGCCCGCGAGGATCGCCGCGACACCGGCCGCGCCGGCCGGCTCGACGACGAGCTTGGCGCGCTCGAGCAGCATGACGATGGCGCGCGCGATGTCGTCGTCGCTCACCGTGACGACCTCGTCGACGTACTCCTGCACCATGTCGAAGTTGAGTTCGCCCGGCCGCGCGACGGCGATGCCGTCGGCGATCGTCGGCCGCGTCTCGACGGTCACGGGCCGCCCCACCTTGAGCGACGATTTGAACGGCGCCGCGTTCTCGGACTGCACGCCGATGACCCGCATCGGTCGCCCCTCGCGCGCGGCGAGCTGCTTCGCCGCCGCCGCGACGCCCGAGATCAGCCCGCCGCCGCCGATGGGCACGATCAGCGTCTCGACCTCTGGCGCCGACTCGAGGATCTCGAGCGCGACCGTGCCCTGCCCCACGATCACCGCGGGGTCGTCGAAGGGCGGCACGAAGAGCGCGCCGGTCTCGGCGACGAACTGCTGGGCCGCGCGATTGGTCTCGTCGAACGTCGATCCCTCGAGCACCACCTCGGCGCCGTAGCCCCGGGTCGCCTGCAGCTTGGGCAGCGCGACGCCGAGGGGCATGAAGATGGTGGCCTTGATGCCGAGCTCGCGCGCCGCGAACGCCACGCCCTGCGCATGGTTGCCGGCCGAGGCGGCCACCACCCCTCGCGCCCGCTCGGCGTCGGACAGCTGCGTGAGCCGGTTGTATGCGCCGCGGAGCTTGTAGGCTCCGGTGCGCTGCAGGTTCTCGCACTTCAGGTAGACCTTCGGCACCCCGAGAATCTCCGCGAGGTAGCGGGATGATTCGAGCGGGGTGCGCTGCGTCACGCGGTGCACGAGATCGAGTGCGCGTTCGAAGTCCTCCAGCACGAGTGCCGGCTGAGCCTCGGTCATGAGTGTCCTTCCTTGCGCTGCCGCTTGGCGAGCGCGCGGGCCCGGTAACGGGCCCGGTGGTGAGTCTTCTCTCGCCGGTGGTAGTCGGCGACGGGATCGGATCCCACCTCCCACTGCCTGCTGACCAGCGTGTTGACGATGGAGTTGGCCGAGGCCGCGATGGGTACGGCGAAGAGCGCGCCGGGCACCCCCGCGAGCAGCGCACCCGTCGAGACGGCGAGCACCACGCCCAGCGGGTGCACCTTGACGGCGCTGCCCATGACCAACGGCTGCAGCACGTGGCCCTCGATCTGATTGACGAGGATCACCACGCCCAGCATGATGAGCGCGTTCACGGGCCCGTTGTAGACGAGCGCGATGAACGCGGCGAGGGCGCCGGTGGTAATGGCGCCGAGGAACGGGATGAACGATCCCAGGAAGACGAGGATCGCGATCGGGATCGCGAGCGGCACGCCGAGCAGCGCCGCGCCCGCGCCGATGCCGACGGCGTCGACGAAGGCGACGAAGATCTGCACGCGCACGTACTGGCCGACCGAGATCCACCCGGCGCGCCCGGCCGCGTCGACGGGAGCGTGCGCCTTCGCGGGCAGGAAGCCGACCACCCAGAACCAGATCCGCTTGCCGTCGATGAGCATGAAGATGAGCGAGAAGACCGTCAGCAGCGCCCCGGTGATGAACTGGCCGGCGGTCGTCGCGACGCCGAGCGCACCGCTCCAGATCTCGGACTGGTGCCCCTCGATGGTCTTCCAGATCTGCCCGGTGAAGGTCTCGATCTCGGCTGCCGAGATCCCGAACGTCGCCTCCGCCCAGTGCAGAGCCTCCCACCAGACCTCCTCGGAGCGCCGGGCGACGTCCTCGAATCCGTTGCGCAGCTGCGTCGTGATGAGGGTGATGAGCATCCACACCGCGACGCCGAAGATGGCGAGCGCTGTCACCACGCCGAGCCAGCGGGGCGCTCCCTGCCGCTCGAACCACTGCACGACCGGCGCGAGCAGTGCAGTGAGCAGGATCGCGATGAGCAGCGGGATCACGATGATGCGCACCTGCACCACGAGCCACAGGAAGCCGGCCAGGGCGAGCCCGATGAGGATCAGGCGCCATGACCAGGCGGCCGCGACCCGCACGCCGAGCGGCAGCTCGTGCGCGGCGTCGTCGGCCGGGTGCGGTGCGCGGCTCGGGGCCTCGCTTCTGGGCTCATCCACGGCACAATCCTACTCACGACAGCATGTCGGTTCGGTGATACCCGCCCGCTCACATGAGGCGGCGCAACCAGCGGCGCACGAGGCGACTCTTCTGCGCCGTGTAGGGCGGCATGATGGTGGACCCGAGGGTGTCGGGCGCGAAGGGCTTCGTGAGCACCGGCTTCTCATGGCTGAAGACACGGAACGAGCGCTCGCCGTGGTAGGCCCCCATGCCGCTCTCGCCGACCCCGCCGAACGGCAGCTCGGGGGCCACGAGGTGCAGCACCGGCACGCCGAAGTTGAGGGCGCCCGAGCTCGTCTCCTGCTCCCACCGCTTCCGCGTGGCGGGGTGCTCGCTGAAGACGTATGCGGCGAGCGGCTTGTCCCGTGCCGCGACGAAGTCGAGCGCGTCGTCGAGGTCGGCGACCTCGACGAGCGGCAGGATCGGCCCGAAGATCTCGTCGCGCATGACGGGCGCGTCCCGGGGCACTCCGGAGAGCACCGTCGGCGCGATGTGGCGGATCGTGGCGTCGAAGCCGCCGCCGACCTCGACCGCGCCGTCGTCGAGGTAGCCGACGAGGCGTTCGAACTGGGCGTCGTTGACGACCCTCCCGTAGTCGGGGTTGCGCGCGGTGGCGTTGCCGTAGAGCTCGTGCACGGCCGCCTCCAGCGCCGGCGCCAGCTCGCGGAGCACCTCGGGCCGGCCCAGCACGTAGTCGGGCGCCACGCAGGTCTGGCCCGCGTTCATGAACTTGCCCCAGGCGATGCGACGCGCGGTCTCGGCGAGCGGCGCGGTCTCGTCGACGTAGACGGGCGACTTGCCGCCGAGCTCGAGCGTGATCGGGGTGAGGTGCTCGGCTGCAGCGCGCGCCACGATGCGCCCGACGCGCCCGTTGCCGGTGTAGAAGATGTGGTCGAAGCGCTGTTCGAGCAGCGCCGTGGTCTCGGGCACGCCGCCCTCGACCACCGCCACAGCGCGACGATCCAGCGCGTCGGGAACAAGCCTTCCGAGAAGCGACGAGGTCGCGGGAGCCAGCTCGCTCGGCTTGATCACGACGGCGTTCCCCGCCGCGAGCGCGCCGATCACGGGCGACAGGGCGAGCATCAGCGGATAGTTCCAGGGGGCGATGACCAGCACGACGCCCAGCGGCTCGGGCACGATCCTCGCCGACGCGGGCTGCGCCGCGAGCGGCACCGCGACACGTTCGGGGCGCATCCAGCGGGAGAGGTGGCGCAGCGCGGAGTCGATCTCGGTGACGAGGAAGCCGATCTCGGTGAGCTGCGCCTCGGTGCCCGACTTGCCGAGGTCCTCGCGCAGCGCGCGCTCGAAGTCGTCGCCGCGCTCGAGCAGCAGGGCGCGGAGGCGGTGCAACTGCTCGCGCCGCCACGACTCCGGGCGGGTGACGCCGCGCTCGAAACCGTGCCGCAGTCCGGCGACGAGGCCTGGGATCCGATCCGTGTGCTCGCTCATGCGCCCACCCTACTGGGCCTGCCTCTCCGCGGGCCGGGCGCGGCCGGAGCAGCGAGGCACCGCGGGGTCGAGCGCCGCGAGTACGGGTTTCGACTCGCTGCGCTCGCCCAAGCGGCGGGAAGTGCGCTGCGCTCCCTCAATCGGGTCCGCTCACCAGAAGTGCAGGGCGGGAACGATCAGGAAGATCCCGATCAGCACCGCGAGCGCCGACAGCGCGAAGCACACGTTGGCGGCGACGGTGGCCCAGCGGGGCCTCCCGAGAGCGTCGACGTCGTCGTCCTCGTCGTCGCGGGACGGGCCGTCGGGCGCGAAGGTGCCATCGTCGAGCCGCACCGGCGGAGCGGGGGTGGCGAGGAACCGGATCCCGAGCGAGTACAGCGCGACCACGAACACGGCCGAGAGCAGCGCCGCCACGAAGACGATGAGGAAGGCCATCCAGTCGATGTTCATCGTGCACTCCCCCGCTCGGCGTCCTCGGAGCCGGCTGCCTCATCGGCGGCCTGCGCCTCGCGCGCCGCCTTCTCGGCCTCGCGCGCGGCGAGATCGTCGCGCACGGCCGACTGCGCCACCGGGGTGAGCGGCGGAATCGTGCCGGTCTTGGTCTTCAGAGGCTTGACCTTCCCCTTGCGGATGCGCACCGCGTACCCCGACTCGGCCACGTCGGGCACGGGGATCGCGTTGGAGTGGTCGACCTTGTTGCGCCGGGAGCGCCAGAAGATCACCAGAATGAAGCCGAAGCCGAGCACCGCGTCGATCACGATGCCCACGGGACCGATGTGGGCGATCAGCGCCGCGACCGCCGCAACGGCGCCCGAGGCGGGCAGGGTGAAGAGCCAGCCGAGCCCGATGCGGCCGACCGCGCGCCAGCGCACGCTCGATCCGCGTCGTCCGAGGCCCGAGCCGATGACCGAGCCCGAGGCGACCTGCGTGGTCGAGAGCGCGAAGCCGAGGTGGCTCGAGGCGAGGATCGTGGCGGCCGTGCTGGTCTCGGCCGCGAAGCCCTGCGCCGGCTTGACCTGGGTGAGGCCCGCGCCGAGCGTGCGGATGATGCGCCACCCGCCCGAGTACGTGCCGAGCGCGATCGCGAAGGCGCACGCCGCGATGACCCAGAAGTGGGGGCCGGTGCCGGGCTCCTGCAGGTTCGCGGCGACGAGCGTGAGCGTGATGACGCCCATCGTCTTCTGAGCGTCGTTGGTGCCGTGGGCCAGCGCGATGAGCGAGGACGAGGCGATCTGGGCGTAGCGGAAACGGCCGCGGCCGTCCTTCTTGCCGTCGTGGCGGCGCGTGATCGCATAGGCCACCCGGGTCGCCGTGAACGCGACGATGCCCGCGGTGAGCGGGGCGGCGAGCATCGGGA
This sequence comes from Leucobacter triazinivorans, assembly GCF_004208635.1. Classification (NCBI taxonomy): domain Bacteria; kingdom Bacillati; phylum Actinomycetota; class Actinomycetes; order Micrococcales; family Microbacteriaceae; genus Leucobacter; species Leucobacter triazinivorans. The sequence continues at coordinate 2,625,549 of NZ_CP035806.1, read as the reverse complement.
TCAGGATCTTCGAGAGGAAGACCCCGCCGTTGATGGCGTTGATGCCCGCGCCGACGATCGCCGCGCCGATGAGGCCGCCGAACAGCGCGTGGGAGGAGCTGGAGGGCAGACCGTAGAGCCAGGTCAGCAGGTTCCAGACGATCGCGCCGATGAGGCCGGCGAAGATCATCTCCGGGGTGATGAGCACCCCGCCGTCGCCCTCGTTGATCAGACCACCCGAGATGGTCTTGGCCACCTCGGTCGAGAGGAATGCGCCGACGAGGTTGAGGATCGCGGCGAGCAGCACCGCGGTCTTCGGCTTGAGCGCCCCGGTCGCGATGGGCGTCGCCATCGCGTTGGCCGTGTCGTGGAAGCCGTTGGTGAAGTCGAAGAACAGCGCCAGTGCGATGACCAGCAGCACGATGAGGGTGATTTCCACCGGCGTCTTTCGTTCGGGAGCAGAGGTCCGTGGAACACCCGCGAAGTCACCTGTTGTTCACCGATCATCCGGTGCTCGCCGATGACCGCTGGCGCGCCGTAATCATGGTTTCACCTCGCCTCCGGCAGGTCAAGCCGAGGCCCCCTCGTTCACCTTCCGTTTACTCTGGCGGGCGCCCCTGGAGCAGGTGCGGGCGGATCCTCAGTCTCACGGCCCCCGCGCTCGGCTCGCTCCCTGCCGCCGACGATAGGCTGGCGGCACATCGACGACCGAGGAGGCGGCATGAGTGCAGCGGATCTGAACGACTTCGTTCCCGAGCAGGGAGCGGTCACCATGTTCTCCACCGCCTGGTGCGGCTACTGCAAGCGCCTCAAGCTGATGCTCGACAAGACGGGGATCGGCTACACCGTGGTCGACATCGAGCAGACGCCCGGCACCGAGGAGCTGGTGAAGTCGGTCAACGGCGGCAACGCCGTGGTGCCGACGCTCGTCTTCCCCGACGGCACCACGGCGACGAACCCCTCGCTGCGCGACGTGCAGGCCCGGCTCGGCTAGCCACCGCCGGCTGAGCGAGCGGAGCATCACCCGAAGTTGAGGCGGACCTCCTCGTAGCGGGCATCCGGCACCGTCTTGAGCCGACCGACGGCCTCGTGGAGCGGCACGAGATCGATGCGGTCGCCGTGCAGCCCGGCCATCGTGCCCCATCTCCCGGCGTGCGCCGCGTCGGCGGCGGCGATCCCCGTGCGAGTCGCGAGCACCCGGTCGAAGGCCGTGGGCGATCCCCCGCGCTGCACGTGCCCCAGCACGGTCGCGCGCGTCTCGATCCCCGTGCGCTCCTCGATGAGTGGAGCGAGCATCTCGGCGACGCCGCCGAGCCGCGGCCGCCCGAACCCGTCGAGCCCCTCGCGGGTCACCTCGCCGTCGGCGCCCTCGAGCGTGAAGCCCTCGGCGACGACCACGAGCGATGAGCGGCCGCGATCCCGCACGCTCAGCACCCACTCGGAGATCTGCTCGATGGACTCGGGATGCTCCGGGATCAGCGTCACCTGCGCGCCGCCCGCCATGCCCGCGTGCAGCGCGATCCACCCGGCGTTGCGCCCCATCACCTCGAGCACCATGCACCGGCTGTGCGACTCGCCGGTGGTGCGCAGCCGGTCGATCGCCTCCGAGGCGATGGACACGGCGGTGTCGAATCCGAAGGTGTAGTCGGTGCCGCCGAGGTCGTTGTCGATGGTCTTGGGCAGACCGATGGCGCGGATCCCGGCGTCGGTGAGCAGCTTCGCGACGGTCTGCGTGCCGTTGCCCCCGATCAGGAGGAAGCCGTCGAGTCGATACTCCGCCATGCGGGCCCGGATCGCCTGCCACTCGGCGGCGTCACCGTCGCCGCTCGCGAACGGCGGAACGCGGCTGGTGCCGAGGATCACCCCGCCGAGCGGCGAGATGCCCCGCACGGCCGAACGATCCAGCGGCACGAGATCCGCCTCGTGGAATCCTCGCCAGCCGTCCATGAAGCCGACCATCTCGAAGCCGTGCACCTCGACGCCGCGCAGCACGGCGCCCCGGATCGCGGCGTTCATGCCGGGGCTGTCGCCGCCGGAGCAGAGCACACCGATGCGCATCAAGGCCTCCTCGTCCGTTTCACGCGGCGGTTCCCGAGCACGCGGGATCGCCGGAGCGTCGCCCCCATCGTAGCGTTGGCCGGATCGTCACGAACATGGGCATTTCCGCCAAGTTCGACACGGAACCGGCCAGGTGCGCCGCAGGCGCGGGGTGCCTCGGGATCCCGCGGCTCGAAACCGAGCCCGTTGTGCGAGACCGATCCATCCAGCGGCGAGAAATCGCTCGTGGTCGCACAATCGACTCGGTCTCGGCCGGGTCTCCGGGCTACGCGTTCGCCTGCTGCGCCAGCGCCCGCTCCAGCACGCCCATGAGCGCGAGCAGCTGCACGGAGTCCGCGTCCTCGGCGGGCGCCGCTGCACCGTCGAGCGCGCGCGCCGCGAGCCCGGCCTTGCCGTCGATGAGCTCGGCGATCTTCGCGTCGATCGTCTGCGCGGCGACGATGCGCCACGCCGTCACCGGCTCGTCCTGCCCGATGCGGTGCACGCGGTCGATCGCCTGCGTCTGCTCGGCGTCGGTCCACGAGAGCTCGGCCAGCACCACGTTCGACGAGGCCTGCAGGTTGACGCCCACTCCCGCCGCGGTCAGCGAGCAGACCGCCACCGCCACCTCGGGATCCTTGTTGAACGCGTCGATCTGCTGCTGTCGGAACGTCGCGGTCTGATCGCCGCGGATCGAGACCGTGCGCAGGCCGGCCTCGGCGAGCTGCGCCTCCACCCGGTCCATCACATCGATGTGCTTGGCGAAGAACACCACCTTGCCCACCGAGCGCGCGAGCTGCGCCGTGTAGTCGGCGGCGAGCGAGGCCTTGGCCTGCCCGATCTGCCGCACCATCGTGAAGACGTTCATGCCGTCGGCCGACGCGTTCGACTCCTCGAGCTCCTGCGCGCAGACCATGCGCACGATGGCCTCGTCGCTGAGCTTCTGCCCCAGCTTGCCGTTCTTGACCGCCGTGAAGCGGTCCACGAGCTTGCGGGCCAGCTGCGCCTCGGCGTCGCGGATCCCGCGCCCCATCTCGTCATCCAGCTCGACGGGCAGATCCACCACCCGCTTCGCGGGCAGGTCGGCGGCCACGTCGACCTTGCGGCGGCGCACGATCCCCATGTCGACCACGCTCTGCCGAGCCTCGGGGTAGAACGCGGGATCGGCCGGCGTCCACCCGTTGCTCTCGAGCCGCGCCATGAGCTCGGCGCCGGGCCGGTCGGCCTCGGTCCAGCCCAGGAAGCGCCAGATGGCGCGGAAGTCGTCGATGTCGTTGATGAGCGGCGTGCCCGTGAGGGCGATGAGCAGCGGGGAGACCCCCGGGGTGCGCTCGCGGATGCTCTCGGCGATGGCGAGCACGTTGCGGGAGCGCTGCGACTGCACGTTCTTGATCATGTGGGCCTCGTCGACCACCATGCCCTTGAAGCCGAAGCGCGAGATCCAGCTCAGATGCCGGTCGAGGATCTCGTAGTTCACCACGAACACGTCGGCGAAGGCGTCGATGTCCTGCCCGTCGCCGTGGATCACGGTGACGCGGCGCTGCGGCGTCCACCGCTCCACCTCGCGCGCCCAGTTCATCTTGACGACGTTGGGCACCACCACGAGCAGCGGGTAGCTCCCCGAGACGCTCGCGGCGAGCACGGACTGCGCGGTCTTGCCGAGCCCGGGCTCGTCGGCCAGCAGGAAGCTGCGATGCCCGTCCGCGACGCTCGCGAGGAATCGGGCCTGGTGCGGCATCAGTTCTCGCCCGGCGGGCGCGAGGCGATCCGGCACCGGTGGCGCAGGCAGATCCATGCACGCGGATCCGCCGCCCCCCTGCTCGAACGACTTCAGCAGCGGGCCCAGCAGCTCCCAGTTCGCCAGGCGCACCACCGGCGTGGGCGTGCGCGGCGGAGCCAGGTCGGGTGCCAGGAACGGGTTCGCCAGCATGCGGGCATCGATGCCGGCGGGCTCGACCTGGCGCTCGGCGAGCTCGGGCGGCACGAAGGTCTGCGCCGGCTCGGGCGCCGCCTTCTCCTCCTCGGGCAGCACGATGCCGGCCTGCGTGAGCATCTTGCGCTTCAGCAGCCGCGTCGCCTCGGTGATGGGGGCGGTCGGCTCGAGCAGCGTGATGAGGCTGGTATCGCGGGCCGCGGTCTTGGCGAGGATCGCCGCCACGCCGTCGAGGCGCTTCAGCGTCTCGGCGCGCTCGGAGTCGCTCACCGACTCATCGGTCTTGACTCGCGCGCGCTCCTCGCGCATGAGCAGCGCGATCACGTGGAACTTGGTGCGGCCGGCCGGGCTCGCCTTGCCGCGCTGCGCCGAGGCCTCGACCTCGCGCACGGCGCGCGCCAGCAGCGGGATGATGCCCTCGTTGTGCGTGTGCTTGCGGCGGCCGTTCGAGCGCGATGCGGCGCCGGTGTCCCGCGGCTGGGCCGACTTGCCCGATTTGCCCTTCGCAGCGGACTGACGCGTGGCAGTGGTGGTTGCCAATGGATCTCCTGATCAGCGTGGTGCGATCCCGGCGCGTGTACCGGGGCGCAGGCCGCTCGCGGGTTCCGAGCCTGACCTCATGCGCGGCATGGGGCTCGTGAAGCGTTCGCGCGACCGTGGTCACGATCCTATCATCCGCTGCAGGGAGCGTGCTGGATCATCCCGCGAGCAGGCTGCGCGTCGCGTCGACGTCGGCCCGCATCTGCGCGAGCAGCGCGTCGAGCGAGTCGAAGCGCACCATGCCGCGCAGCCGCAGCGCGAACTGCACCTCGAGGCGCTCTCCGTAGATGTCGCGATCGAAGTCGAGCACGAACGCCTCGACGCGGGGCTCGCCCTCGGGGTCGAAGGTGACGTTGGCGCCGACCGAGATCGCGGCGACCCTGCGCCGCCCGTGCACCACGACCCAGCCGGCGTAGACGCCATCGGCGGGCACGAGACCCTCGATCTCGCCGCCGAGGTTGGCCGTCGGGAAGCCGATCTCACGGCCGCGCGCGTCCCCGTGCACCACCTCGCCGCGCACCGCGGGCGGGCGTCCGAGCATGCGGGCCGCCGCGTCGACGTCGCCTGCGAGCACGGCTTCGCGCACCCGGGAGGACGACACCTGCCCGGTATCGCCGTCCTCGACGAGGGCGAGCACGTCGGCCTCGAACCCGTGCTGCGCGCCCAGGGTGCGCAGCAGCGCGCCGTCGCCCGCGCCGCGGTGCCCGAAGCGGAAGTCGGAGCCCATGACGACGTGGCGTGCCCGCAGCCGCTCCACGAGCACCTCGCTGACGAAGCGGTCGGCGGGGATCGAGGCGAGGGCCGCATCGAACTCGAGCATCACGCAGACGTCGATCCCCGCGGCCTCGAAGGCCTCCAGGCGCTGCTCACGGCTCATCAGCGGCTGCGGGCACGCTTCGGGGCGCAGATAGCTCAGGGGATTGTTGGCGAAGGTGAACACGACGGATCGGCGCGCCTCCGCGATCGACGACTCCCGCACGCTGCGCAGGATCGCCTGGTGGCCGCGATGCAGGCCGTCGAACTTGCCGATGGCGACGCAGCTGCCGTGCGGGAACTCCTCGGGGCGGATCGCCTCGAGCCGGTCGATCACGCGCATCAGGCGGGTTCCTCGATCCCGCGCGCGGCGCGGTCGACGCGGCGCAGCCAGATCAGGCCGAGCACCGGGAGCACGAGCGGGATGAAGAGGTACCCGCTGCCGAAGTGCGACCAGACGGAGGGGTGCGCGAAGAGCTGCGGGGCGAGCAGGCTGAGCGTTCCGACGATCAGCACGCCGCAGAGCTCGAAGAGCAGGGCGCACCAGGCGACCGTGCGCCAGGCGCCCCGGCGCTTGATGAGGGCGACCGTCGCGACGATGTAGACGAGCCCCGCGACCGCGGAGAGCGAGTACGCCAGCGGCGCCTCGTCGAACTTGGCGATGATCTGGTAGATCGAGCGGAATGTGGCCGCGATCGCCAGCACGATGTAGACCGTGATGAGCACTCGCCCGAGCCCCCCGAGCCGGTCGACGGGCGCGTCCGGTGATGCAGCGGGGTCCCGGGGTTCGCGGAGATCGGCGTTCGACACGCGCACCAGTGTACTCGCACGGCGCAGTGGGACCTCCGGTGCGGGCTCGCCGCTCGTGCAGGAGTTCAGCGTTCAAACAGGACGGAGTCGGCTGGGGCTCCTGCGCGAGCGGACCCCCTGCGAGCGCGGATCTCATGTGCGCGCGGATCACCTGCGCGAGCGGATCACTGCGCGCGCGGATCCCGCGTTCAGCCGCCGACGGTCGCGAGGAACACCTCGCCGTGCCCCGTCAGCCGGACCGGCTCGCCCGCCGAGACGTAGAGCGACTGCCCGCGCCGGGCGGTGGCCACCTCGGCGAGCGCCTCGGCGTCTGCCGCGGCCCGCTCCACCCGCACGCGCCCAGCGGTCACGACGAGCACCAGCGGGTGCTCCGCCGGCACCTCGACGAGCGGCGCGCCGTCGTCGACGCGCGCGAGCGAGTCGTCGTCGGGGTCGCAGAGCCGCGCGCGCAGCAGCCGGAAGTCGGGCACGTCGGGGCACCAGGCCACGAGCCCGCGCGCCGACCTGGTGCACGGGAAGCGCGGATCGTCGAGCTCGTCGGTGTCGACGATGCGGCACAGCTCCGCCACGTCGACGTGCTTCTCGGTGAGCCCCGCGCGCAGCACGTTGTCGGAGGAGGCCATCACCTCGACCGCGATCCCGCTCAGATAGGCGTGCAGCTGGCGGGCTCGCAGGAAGATCGCCTCACCGGGTGCGAGGTGCACGAGGTGCAGCAGCAGCGACACCAGCACCCCGGGGTCGCCGGGGTGCGCGGCGACCAGCTCGCGCAGCGCGGCGGCGCGCTCGGGATCGAGGCCGGCGGCTTCGGCGTCCCCCTCAGCGATCACCCGCTGCAGCGCACGCAGTGCTCGGCCCACGACCGGATCGCCGCTGAACGCCCACTGCAGCAACTCCCGCCGCCGCTCGCCGTCGTCTCCCGCCAGGCGGTCGGCCACCCGGTCCAGCGCATCCGCGCCACCGTACTCGGCGCGCTCGGCGCGCTCGCCCGCTTCCCCGCCGGCGCCGGAATCGACGCGGTCGTCGCAGTGGCGCACCGCAGCCGCGAGGAGCGCGAGGTCGCGGCGCACGGCGGGCAGCGCACGGAACCCGCTGAGCGCCGTGACGTCGCCGAGCGCGACGAGCAGCTCGGGCTTGTGGCGCCGGTCGCCGTAGTTGCGGTGCCGCGCGTCGCGCGGGATCCCGGCGGCCTCCTCGGCGGCGAAGCCCGCCTCGGCCTGCCCCGAATCGGGGTGCACCTGCAGCGACAGCGGCGCACCGATGGCCAGCACCTTGAGCAGGAAGGGCAGCGGCCCGCCGTCCACCCCGTAGCGCTCGGGATCGCTCTCGACGAGGTCGATCAGGGTGTGCGCCTGAGGCGTCGCCTTGGCCACGTGCGCCGGGCTGCCGGGATGGGTGCCGAGCCAGAGTTCGGCCTGGGGCTCACCATTGGGCGCGGTGCCGAGCATGTCGGGCAGTGCGTCCCTGGAGCCCCACGCGTAGGCGCGAGGGGTGTTCTCGATGAAGATCAGCACGTCACTCCTCCGACGGTCGACACGGGGCGCTCGATCGAGACCGCCGGATCGGGCCCATCCCTTTCGACCGCCTCGCCCGCGCAGCTCGCCCCGGGGGCCATGCTCTACCATACCGACTATGGCGGAGAGCAAGACCAGACTCGGCGTGAGCGCGTACGCGATCTGCGTCTTCATCGTCACGCTCGGCAGCAATGGGGTGCGCAATCTGCTGGGCTGGTGGGGCTTCCTCGCGGTCGCCGCGGCGCTGACGGTGTGGGGGGTCGTGCTCTTCGTGCGGCTGAAGCCCGAGCGCTTCCGCTGGTACCGCCTCCCCTCGCCGGTCTACTGGTTCTTGACGCTCGCCGTGCTCTCGATCGCGTGGTCGCAGTACCGCCTCGAGAGCGTGCTCGGGGTCGTCGCCCAGTTGGCGACCACGCTGCTCGCGGTCGTGCTCGCCTTCGTGCTCACCTGGCACGAGGTGCTGCGCACCCTCGGCTCGGCCCTGCGCTGGCTGATCGGCGTCTCGTTCCTGTTCGAGCTCTGGGTGGCGCTCGTGGTGCGCGAGCCCGTGCTGCAGCCCATCGCCGAGGCCCCGGAATCGGGCTCCGTGCCCAAACTGCTCTACTGGAGCCGCGATCTGCTGTTCACCGGCGGGCCGATCCAGGGCATCGTGGCCAGCTCCGTGCTGTTCGGCTTCATCGGACTGCTGGGGCTGATCGTGTTCGGGATCCAGCTGCGGGCCGGACTGGTGCGCCCCACCACCGGCTGGTTCTGGGTGGGTGCGGCCCTCGCCACGATCCTGCTGACCCGCGGCGCGACGGTGTGGGTGGCGCTGCTCGCGGCGATGGTCGCCCTGGTGCTCGCGCTCTGGGCACGCCGGCTGGGCCCCGAACGCCGGGTGCCCCTGTACCTCACCGGCACCGCACTGGTGGTGGTCGCGGTGTCGCTGGTGCTCTTCGCGCGCGACTTCGTCTTCGGACTCCTCGGCAAGAGCGCCGATATGACGGGCCGCCTCGAGACCTGGGACGCGGTGATCGCGCTCGCCGAGCAGCGCCCGTGGTTCGGCTGGGGCTGGGTGAGCTACTGGGCCCCGTGGGTCGAGCCGTTCGCATCGCTCGACGAGAAGGCCGGCGTGACCGTCATGAGCGCGCACAACGCGTGGCTCGACGTCTGGCTGCAGCTCGGCATCATCGGCGTGCTCGCCTTCGCGCCCATCGTGGTGCTCACGATGTGGCGCGTCTGGTTCCGTGCGGTGGATCCGCCCCGTCGCGGCTTCGGAGAGCCGCTGCCCTACGCCACCAGCGCACTGTGGCCGTTCCTCGTGATGGTGGCGCTGCTCGTGCAGTCGCTCACCGAGAGCCGGCTGCTCATCGAGGGCAACTGGCTGCTGCTCATCCTGCTCGCGGTGAAGTCGCGCTTCGACTTCCAGCTCCCCTCGCTCGATGCCGAACCGACGAAGCTGCCCTGGAGGCGGGTGCCGATCCCGCGCCACACCGGGCCCATCCCGGTGCCCACGGCACGGAGCGGTCGGTGATGCCGTGCTGATGACGACCGAGCGGCTGCAGCGCCTGCGGTCCGAGGCGCGCCTCGAGCGCGACACGATTCTCGAGCACCGCATGCGCGACGGCGAGGATCCGGCCGTCGCCGTCGCGGAGGTGCCCGACGTCGACGAGCTGGTGGTGCTCGCCCTGCGCGACGAGATGCTCGAGGATCGCGGCCGGCTGGCCGAGTTCGGCCTCGCCCGGCTCGCCGCGCGCTCGGGCGGTCCCGACGCGCGGGAGCACCGCCGCAACGCGGATCGCGTGGAGTTCGAGCTGCTGCGCGAGATCGCCGCCGGGGTGCCCGAGCTCACCCTCGCCGTGTGGCGGGTGAGCCACGACCTCGACGTGGACTGACGAGTCGGGCATCCGCCCGGTCGGTCGGGCGAAGCACACCTCCGCCGCTATCGGCGAGCCCCGAGTGCCCCGTCGGTAGACTGTGGGCGTCGCAAGCGCCGGAGGATCCCGGCCCCGTTCGTCAAGAGAGGCGCGCCTTCGATGCCCACCACGCTTCAGAACATCGTCTTCCCGCTGGCCAAGGATCCCGATGTGCTGCCGCTGTACGCCGACGCCGAGACCTGGACGGCCGTGCGCGGCCGGCCGGTGCGCCTGAGCCAGAATGCGCACATCGACAACGTGCTCTCGCGCAGCAGCGCACGCGTGCGCTCGGGGCAGCGCGTCTCGTTCGCGAGCTACTTCAACGCCTTCCCGGCCTCGTACTGGCAGCGGTGGACGGTGGTGGACCGGGTCGCGCTGACGCTGCGCACGCAGGGACCGGGCACGATCATCGTCTACCGCTCCAATGCGCGGGGCGTGCAGCAGCGCGTCGATTCGCGCCGGGTCGACGGCAGCGCCGAGAGCGTCTTCGAGCTGCCCCTCACGGCATTCAGCGACGGCGGCTGGTACTGGTTCGATCTCATCGCGAGCACCGACGATCTGATCCTGGAGAGCGGATCGTGGAACACCGAGGCCGATCCCGTCGCCACGGGCAAGCTGAGCCTCGGGATGACCACCTACAACAAGCCCGACTACTGCGTGGCGACGCTGGGGAACATCGCCGACGACCCCGCGCTGCTCGACGGCATCGACCGCATCTTCCTGGTCGACCAGGGCACGCGCCAGGTGCGCGACGAGGCCGGTTTCGACGCCGTCGCCGAGCGCCTGGGCGAGAAGCTGCGGGTGATCGAGCAGGGCAATCTCGGCGGCTCCGGCGGCTTCGCGCGTTCGATGGCCGAGACGCTCGAGCGCGAGCACACCGACTTCCTGCTGCTGCTCGACGACGACGTCGAGTTCGAGACCGAGAGCGCCCTGCGCGCCCTGCAGTTCGGCCGCTTCAGCCGCACCCCGGTGCTCGTGGGCGGGCACATGTTCGACCTGCTCGACAAGCCCGTGCTGCACGCCTGGGCCGAGGTGGTGCGGCCCGGCCCGTTCATGTGGGGGCCCTCGTTCGAGGAGCAGCACCGCCACGACTTCCGAACGCGCAATCTGCGCCAGACCAAGTGGATGCACGCCCGCCTCGACGCCGACTACAACGGCTGGTGGATGTGCATGATCCCGAAGAGCGTCATCGCCGAGATCGGCCTGTCGCTGCCCGCGTTCATCAAGTGGGACGACGCCGAGTACGGGCTGCGCGCGAAGGCCGCCGGCTACCGCACGGTGTCGCTGCCGGGTGTGGCGCTGTGGCACGTGTCGTGGATCGACAAGGACGACTCGCAGGATTGGCAGGCGTTCTTCCACACGCGCAATCGCATCGTCGCGGGTCTGCTGCACTCGGATCGGCCCGCGGGCGGCACGCTGCTGCAGAACAGCGGCCGGCAGGACATCAAGAAGCTGCTCAACATGCAGTACTACGCCGTGCAGCTGGCGGTCGACGGCATGCGCTCGGTGCTGCGCGGCCCCGGGGGCATGCACGACGAGATCGCGACGGACATGCCGCAGGCGCGCGCCCGGGCCGCCGACTTCCCGGAGACGCGCGTGTACCGCGCCGGCGACGCCGACACCCCCGTCTCCCGCGGCGGGCGGGCGCTGCCGCTGCTCGACGAGCCGAAGGGCCCCACCGGCCTGCGCCTGGCGCTCTTCACCGCCCGCATGCTCCCCCGGCACTGGCTGCGCGCGAGCAACGAGAGCGACATGCAGGCGCCCGAGCTCGAGTACCCGAAGCTCGACGCGACGTGGTGGCAGATCCCGCACCACAGCAGCGTGATCGTGGGGTCGGCCGACGGAGCGGGGAAGATGTGGTACCGGCACGACCGGGCGAAGTTCCGCCGGCTGCTGCGCGAGTCGCGCGCGCTCACGCGCGAGATCGAGAAGAACTGGGATCGACTCGCGCGCGAATACCGTGCGGCGCTGCCCCGGATCGCCTCGGTCGAGGAGTGGAAGCGGACCTTCGAGGGCCGCTAGCCCGACGAGCGGTCGCAGGGCGCGTGGATCCTGCGACTCGCACGCTCGCGCAGGACGACGATCGGCCAGTCCGTCATTCTGCGCGCAGTCGCAGAATCCACCGTGGGGCCGCGCGACCAGGCTCCTCGGAGCAGCTCCTCAGAGCAGCTCGGCGAGCCTGTTGTTGTACATCGACAGCGCCGACCCGATCGCCATGTGCATGTCGAGGTACTGGTAGGTGCCGAGGCGCCCGCCGAACAGCACCCGATCCTCGGCCTCGGTGAGCGCGCGGTACTTGAGCAGTCGCTCGCGATCCTCCGGCGTGTTCACCGGGTAGTACGGCTCGTCGTCGCGCGACGCGAAACGGGAGTACTCCCGCATGATCACCGTCTTGTCGGCCGGATACTCGCGCTCGGGGTGGAAGTGGCGGAACTCGTGGATGCGCGTGTAGGGCACGTCGGATCCCGCGTAGTTCATGACGCTCGTGCCCTGGAAGTCTCCGGTCGGCAGCACCTCCTGCTCGAAGTCGAGGGTGCGCCAGCCGAGCTCGCCCTCGGCGTAGTCGAAGTATCGATCCACCGGGCCCGTGTACACCACGGGCACCGTGCCCACCGTGGCCCGCTTGTTGAGGGGCTGCGACTCGTCAAAGAAGTCGGTGTCGAGCCGCACCTCGATGTTGGGGTGGTCGGCCATCCGCTCGAGCCACGCCGTGTAGCCGTCGGTCGGCAGGCCCTCGTGCGTGTCGTTGAAGTAGCGGTTGTCGTAGGTGTACCGCACCGGCAGCCGCGAGATCACCTCGGCGGGCAGCTCGGTCGTGGGGGTCTGCCACTGCTTCGACGTGTAGTCGCGAATGAAGGCCTCGTAGAGCGGGCGCCCGATGAGCGAGATGCCCTTCTCCTCGAGATTCTTCGCCGCCTTCGTGTCGAACTCCTCGGCCTGCTGGGCGATCAGCGCCCGCGCCTCGTCGGGCCCGTATGCCGCGCGGAAGAACTGGTTGATGGTGCCGAGGTTGATCGGCAGCGGGTAGACCTCTCCCTTGAAGTTCGAGTACACCTTGTGCACGTAGTTCGTGAACGTCGTGAACCGGTTGACGTACTCCCACACCGTCTCGTTGGAGGTGTGGAAGAGGTGCGCACCGTACCGGTGCACCTCGATCCCGGTCTCGGGCTCGGCCTCGGAATAGGCGTTGCCGCCGATGTGCGGGCGGCGGTCGATCACGACGACTCGCTTGCCGGCGCTCGCGGCGCGCTCGGCGATGGTGAGCCCGAAGAAACCTGATCCGACGACGAGAAGATCCATGCGCACCAGTCTATGGGTACTTTCGAAGCTCTCCCGTGTCACGTGTCCCGGGGCCCACGCCCTGCGCCTTCCAGCTTGATACCGCGCAGCATGAGAGTATAGGCCGGTAAGAAATCGGTCCACACACTGGCAAGGGGCGCATGTCAATCACGGTCTCGAAGACGGGGATCAGCATACCCGTGCTTTCCGAACGCGTGCGCTCGGTCGATATCTTCTTCGGAGAGGATCGCGTGTGGTCGATCGATCTCTTGGCCCCACCGGCTCTGCGCAAGGGCGAATACGCCTGGCCTGCCCCCATTGTCCCCTATCTCGTCGGTGCTACCGAAGTCTCACTTCGAGATTCAGGAACAGGCGAGCGGATCGCAGAAGTTCAGGCTCGATTCAGCGATGCCGACACAGTCACCCGAGTACGAGACGCCGACGGCATTCCGCTCGCCATAAACAAGTGGGGAAGGCTGGGAAAGACTCTGGAGCGAGGCAATTCAGGCGTTCAGCTTCGCATCCTCGATCGAACTGAAGAAGTGATCGCTCATCTCACCCAAATCGGGCTTCGCCCCTTCGTCGTCGGAGGCACACTTCTCGGAGGAGTGCGCGATCAGTCGTTGCTCCCCCATGATGACGACGCCGACGTCGCGTATCTCTCGGAGCACACCAACCCAGTGGATGTAGCCAGGGAGGGGTTCGAGGTCGGCCATATCCTCGAGAGCCTGGGATACGAGATCGTGCGCCACAGCGCCACCCACATGCAACTGTACTTCCGCGACGAGTTCGGCGCCCTCGATCACTACGTCGACGTGTTCGCAGCGTTCTTCAGCGAGGACGGGTGCATCAATCAACCGTTCCATGTACGCGGACGAATGCGACCCGACCAGATGTTGCCGTTCTCCACCGTCACCATTCAAGGACGCGAGTTCCCGGCACCGGCCGATCCAGAGAGCTGGCTCGTGATCAACTATGACGAGAATTGGCGCACGCCGATCCCGGGGTATCGTCTGGCGACCCCGATCGATACCGTCCGGCGTTTTCAGAACTGGTTCGGTTCGTTCCACCAGAGCCGCGATTTCTGGAACGACCACTACCGGCTTCTCGGTGTGGACGATGACACCCTCTGGCGCACTGGCGCCGAATGGATCCTTGCGCAGCACGAGAGCCTACGAGCGCCTTGGCTCGTAGACCTCGGCTGCGGCACGGGACGGCTCGGTGCGGAATTCGCGGCTTTGAATGCCTCGCGCAAGGTCATCGCTGCGGATTACTCGCCCTACGCGCTCGAGCGAGCGGCCGAGCAGCGATGCGACCGGTTCTCGGTGCACCATGTGAACCTCTTCCGCACCCAATCGCTCGCACTCCCCAGGCAGGCCGGGATCGATGGTCCGTTCGACCTCATCGGGAACCACCTCTTCGAGAGCCTCGGCCGGCACGCGCTGAACCAAGGGTTCCGAATTGCGCGCATGGCGCTTCGGTCAGGCGGCTCAGCCGTCGCAACGCTGTACGGGCGACGGGACCTCAACCGACCGCACGGAGACCCTATGGGCTGGGCGATCGCTCCGGCCTGGTTCGTCGAACGCGCCGCTCACTTCGGTTTGGACGCTGAGATCGTCAAGTTGAAGCCACGCTCGGAAGAGAAGCGCCGAGCGCCGTACGGGGTCCGCTTCTCATTGGCACCAGATATCCGCACCGCCACGAAGCCCAAGGAGAACTCATGATTCAGCGCCTGAAGCGACTCGCCCGCCGTGTCCTGAATATCTTCCCCTCGAGGCCCAACGCAGAGTTGCACGCCCGCATCGACCAGCTCGAACGCGAACTCGACGAGTACCGTCGCGACAGCCTTCGCGTCGCCGAGATGCTCGACATCATCGAAGCCCAGCTCACACCCGGTGGCCCCGGGCCAACAGCGAAGTAACCCCAGGGAGAGAACAGCGCACCATGGCCGAATCGTTCCACGAGACGCATCCGAACACCCATCCGATTCCTATCGTCGGGGCTTCGCTATCGCAGGATGGGCCGACCGCTCAGGTCGCCGCGGTCATCGTCACCTTCAACCGCTTAGCGAAACTCCCCAAGACCCTCGAGTCGGTGTTCGCCCAGTCGCACGCGCCTGCATGGGTCGTCGTCGTCAACAACAACTCGAGCGACGGCACTCAGGACTATCTCGACAGCCTCGACGATCCGAGGCTCGTCGTCATGCACCTCGCCGAGAACCTCGGGGGTGCCGGCGGGTTCGAGCATGGAATGGCGAAGGGCGTCAACCTCGGTGCCGATTACGTCTGGATCATGGACGATGACTGCTATCCGGACCCCAGCGCTCTCGAGACGCTGCTCGACCAGCGCGATCGCGCCTCGAAGGTGCTCGAGCACGAGGTGCCGTTCGCGTGCTCGCTCGTGAAGTTCGTCGACGGGTCGCTCTGCGAGATGAACAATCCCATCACCACTTGGGACTGGCCGCGCACATTCCTCGCCGGATTGAACTCACTGCTCGTCACAGAGTGCACCTTCGTCTCCGTGCTGGTGCCGAGCTGGGCGCTCAAGGAAGCGGGGCTTCCGCTCGGCGAGTACTTCATCTGGTTCGATGACAAGGAGTACACGAAGCGCCTCACGCGCGCCTACGGCCCCGGGATCATCTGCCTCGACAGCACGGTGGTGCACGACATGGGGGTGAACGCCGGGGTGAATTACCGTCAGGTCAATGCTGACAACCTCTGGAAGTTCTCGAAGGGCACCCGCAATCAAGCCTCATACCGCTACCACTACGAGGGCAGATTCTCCTACATCAGCTATGTGCGACGCGTGATCGTAGAGATGCGCCAGGGGAACGTGGCGAAGGGCGTCAAGAAGCAGATGCGTCGCGCGCTCTGGGCCGGACGGAAGTTCAATCCGCAACCGCGATTCCCGAACGACGCCCGCTACCGGCGAGCCTCGAACTGAGGCATCCAGTGCTCGATGACTTCTTCGGCCCGCACTGCGGCCCAAACATTGCCCATGAAGTTCAGCACTCAAGGGAACTTCACTTAGAGCACTTTGATGCGAATCCGCGGTGCGGCCACCGGATCCGCGAGGAGTTCGAAGGGAGTTCCTCTTGGTAGCATCACGCCTCCGTTCACCAGGCCATAGGGCACGCCTGGCCGCGGTTGGCGCGCTCCTCGCCACCGCCGCTGCACTTGCCGGCACTCTCACTCCCGCTGCGGCCTTCAATCGTGGTGAGCAGCCCTCGCAAGATGCGCCGGCAGAGTCGACTGCGCCGGGCTCGTCCGATCCAGAAGACCCGCAGCCCGCAGCACCAACTGGCGATCCGCTGCTCGAGGGGATGATCGAACCGGATGATACACCGGTCGCAGCCAACGACGCCCGCTTGGCCCTTCCGGGCGTGCCAGTCACGACCGACGCAGTAACCGCGACGACCATCGACCCCGCCTCCGGTCGTGCCTACGCCGCGACCCGTTCTGCCTCGCCTGCACGGCTCTACGCCGCCGACCCAACCGGCGAAGCAGCAACGATAGCGCACGATCTGCCCTTCGGTACGGGTTCATGGGACATGGCGCTCAGCGGTACGATGCTCGCGGTCGGCACCAGTGCACCGACGAGCCAGCGGTCAACCCAGGTGCTCGGTTTCGACACGCAGACCTCAACATTCACGGCTTCTGCGATCCTCCCAAAGTCGTCCATCGTGATGAGCATCATCGAAGACACCGTACTTGCAGCGCCAGACAACGGCCGCTGGTATTGGGCAGGAACATACGACGCCGCTGGAGCCAAGCTGTTCCGCGTCGACCTGAAAACGGGCAACGCGATCGACTACACGCCCGCGACAAGTTGGAGGTCATTTCGCTACGTCCGCTCCCTCGCCGCGGACGCAACGGGCCTTACGATCGGGCTCGGCAACCCCGCTGCGGTCTGGCGACTCGATCGGGCTTCGCAACAGCTCCACATGTGGTCCGAGGCCACGCAGGCGCTCAACGGACGATCAATCGCTTACTCAGCGGCGGCGACGAGCCCTGCCGACGGTTCCGCCCCGACCGTCATCATCGGCTCGGAAGCCGAGGCCTCTCTATTTGTGGGTTCTCCTCCGGGTAGTGATTCGCCCCCGGCGCGACGACTCTTACTGCCGGTCGATGGCATGACGATTGATCGGATCGTCATCGACACAGCGAATGCGCGGGCATGGTTTACGGTCCGCCCAGAGGCGTCGCTATACTCACTTGACCTCGACGACCCCGCTTCGACGCCGGTCGCGCGCGGGGTTCCCGAGCCAGGCAGCGAGACCCGCTCCCTCCAAGTGATCGATGGCATGGTCCAGGGGGTGACTGGCACGAGCGAATTGTGGATCTTTGACCCGTCCACCGACAGCGTGCTGCCCGGCGGAAAGCTGATCCCCGCCGACCAGGAACTGCGCGACGCAATTCCACAGGGTGTCGTCGAGTTCGGGAATCGTCTCTTGGTGGGGGGCCACTGGCGCTACCAAGTGCACGGGGATCCCTCAGTTCAGCAAGTTCGCATCCCCGGTGAACCCAAGGCACAGGTCGTCGTCGGCGACAAACTCTACTCGGCAATCTATCCATCTGCTTCGGTCTACGAGCTCGACTCCTCACTCAATGTGAGCAAGGTGGCGATGTTGGGGAAAGGGCAAATGCGACCTGCTGCGATCGCTTACAGTCCAGGGCTCGACAAGCTCGTCGTTGCGACGGGGCCCACCTACGGGAACTACGGAGGAGGCGTGAGCCTCGTCTCCCGAGCCCCAGGCTCGATCCCAGAAGTCTTCACGGCACCAGTAGGCCGCCACCAAGTCTCAGCCATCGAACCAGGCGACACCGATCTCTTCCTCGGAACCTCGACAATCGGCGAGGCGCAGCCCGCGCTGCCAAACGAACGCGCGCGAGTGCTGCGCTGGCAGGCCGACGGTGACGACGAGACAGGGACCGTGGTCTGGAGCACGACCCTTCCGGTGCAAGTCACA
Source organism: Leucobacter triazinivorans (assembly GCF_004208635.1). Classification (NCBI taxonomy): domain Bacteria; kingdom Bacillati; phylum Actinomycetota; class Actinomycetes; order Micrococcales; family Microbacteriaceae; genus Leucobacter; species Leucobacter triazinivorans. The sequence continues at coordinate 2,607,843 of NZ_CP035806.1, read as the reverse complement.
AAGGTCAACGGGGTCCACCTCACTGCTGACGAGTCCGGTCGCCAGCTCATAGTGGCCGCGGACCCGACGACCGGGGCGCAAGGGTGGCTCTTTGGTCTGGATCCAGACACGGGCGCGGTCCTCTGGAAGCAGCAGGTTGAAGGCCCAATCCGGTCGATGAAGGGCTCGCAGGATTATCTTGCGATGTACATCTCATCGACGATTCAGCAGATCGGAGTCTCTCGTTCCGGCGCGATCCTCACGGACATTCGTGACTTCGGTACCAGCATCGTTCCATCGTTCATCTCGATCCCAGACACGCCTTCCACCACCCAGCGCATCGCATATGTCGGGGCCGGCGCAAACGGCATTGCCGGCATCGCGGAGCAGGGAACCCCGCGCGTCCCGACTCGCGTCGCGGGCGTCGACAGGTACGCTACGGCTGTCGCAGTCTCCCGGCAAACGTACGGAAGTGCGAGCACAGTGGTGCTCGCACGAGGGGATGACTTCGCCGATGCGCTCTCGGCCGGGCCGCTTGCCGCAGCGTTGGACGCTCCCATCCTGCTCGCCAAGCCCGACGGCCGGCTTACGCCCGACACCGTCGCGGAGATTGCCCGGCTCGGCGCGACCAAGGCGCTCCCTGTGGGTGGGACCGGCGCGATTCCCGATGCAATCGCAGGGGAACTGCCACCTGGCGTTTCGCTCGACCCGCATCGACCCCAGGGCTCGAACCGCTACGAGACCTCCGTCGCGGTGGCGGAACGTCTCGAAGCTGAGCTTGGAGGGACTCCGCGTGATACATTCGCGGCAACGGGACGAGACTTCGCGGACGCCATCGCTGCTGTACCGGCGGCGGTCATGACGAAGCGCGCGATCGTGCTCTACGACGACACCGCCGCGGCACGCACCGCGAAGGCGTACCTCGAAGCGCGATCCGTCGACGCTCTCGGTGGCCCGGCCCTGACCGCGCTTCGCGCGGCCGGCCTGCAACCGACACGCTCAATTGTCGGGTCCGACCGCTTCGACACTGCGGAGCAGATTGGGTTGACCTACTTCGGCAAGACGGCATACGCATACATTGCCCCCGGAATGGACTTCCCCGACGGACTCGCAGCCGGTGTCCTCGCTGGGCGTACTGGCTCGCCGCTGCTTCTCTCGCGCCCCACAGCGCTCACGTCGCCGACAACGAACGCGCTGCTGAACGGTAGGGGCTCACAGCGAGTTACCTTGGTCGGCGGCATCGGTGTGCTGGAACCCCGCCTCGAGCAGGTGATCGCCGATCTCCAGTAGCCCGAAGAAGAATCCGAAGCCCGGAATCCTTCTTGGGCCCCAGACCGAGGCCTGCGCCGGAGCACATGCGCCGGCAGAGGTGCTCTATGCGCCGATCACGACGCGCGGGACGCCCGTCCACTTCGCAGCGTCGGTGGCATTGCGTCCGTCGGCGAAGAGCTTGATACCAGGGAAGTCGGCGGGTCCGAGCGCCAGGTAATCGGCGTGGTCGGCCTGCAGGATCGCCACGTCGACCGGGTCGCCGATGGAGTGAGCGGTGAAGCCGTAGCCCGCGAGTTCCTCATCCGAGAACAGCGGGTCGTGCACGGTCACGATCGCGCCGCGAGCGGTGAGCTCCTCGACGGTCGGGAAGACGCCCGAGACCGCGGTCTCCTTGACGCCGCCGCGGTAGGCGGCGCCGAGCACGACAACGCGCTGGCCCGACAGGTCGCCGATGGTCTGCTGCACGCGATCCACGACGTAGGCGGGCATCGTCGCGTTGTAGTTGCGGGCGGTGCGCACGATGTCAGCGTCGGGATCCGTCGACAGATAGAGGCGCGGATAGACGGGGATGCAGTGGCCGCCGACGGCGATGCCTGGCCGGTGGATGTGGCTGAAGGGCTGCGAGTTGCAGGCCTCGATGACCTTGTAGACGTCGATGCCCGCGGTGTCGGCGAAACGCGCGAACTGGTTCGCGAGGCCGATGTTGACGTCGCGGTAGGTGGTCTCCGCGAGCTTCGCCATCTCGGCGGCCTCGGCCGTGCCCATATCCCAGACGCCGTTCGGGCGGGGGAGGTCGATACGCTCATCGAAGGTGAGCACGGCCTCGTAGAACTCGATCGCCTTGCGCGTCCCGGCCTCGTTCAGGCCGCCGACGAGCTTCGGGTACTTCTTGAGATCGGCGTACACGCGGCCTGTGAGCACGCGCTCGGGCGAGAAGACGAGGTGGAAGTCGGTGCCCTCGCGGAGGCCCGAGACCTGCTCGATGAGCGGCTTCCAGCGCGTGCGAGTGGTGCCGACGGGCAGTGTGGTCTCGTACGAGATGAGTGTGCCCGGGGTCAGGTGCTCCGCCAAAGACTGCGTCGCGGCGTCCATCCACTTGAAGTCGGGCTGCCAGGTCTCCTCGTCGACGAGCAACGGCACCACGAGCACGACCGCGTCGGCGCCGGGGATGGCGTCGGCGTAGTCCGTGGTCGCGCGAAGCTTGCCCGAAGGGACGAGCTCGGCGAGCTTCTCGGCGAGGCCTGCCTCGCCGGGGAACGGCTCCTCGCCGCGGTTGATGCACTCGATGAGCGCCTGGTTGACGTCGACGCCGACCACGTCGTGCCCCATGGAGGCGTACTGCGTGGCGAGCGGGAGGCCGATCTTGCCGGTTGCGACTACTACGATCTTCACGAGTGAAGAGTCTACCGGCGCTCGGCCGGAATTGATGGGACCGTTCTCAGACGGCGAGCAGTCCTTCGAGCCGCTGCCGGATCCCGGCGCTCTGCGACTCGAAGCTCAGTTCGTGGGCTGCACGATCGGCTGCGCGCTTCCACTCATCGATCTGCGCACGGGAGAGCGACGCGACCGATCGCACGAGGTCTGCGAGTTCGAAGGACTCGCTGACCGCCCCAAGCCCGTACCGCTCCAGCTCGCGCACCATCTCCTCGCTCGGCCCGATCGCCATGCCGATCCTCGCCTGGACGTAGTCGAAGAACTTGTTCGGGAGAGTCAGGCGGGCGTTAGTGTGCGTCGGCGGGATCCAGAATACGCCGAGATCAAACGCCGAAAGGGTCGACGGCAGCTCCGCCGGCGCGACGGGATCCCGGAAGCGGATCCGTTCGCTGCCTCCGGCGATCCGTTGCAGCTCGCGCAGGTGCGCACCGCCGTCGCCGGCAGCCACCAGGTAGAGGTCGAGGGTGAACCGCTCGGGCAGCTGCGTGAAGGCCTCGACCATGGTCTCCAGCCCGCGGCCGTGGATCGCCGCGCCGCTGTGCACGCATCGGATAGTCTCGTCCGCCGCGTCCCCGGCTCGCACGGGGATATCGCGGAACGGTCCGGCGTTCGTCATGAGTCGCGCATCGACGCCGAAGCGCTCGCGGTAGAGCTCGACGATCCCGTGAGACACCGTCGTGACGAGCGCGGCCCGCGGCAGGTACGTCTCGCAGAGATGCACCATGAGCGGCGCGACGAGCAGGCGCCAGGACAGGATGTGCGTCCGCTCCTCGGGCGCCCACTCGTGCAGATCGGCCCAGACGGGCGCGTCGCCGGCCAGTCGGAACGCGAGGTCGAGCACGCGCGCGTCGTTCGCGACGACGAGGTCCCAGGGGCCGATGATGCCCTGCTCGAGCACGTATCGCGCGGCCGGGGCCGAGCACTCGGCGGCCCGGTGCGCGCGCACAGCGAGCTTCGCGACGCCGCCGGCGGTCTGCGGTAGAGTCGACAGACCGTCCGGCACCCGAATGTGCCGGGTTGCGCCCGCGGGTGCATCGCCGAAGCCGATCGTGGTAACCTCTCCGAGCTCGGCCAGCAGACTGATCTGCCGCAGCACGCGGGCGTCACGCTCGATCGGGGTCAGCGAGGTGCAGAGGATCTGTTTCGCGGTACTCGTCACGCCGCGAGTGTACCGTGGACTGCTCGCGGTAACGGTCGGCGGCCGCACACCGAGCCACCGGGTAGACTCGTCGGAACCGAGTCGAGAGCCGATTCGCGTCGTGAGGAGCCCCGGTTTGCAGGTCGTGATCGTCTCGCGGATCTACCTTCCGGAGCCGTCCGCCGCGTCATTCTTCCTGAGCACGCTCGCGGCCGAGCTGGTGGATCGCTCCCACGACGTGACGGTGCTCACCGTTCGACCGCCGAAGGGCTACGTGGTCCCCGAGCGCCCGGAGGCCCTGCGCCTGTTCCCCGTGCTCCGCGACCGAAGCGGCTACGTACGCGGGTATCTGCAGTACCTCAGCTTCGACGTACCCCTGGCATTCCGGCTTCTCTTCCGCAAGCGGCCCGACGTAGTCGTCGTCGAACCGCCGCCCACCACTGGGGCCGTCGTGCGCGCGATCTGTCGTCTGCGCGGAATCCCTTACGTCTACGACGCCGCCGATCTCTGGTCGGTCGCCGCCGCGCACGCGACATCATCATCGCTGGTGCTGCGGGTTCTCGAGCGTCTGGAGCGCTGGGCGATCGGCGGCGCCGACCGGGTGATCACCATCTCGACATCAGTCGCCGACCGCATCAAGGCCTGGGGCATCCGGAAGCCCGTCGATGTCACCGGCCGCGGGGCGGACACCGCCCAGTTCCACTACTCCCCCGCGCCGCTCCGCACCGAGTTTGTCTACGCGGGCAGCGCTTCCGCGTGGCACGGAGCGATTGTCCTGATCGATGCGTTCGCCGAGTTCTCGAGCAGTCACCCCGAGTACCTGCTCCGCTTCATCGGCCACGGCACCGAGCACCCCGCGATCGCGGCGCGCGCCGAAGAGCTCGGCGTTTCGGACTCGATCGTGTTCGACGAGCCGGTTGAACCGGCGGAGCTCGCGCGCGAACTGTCCGGCGCTGCGGCCTCGCTGGCGACGCTGCTGCCCGAAGGTGGCTACGAGTTCGCCTTCGCAACGAAGGCGTACTCCTCGCTGGCGAGCGGATGCCCGGTGATATTCGCCGGCCCCGGTCCAACTGGCGCGTTCCTGGACGCCGCGAGCTCGACAGCGCCGGTCGGCACCGCTGTCAACTACAGTCCCGAGGCGATTGCCGAAGCGATGCGCACGGTCGCGGAGCGTCCCGTTCTTCCCGAGTCCCGCCCAGGCCTCTCTGAGTGGGCCGATCAGCACGTCTCCATGCGGGCCGCGGCGCGCCGGGCCGCGGCCGCCATCGAGTTCAGCGGCTCACAGACGCGACGGAAGCGAGCCCGATCATGAGCGCTGCTCCGCGGCTCTCGGCGGTCATCCCGTGCTTCAACGGTGAGCGCACGCTCCCGCGCCAGCTTGACGCTCTGCTCGCGCAGGACTCAGACGTGCTCCGCGAGATCGTCGTCGCCGACAACATGTCGACCGACGGCACAAAAGCGGTGATCGAGGCATACGCCGACCGAGACGAACGCGTGCGCTACATCTTCGCTGGCCGGGGCCAGGGCCCGGTCTTCGCCCAGAACGACGGTGTGCGGGCCAGCACCGGCGACTACGTGATGCTCTGCGGAGCCGACGACGAGGTGCAGCCGGGCTGGGCCGCCGCGTTCGCCGCGAAGTTCCGCGAAGGCGCCGACATCGTCGCCTGCACAATCGTGCGTACTGCCGAGAGCGGCGAGGTACTCGAAGAGATCTCCGCGTTGAGCGACGCCGCATGGCCGGGCCGATTCACGGTCGGCGGTGGCCAGGCCGGTTTCGCCCGCTCGGTGTTCGACTCACTCGGCGGGCTCGATGAGACGTTCGCCGGCGCGGCGGAGGACGTGGACTTCTTCTACCGCGCCCAGCTCGCCGGGCACCGGGTGGTGTTCGCCCCCGAGGCCCGCTTCTCCTACTACTCCCGCCCAACGGGGCGGGAGATCATGCACCAGCGCATGGGGTGGGGGCTCAGCCGCACGCAGCTCTACGCGAAGTTCCGCTCGCAGGGCATGCCCCGCCGCAGCCGGTTCCTCGCGCCGATCGTCCTCGCAACAAACACCGTGAAACTGATCCTGGCCGCTCGCGACGAGTCGCGCCGAAACGCCGCGTACGCCGGTATCGGAACGAACCTGGGACTGATACGCGGGTCGGTCCGATACCGCTGTTGGTACCTCTGATCAGGCGGCCAGCAGGCCGGCGACCAATTCCAGCCACGCACGCTGTTGCGCCTGCGCACTGAGCTCGCGCGCGTGCACGTCGGCGTTTGCCTTCCACGCGGCGACCGTAGAGGGTTCGAGCGCGTCAAGCGCCGCGACCACGGCGTCCTCGTCGAAGCCCTCCGCCACGGAGCCGAGGTTGTATTCGCGGAGCAGCTTCGCCATGTCGGCCGTCGGCCCGATCACCATGCCGAGCCGCGCCTGCACCGAATCGAAGAACTTGTTCGGCAAAGCGAGCTCAATGTTCGTATTCGTCGGCGGCAGCACGTGGAGACCAGCATCGTAGCGGTTCAGCGTCTCCACCAACTCAGCGTGCGGTACCGGCGGGTGCAGGGTAATCCGCGGCCCCAGCTCTGCCGCCAAGGCCTGCAACTCCCGCCCGAACGGGGTGTCCTGTTGGGTCATATAAAGATCGAGGGTAAGGTCGGTTCGCGATCGCGCAGCCGCCCGCATCATCACCTCCGGGCGCCGGTTCGCGGCTGTGACTCCGGCGTGCACGAGCCGGATGGTGTCGCCGACGGCGCCGGGCGCGAGGTCCTCTCGATAGGGAGCCGCATTGCGCACCACTCCACAGGGGATCCCGAACTCCGAGCGGTAGCGCTCGGCAATCGTGTCGGAGACCGTCGTGGCCGCGCCGGCCCGCGTTCCGCGCCGCAGTAGCCACTCCTGGTAGGGCTTGCGCACCTGCACCCAGACGGGGATGTCGTCGTGCAGACCCGGGTAGAACTCGTGCAGGTCGAGGAGCACGCGCTCGGGCACGACGAGCCGGTAGGCCAGCGGCAGCGTCTCGAGCTCGTTCGCGATCACCGTGTCGAATCGGCGCCCGCGCAGCAGGTCGGCCGCTCGCCGTGAGCGGAAGTCCGTGGCGAACGCTACCCCGTAGAGGCGGCTGCGCACGAGAGCCGCCTCGAGGTATTTCGCGGCAACGGGCACCGAGGGGTCGAGTCGGATGTGCTCGATGTCGGGTCGGACCGCCTCCCCGTACCCGCAGGTCACGACCTCGAAGTCCTCTGCGAAGAGCAGCGCCTGCTTCTTTACCCGCGCGTCGTGCACGATCTCGGTGAAGGACAGGACGAGCAGTGTCGGCTTGGCGCCGTTGCGCGATGCGGCGTTCATAGCAGTCCGGCGAGCTCGGCCTGGAGCCGGAACTCCGGAACCTGCTCGACCACCTCCTCGAAGGTTCCGTTGCCGAGGATCTCGCCCCGGTCGAGATAGCAGACCTGGTCGTACTCGCGGATCGTGGCGAGTCGGTGCGCGACCGTGATGAAGGTCACTTCGCCCTGCAGCTCGCGCATCGATTCCGTGACGCGGTTCTCGGTCGCGGTGTCGAGGGCGCTCGTCGCCTCGTCCATCACCATGACGAAGGGATCGGAGTACAGTGCGCGGGCGATCCCGAGACGCTGCTGCTGCCCGCCAGAAATGGACGCGCCGCGCTCGCCCACGCGCTCCTCGATGCCCGCGCCGCGGTCGGCAAGTTCTCCGAGGTGCGCGCGCTGGAGCGCGTGTATGACGCGTTCGGAGTCGTAGTCGGACTCCCAGGTGAGCGCGACGTTCTGCGCGATCGAGGCGTCGAACAGCGCGACGCGCTGCGGAACGTACCCAACACGATTCCGCCACTGCCGCATGACGTCGCGCAACTCCGCGCCATCGATCCGCATCGACCCGCTCGTCGGAACGCTCAGACCGAGCAGCAGATCGATGAGCGTCGACTTCCCGGAACCCGACGGACCGACGATCGCGAGGCTCGAGCCGAAGGGCACCTTGAAACTCACGTTCGACAGCACGTCGTCGGCGGCGCCCGGATACCGGAAGTGGACGTTCTCGAGGGTGAGGCTCTGTGGTCCCGTGGGGAGTTCGGCGACGTCCTGATGCTCCTCTTGGATACCGGTGCCGCTCCGCAGATCGGTGAGCTCCCGGATCACGTCCTGGGCGTAAACCTGGTTCGCCGCGGCGGAGGTGAAGCTCGCCTGCACCGCGTTCATCGCGGGCATCATGCGGAAGCCGCTCGCGGCGAACAGCGAGATCGCGACGAGGGCCTCGGAGAAGCCGCCTCGCAGGTACGCGGCGCCGCCGATGATAAGGAACCCACCGATGAGCGCCGATTCGAAGGCGTACTTGGGTACGATCCCCAGGAACGAGATGTTCGCACGGGCGCGCGTCGCGACGGAGCGGTTCTTCGAGACCACACGACCGATCTCGTCGAGCTTGTCGCGCAACACGACCTCCTTGAGCGCGTCGACCATCTCGGTCATGATCGTCGCCGCCCGGTAGGCGTACTTCCGGTTGTTCCGACCGGCCCGCTGAGAACGCCGCGACACGACGAACAACATGAACGCGGAGACCAGCGACAGGTAAACGAACGCGATGAGCGCGGTGAACGGCTGCGCGACGACGAGCACCGCGAGAGCCGAGACGAAGGTCAGCGCGTTGCCTGGGATCTGCGACAGCGGAAGGATGAAGCCGATGTTCGTGTTCGCCATCGAGCTGTCGACCACACGCGTCACCTCGGCGGTGCTCATCTGGGAGCGCTTCTCCCAGCTCGCGCGCGTGTATCCGCGGAAAAGCTGGTCGCCGACGTAGAGCTCGTAGCGCGCGAAGCGCCGAGTCGCGAACCAGTGCAGGACCACGGCGAAGACGCCCTTCAAGATGAAGAGCACGCAGATCGCGACCACGATCCAGATCGTGGCATTCTGCGGCATGACGCCGAGCAGCGGGAGCTCGATCGGCTTCCCGGAGGCGAGCGGCGTCACCACGAGCACGATGAGCGCGAGCGCCAGCGTGTCGAGGATCGCGAGCAGCCCCGTCGCGATGGAGTACCTGACGTAATAGGACTTCGCGCCCTCGGGCAAGACCGTGAACAGTTTCCGCAGGGTCGTCCAGATACTTTTCATCGTTCTCCTCGGTCGAGCCAATCGGCCAGCACCCGACCGCTGCGGTCGCCGTTGTGGATGCGGTGCACGTATTCTGGCCCTGCGGCCGCGCGTGCGAGTGCCTCAGCAGGGTCGGTCAGTACCGCGGTCAGCACGTCGCGCAGGTCGTCGTGCCGCGCCTGGACGATCGGCAAGCGATGCCCGGTGAGCTCCGCGACCCGTTGCCGGTCGAGGTCCGGAACGTGAGAGATCACGATCCGTCCTGCGGCCATCGCCTCGCACGCCGCAACTCCGTACGGACCGGCGCGGAACTGATCCAGCACGATGTCTGCGCCCCGGTAGAGTTCGGGCATCTCGGCGTGCGGCACGCCGGTCACCCGCCGGTAGTCGACGATGCCGGAGGCGTGCAGCTCGTTCAGCAGCGGTTCGATCAGGTCGGTGCCCTTGATCAGAGACTTCGACGGCACGTGCACGACCCGCGGCACGCCGCCGTGCGAGAGCGGAGCCGGCGCGCCGGCCCAGTCCTCGGGGCTGACGACGACCGGGAGCCAACTTGCGTGCGGCACTTCGGTCAGCAGATCCACCGTAGAGACGAAGACCGGGAGCCCGGATTCTTCGATGAGCCGCCGGCTGCGCTTCGTGACCCCGGACATGGTCGCGGTGAACTCTGCGTCGGCGCCGAAGTAGGAATCGCGGTCGGCACGGATCCGGGTCCCAGGATCCCGGATATCGCTGCCGTGGAAGATGAGCCCGACCTGCGTACCCGCACGCTGAAGCAGGTCGGCCTGCTCGAGCGCGTCGGTTCCCCGGAAGCGTCCGAGGACCCCGCGGTTCGATTCGACCAGCACCGCGCGGTACTCGGAGAGCGCCACGAACTGCCGCCGCTGCCACGCCTTCGAGAACGCCGCGTACCCCGCGTGGACCGTCAGGTCCGCCGGGAACCGGAACACGTCGTCGGAGACAATCTGCATGCTCGTCGCACGGGTCCCGGTGCGTGCGAGTTCGAGCGCTCGAGCCCACTGATCGCCCTGCCCTGCGCTGTTCGCTGGCCCGATGAATACGCGTTCATCGGGCCCGCCCACCGGAGTCGGTTCCGGCTTCAGCACACCCCGTTGCATGAGTCGTGCCATGGTCAGCGCCTGGAGCGCGCGCGATTTCAGCGTTGCGAAAGGACTCACGGGTCGCCGCTGGCTCACCGTCCGGCGCGCACGACCGCGGCGACGGCGGTCACGATGCGTTCGAGGTCGCCCTCGGTGAGCGACGGATGAACCGGGAGCGAGAGCACCTCGCGGGCGGCCCGCTCGGTCTCGGGCAGGTCGAGCCCCGGGGCGAAGTGCGCGAGCGACGGCAGGCGGTGGTTCGGGGTCGGGTAGTAGACCCCCGAGCCCACGCTGTGCTCCTCCTTCAGCGCGGTGTGGATACGGTCGCGCTCGCCCGCGTCGAGGCGGACGGTGTACTGGTGGTAAACGTGGACGGCGTTCTCGTGGACCTTCGGCGTCCGCACACCGTCGATCTCGGCGAGCCCGGCGTTCAACGCAGCGGCGTTCCGCTGGCGCCGCGCGGTCCAGCCGTCGACCTTGGCCAGCTGCACGCGGCCGATGGCCGCGTGGATGTCGGTCATGCGGGTGTTGAAACCGATAACCTCGTTCGCGTACTGCGTCTCCATGCCCTGGTTGCGCAGCAGGCGCAACTGCCGGGCGATCTCCTCGGTGGAGCAGGTCACCATGCCGCCCTCGCCCGAGGTCATGTTCTTGGTCGGGTAGAGGCTGAACATGGCGAACGCGCCGAGGGTGCCGACCGGACGGCCGTCCCAGCTCGCGCCGTGCGCCTGCGCCGCGTCCTCGTAGATCGCGAGGCCGTGCTCCTGCGCGATCGCCTCGATCTGGTCGACCAGGAACGGGTGCCCGTAGAGGTGCACGGGCATGATCCCCTTGGTGCGCGGCGTGATCGCCGCGCGCACCGCCTCGGGATCGAGCGTGAAGAAGTCGGGCTCGATGTCGACAAACACCGGTTTCGCCCCGGTGAGCGCGACCGAGTTGCCCGTCGCAGCGAAGGTGAACGACGGCACGATGACCTCATCGCCCGGGCCGACGCCCGCGGCGAGGAGCCCGAGGTGCTGACCGCTGGTCCCCGAGTTGACGGCGACCGTGGTGCGTCCCTGCACGAAGTGCTCGGCGAACTCCTGCTCGAAGGTCTTCACCTCGGGGCCCTGAGCGATCATGCCGGAGCGCAGCACGCGATCTACGGCCGCGCGCTCCTCGTCGCCGATGATGGGCTTCGCTGCAGGGATGAACTCGGGTGCCATGGATATGCGACCTTTCTGAAACGGGCGCGCTGGGTCAACGCAACCACGAGAATACCGTGCCCGAGCCGAGCACGCCGTGAGATCGCACTCGGGAACTGTGACTCACCGTCGACCAAGGCATCGCCCCGAACTGACTCGAACGCATCGATGGACATGTTCATACGAGATCAAAATCTCGAAAGTTGCTCGAGAGCCGAATAGCACGCTCGTCAGGAAGAGCGCCAGCACATGCTCCCCGCGGGAACCGAGATTATCGCGCGCAGCGGGTGCCGGCGAGCACCTCATTCCCGAGTACGCTCGAGCCGCCAAGCAGAAACGTGTTGACGCCGACGACACGGGCATTGGCCTCGGCTACACTGCCCGGCACGCATTCTTGCCGAGTAAGGAGCAGCGGAGATCCTTTGGCACCAACAAGAGCCCCTCCCGCAAGAGCATCGGCGAAGCTGTATCCGCTCGCCCAATATGTGTCAGTTCGCGTGCCGTCTGGGAAAATCCCGTTTGCGATCCGCGCCGAAGTATCGAATCGGTCCACCCCCGCGTAGCGCACGACTGCACGTCCCTGCCCAACCGCGCTCTGTATCCCAGACGAGACCGCGCCTGTCCCGCCGACGATGTGAACCGTCGTTGTGCCAAGCCGCGAGAGTTCAGACATTATCGGCGTCGACGCCTTCTCAGCATCTCCAGGAACCAGCAGCACCGGTCCCTCGTACTTCCCCGCTGCAGCACCAGCGGCGAGTGCATCAGGAAAGCCAGCTCCCGTCACGAGGAAGGAGTCACTTGCGGTTCCGTTGGCCCATCCGGCCTTCGCGATCTCGATAGAAGTGGCGTAGCGGTCGGCACCGGACACCCGGTCGACACGCTCAGAGAACTCCTCGAGCTTGGCCACAACTGCATCACTCACCGCCCCTGTTCCGCCAATGACAACAATCCGGCTCGGGCGGAGCCTCTCAATCTCTGCCGCAGTTGCCGCTGGGAGGGTGTCCGGGCGGGTGAGCAGCAACGGCGCCTTCCACTTCGCACCAAGCGCTCCGGCACTCAATGCGTCTGGGAAGTCCAAGCCATTTGCGACGATGACAGTTCCAGCTGAAGTCGAGTAGCCGTGCTGCGACATCGCGACCGCAGTCTCAAATCGATCCGAACCACTGATCCTCACGTTTCGACTACCCGGCTCTCCATCAACAAACGCCAGGCCGCCGCCCGAAACCCAGGAGGCCACACCTCCGGTGAAAGGCATGACGCACTTCGCGCCATCAGAGTTGCAGACGTGCGCGCCAGCCGGCCAGCCCCAGGCCTGCGAGGGCCCGCCTGCAGCAACATACCCATCCAGGATTGGCCCGTTCAGCAGCGCGAACGCACCGGATCTCGAGGAGTAGATGTTGCCTCCGGGGAACGCCTCGATCGTACCGGCTTCATCGCCGGTCCCGACCGAAGACGCCGGCCCGTCTGGAAACCCGAGTTCTTCCGCAAGCGGCCTCCACGCGGCAAATGTACTTGGGGCTAGCCGAATCAGAGTACCTCCGGGACGCCAGACACCACCACCGAATTGGAACTCCATCGTGCATCCACTGTTGGACAGGCTGCAGTCGAGTGCACTCTTTGGCCAGCCCAGACTGCCACTGACACCTCCCACGGCGTCATAGGCGTTCCTGAACCCACCCGCCGGAATTGTCGCAGATCCGGTGCTCGAGCGGTACATGGTCCCAAACTGCAGGCGGTACGTTGTCCCACCACCATTTGCTGTGCTCACGACCGGGTCTGCGATCGGCACCCCAGTCGCACTGCCAGCTCCTCCGCCAGCGCGCCACGCCGAAAGGAAGGCCGGGTCCACCCGACGCGCCCCGGAGCCGCTCACAGAGACGAGCGTTCCTCTCGCGAAGTCCTGAGCAACGGCACCGCTCGCTGTTGTTTTCGCAGCTGCGGATGGGTATCCAATACTGCCCGAATACCCTCCGTACTTCTCCCACTCGGCTCGAAGCGACTCTGGAACGATGAATACTCCGACGCCTCTCGTCTCTGCAACGGTGCCTCCCTGGAAGCGCATGGTCGTAAGCCCGGACGCACCCTGGTTGATCGCGGGAGCAATGGGCCACCCCCAGCTCCCCTCGATGCCACCGGCGGCTGCGAAGGCCTTGAGAATCGGGCTCGAAGCAGTCATACCCGAGGCTGCCCCGGACTGGGGCTCGTAGACGTTCCCTCCCTCGAAACGTTGCAGACGGCCCCCACCGTTCGCCGGGACCGTGACAGCTGCTGCAGCGGGGTTGCCCAGCCAAGACTTGTTGGCCTGCCAGTAGCTCATGATTCCGCCGTCGACGGGGAAGGGCAACTGTGTGTTCCCGAACCACGTCTTGTAGAAGTTGTAGAAGTTGCGGTTTCCGTAGCTCGAACAGCTGTCTCCCGTGCCCCATCCCGCGTTGAGCGCAGCCTGGTTCGGACGATACGGAGTGTAGATGTAGAGCGCCGCGGTAGCCCAGTTCTGGATTGTCACCAGCGAGGTACCACAACCCGCATTGGGGTGCCACTGGATCCTGTTCGCCTGAAACGGCTTGTAGTTGTAGCTATTCGGGTGCGCCTTGTACACCTGAAGCTGCCATGCGGCTCGATACACCTGCTGGAAGAATCCGGTCTGAGAAGGATCGCAGTTCGCAGAGTTGTTCGGTCCGGAATCGGGACACGCGTACCCCATGGCAACGTCGAACTGCCGCACCGTCGGCCAGGTGTCGGTGACGAGACTCTGCTCCTTCTCGAGCATCACCAGCAGCACCTTGGGGCTGATGCCGCAGGACTGCCCCACCTTCGCGATGATCGCGGCCGCAGTCTCGTTCGCCCCTCCCTGATATGCCCTGCAGTAGGCGTTCGACGCGCGGGACGAGGTCGTAAAGCGGGCGTCTCGCAAGCAGGAACTGGCGATCCGGGTGCTTCCCCATACCGATCCGGCAGCGCGCCCGGGGTCCCCGATCGTGCAACGCGGTACGCGCTGGTTGAGGAAGACCTGAATCTGAGCGGCCGACATCGCGGTGCCGTGGTAGAAATTGGCGTCCGAGATGATGTTGCTCGGATCGAAACCCGATGACGGGTTCGCCTGCGCTGGCGCGGGCGCGACCATGGGTGCGAAGGCGATCGCGAAGGCAGCGAAGAGGGCGAGCGCCGCAGTTCTCGGTCGACGAAGGGTCGACCCCCACCGCCCCGAGCGACCCGCGCTCGTGCTGCTGCTTCGCATAATTCACTCCCCCTCGGCTTAAACTTCCACCTCAGCTTAAACAATAGGGCCCGCACGACCAACGGCGGGAAAGCAGCGACCGTCTGCCAGAATAGACGCATGATGCCTGCTTCGTCCGAGTCGGCCTCGGCACTTCAAGGTCACCTTGATACCTGGGTCGTCATCCCGCTCTACAACGAAGCCTCGATCATCGGCGACGTGGTGCGCCAGCTGCGGCCAGTGTTCACGAACGTCGTCTGCATCGATGACGGCTCCAGTGACGGTTCCGGCGCGGTCGCCCGCGCGGCCGGCGCCCATGTGGTGACGCACCCCATCAATATGGGCCAAGGGGCGGCCCTGCAGACCGGATTCGAGTACGCCCTCGAGCGAAATGCGGACTACGTCGTCACTTTCGACGCGGATGGTCAGCACCGCGTCGAAGACGCGGAGATCATGATCGGCCGCGCTCGAGACGAGAACCTCGCCGTGGTCTACGGCTCCCGTTTTCTCGACGATCGCACGAAGCCCGGCATCCTGAAGAAGATCGTGCTGAAGACCGCAGTCACGGTCACAAACTGGGCGACGCACACGAGACTCACCGACGCCCACAACGGGCTGCGCGTCATTCGCGCCGATGCACTCCGCAGGATCAAGCTGAAACAGGACCGCATGGCGCACGGCACGGAGATCGTCGTGCTTCTCGGCCGCACTGGCCTCCCCTATGCAGAACAGCCCGTCGAGGTGCTCTACACGGACTACTCAAGAGCCAAGGGCCAGTCTCTGCTGAACTCGGTCAACATCCTGATCGACCTCGTCATCCGATAAGGAGAAGCATGTCAGTCTTTCAGTTCCTCCTCATCGCCGGAGTCGTTGCAGCGGGAGTCTTCGCCGTCAAGTTCTTGCCAGGAGAGCGCTCTCTCGCGCTCAAGCGGATCTTCGCACTTCTGTTCGTTGTCGCTGCGATCTTTGCGATCGTCTTTCCGAACTCGCTCACCGCGATCGCGCACTTCTTCGGAGTGGGACGCGGCACCGACCTCCTCCTGTACGTGTTCATCATCATGACGCTGCTGTTCGCGGTGGCAACAGTGCGCGCCAAGGCGCGCTCGGACGCTCGGGTCACCAATCTCGCTCGAGCAGTCGCACTCATGGAAGCCCGCATTCTCGAAGAGCGCAGCACAAAGGGTCTCGACGATCCGACACCTGAGGAGCCATCCGCATGATGCAGTGGCTCGCGCTTCTGCTGCCCGTCCTTGCCGCGGTGGGTCTGCTCGCACTTCTCGGTGCACCGATCGCGCTGGCATTGGGGCTGCGCGGTTTCTCGACGGCCATCGTGTCAATCCCTGCCGCCTTTGCAGTGCTCGCTCTGAGCGCACTCGCGGCACCGTTCATCGGGGTCGCGTGGACGGCCCTGGTTCCCATCGTTCTCTCCGCTCTGCTCGCGGGAGTCTTGCGGCTGCTGCGTCCCGCACTCGGGGTTACTCGAACGCGCCCGAGCAGCCCGACCGCTCGCGCGCACCGTCTGTGGGTCCCGATCGGCGCGGCGGCCATCGGCGGTAGCGCGCTGGCGGCGACGCTCGTGATGTCCCTGAAGGCGCCAGACGCGGTCTCCCAGACCTATGACGCCAACTTCCATCTCAACGCGGTGCAGCAGATCCTGCAGAGCGGTACGGCCTCGCCGCTAGACATGGATCTCTCGTCACCGGGCCAGGCCGTCTTCTATCCGACCCTCTGGCACGGGCTCACCGCACTGGTCGCGCAGATCACCGGCACCACAATCCCGCTCGCGACGAACGCCGTGCTATTCACCGTCTGCGCGGTCGTCTGGACCATCGGGATGGTGGCCTTCGGTCGCGCCATTGCCGGGCCGAGCCGGAGCGTCACCCTCAGCGCCGGTGTGCTGGGGGTCGCCCTCCCGAGCTTCCCGCTTGCGCTCGCCGGCTATGGGGTTCTCTACCCGAACCTTCTCTCGATTGCACTCTTGCCCTACGTCCTCGTCGGGTTCATGCAGGTCGCCGGTCTCGGGCAGGCCCGCAGAAGCGAGGTCACAACCCCCGGCGTCGCCTGGCTCCTCTTCCTCGGCGCGCTGGGGGCGGCGACGCTCGCCCACCCCAACGCGATACACATCCTGCTCCTCTGGCTGATCGGCCCCATCGTGGCGCTCGTGGTACGCGTGGTCCGCGAGCGGCCGTTCCAGAACTGGGATGGTCAGCTGCGGAGGCAGCGAGCGTCGCGCCCGGTTCGACTCGCGGTCGCCGTTCTCGCGCCGTCAGCGCTCATCGTTGCCGTGATGGTGGCCTGGCGCATCGGCCGCACGAGCGACAACCCGTGGGATGGCAAACACACCGTGCTCGGGTCGACGCTCGACGCTCTGGGAATGTCTCCGCATCTGGAGGGCCACGTCTGGCCGGCCACCGTGGTGCTGCTCATCGGCCTGCTCATCGCATGGAGAAGGCCCCGACTCCGGTGGCTGGTGCTCTCGGCGGCAGTCATGCTCGGCGTCTACGTCATCGCAGACGGGTTTCCCGCTGCAGCGTGGCGCACTGCGATCCTCTCCCCCTGGTACAGCGACCCCTGGCGTCTCGCGGCGCTCGCCTGGGTCGGAGCGTTTCCGCTTCTCGTCCTCGGGGTCCGCGCCGCGTGGGCGGTGCTGCGCGCGGGCATCGTGCGGTGGGGCGCGCTCTCGCAGCGGCCTCGCCGTTTCTTCCGGGCCTGCAGCCTGCTCGCACTGGTGTTCCTGCTCGCGTCGACGCAAGGAGCGGGCGCCTTCGCGGGCGTGCAATTCGTCAGCACGAAGTACGCCTCGGGCCCGGACGCACCGCTCCTCAGCGACGACGAACGAGCCCTCATCGAACGGTTGCCGGAGCACCTTCCCGAAGACGCCGTGATCATCAACAACCCGTGGAACGGCGGCGCCCTGGCATATGCGCTCACCGGCATCCCGGTGCTCGTGCCGCACACCGGCGGAAACTACGACCCGCGCATCTCCGTGCTCACCGAACAGCTCGGTGAGGGCACCCCCGAGGCCTGCGCGATCACGCACGAGCTCGGAGCCGAGTACGTGCTCGATTTCGGGAGCGTCTACGTGTTCGAGAACACGCCACGCGCAATCCCGTTCCTCGGCATCACCGATCTCGAGGACTCGCCAGTAGTGACCGAGGTCGACCGAGAGGGTGATGCGGTGCTCTACCGCGTCACCGGCTGCGCCACGGGCTAGACGCACCTGACTCGTACACTAGAACCGCAAGTGTCAACATCACCGGATCAGCACCAGCTGGCCGCGAAGGAGTACCCGTGAGCATTCGATACGGACTGATCGGACTCGGCATGATGGGCCGCCATCACGCGAGGGTGCTTCGCGAGACCGAAGGCATCGAGCTCGTCGCCGTGGCGGATGCGATGGGCGACCCCCACGGCGTCGCCAACGATACTCCGCTGCACGATTCAGTGCAGGGACTCATGGAAGCGGGCATCGACGCGGCGGTCGTGGCGGTGCCGACCAAGTTCCACGAAGCAGTCGGGCTGGCGCTCGCGGAGGCCGGCGTGCACACGCTCATCGAAAAGCCCGTGGCGCACAATATCGAAGCAGCCACCCGACTCGTCGAGACATTCGACGACGCGGGTCTCATCGCTGCCGTCGGCCACGTGGAGCGATTCAACCCGGCCCTCATGAGTCTGCGGAATCGCATCGCCAACGGAGATCTCGGCGAGGTCTACCAGATCCAGACCCGGCGCCAGGGCCCCTTCCCTGCGCGCATCGCCGATGTGGGCGTGGTCAAGGACCTCGGCAGTCACGACATCGATCTGACTGCGTGGCTCGCCCAGTCTCACTACGCGTCCGTCTCCGCGCAGATCACCTATCGCAGCGGCCGCGAGCACGAGGACATGATCGCGATGACGGGCAAGCTGCAGAACGGCATCATCGTCAACCACCTGGTGAACTGGCTCAGCCCGTTCAAGGAGCGCCTCACCATCGTGACCGGCGAACGCGGCGCCTTCATCGCCGACACCATCACCGCAGATCTCACCTTCTACGAGAACGGCACGTTCGAGGGCGAGTGGGACGCCATCACCGCATTCAGAGGGGTCAGCGAAGGCGAGGTCACCCGATTCGCGCTCGAGAAGCGCGAGCCGCTGAAGTCAGAGCACGAGGCATTCCGCGATGCGATCCTCGGCACGCGCACGGACACGGTGACCCTGCGCGAGGGGCTCGAGACCCTTCGCGTCGCAGAGACCGCCATCGAGTCCGGCAAGCGCGGCGAGACCCTGGCCCTGTCGTGAGCACCCAGGTGAGTCCCACAGCATTCGTCGGGGAGGGCGTCGTGCTCGGCGAGAACGTCTGCATCGGACCCGGTGCCGTGATCCTCGGCCCCACCACGATCGAGGACAACGTGTGGATCGGCCCGGGAGCCCAGATCGGAGCGCCTCCCGAGATGGGCAACCTGCGCCAGAATGCGGCCTGGGCAGGTGATCTGGAGCACTCCGGAGTACTCATTCGCGAGCACGCGGTGATCCGCGAGGGAGCCGTGATCCACCAGGGCAGCTACCGCGCGACCACAGTCGGGGCACGGAGTTGGGTGCTCAATCGCGCATATCTCGCCCATGATGTGCAGCTCGGCGACGACGCCACGGTGTCCGCAGGAGTCAGCATCGGCGGCCACTGCGTCATCGGAGATCGGGTGAACATCGGCATGAATGCGGTGGTGCATCAGCGTCGAGTGATCGCCACGGGGGCGATGGTGGGCATGGGGACCCCGGTCACCAAAGACGTGCCGCCGTTCGCCAAGCTCTACGGGACTCCCCCGCGCGTCACCGGGGTGAACACCGTCGGCATCGAGCGAGCGGGGCACGACGGGGCACTCGCCGATGTGCTGCTCGCCCACTATGTCGCGGGTGAATTCTTCACCGGAACGGAGTGGATACCCGACGACCTCGGGACTCTCGCGGAGGCCGTCTCCTGGTGGCGGGCTCAGGGGGAGCTCCGCCCGGCATCCGTCTCGGCCCCACGCGAAGCGCAGTAGACTTGTCTGACGTGTCATATTCAGCGGCGCTCACCGACCCGGAGTTCGAGACTCCGGGGAAGAGCAAGGGTCTGTTCGGGGTCTTCAGGTACCGGTATCTCCTCTCGCTGCTTCTCAAGAAGGGTGTCGCCACCCGGTATCACGGCTCTGTGCTCGGCTGGGTATGGTCGTATGTTCGGCCTGGCGCCCAGTTCCTGATGTACTTCCTCGTGATCGGCCTGGTCTTGGGTCAGAACCGAGGGATCCAGTTCTTCCCCGTCTATCTGTTCTCGGGCATCGTGGCGGTCAATCTCTTCAACGAGGCGCTGAGAAACACCACCACCGCCATCACCGACAACGCATCTCTCATCAAGAAGGTCTATCTCCCCCGCGCCCTGTTCCCGGTCTCAGCGGTCGGCGTTGCCCTCATCCACTTCCTGCCGCAGGCGCTCCTGCTGCTCGTCGTCGCGCTGTTCTGCGGCTGGACCATCGGATGGCTGCAAGTCATCACGTTCATCGTCGGGGTGGCGGTGATCCTGTGCTTCTCGCTCGGCCTCGGACTGTTCTTCGGCGCGATCAACGTCGCCTACCGCGACGCCCGCAACTTCGTCGATCTCATTCTGATGTTCGCTACGTGGGCGTCTCCCGTGCTCTATTCGTGGACGATGGTCTACGAGCACACGCCTGGATGGCTCTACAACATCTACATGTCGAATCCGATGACCGTCGCCGTGGAGATGTTCCACGACGCGTTCTGGCTGCCGCTCGCAGACGGGTCTCCGCGGCCTGATGGGCTGCTGACGTTCACTCTCGTCGGGGCCGTTCTGGCGCTGCTGACGCTGTTCATCGGGCAACTGGTTTTCAGAAGGTTGGAGGGGTCCTTTGCCCAGAACCTCTAGTCGCTCGCACGAGCCCGAGAACGCCCAGAAACCCGCGATCGTCTTCTCCGACGCCAAGAAGACGTTCAAGATCAAGCACACGAACTCGTTCAAGGAAACGTTCATCGCGGCCCTGAAGCGAAAAGAACTGACGACCGATTTCAATGCGGTCGACGGCGTGAGTTTCGAGGTTCCCGATGGGCAGTCTGTCGCGCTCATGGGGAGCAATGGGTCCGGTAAGTCGACCACCCTCAAGCTGCTCTCCGGCGTGCTCGCCCCCGACGGAGGCTGGGTGCGCACCCGGGGTCGCATCGCCGGGTTGATCGAGGTGGGCGCGGGCTTCCACCCCGACCTCACCGGCAGGCAGAACGTGTACCTCAACGCAGCGATCCTGGGGATGTCCCGCGAGGAGACCGACGCGCGATTCGACGAGATACTCGAGTTCTCCGAGATCGGCGAGTTCATCGACACCGAAGTCAAGCGATACTCTTCCGGCATGCACGCGCGGCTCGGATTCGCCGTCGCCGTGCACACGGAGTTCGATGTGCTGCTCGTCGACGAGGTGCTCTCCGTCGGTGACGCCGCATTCCGCGAGAAGTGCAGCGAGCGCATGATGCAGCTCCGCGAGCGAGGCAAGACGATGTTCGTCGTCAGCCACAACGCGGGCCAGGTGCTCCGACTGTGCGAACGAGGCATCGTTCTTGAGCACGGCCGGGTCATCTTCGACGGCCCCATCGGCGAAGCGGTCGAGGCCCTCGAGCGCTCTCAGCGCGGGCAGGGAATCACGTCCGAGTATCCGATTCTGCATCCGTTGAGCACGGTGTACGACCGCAACCCGGTCGGTTTCGGCGCTCCGACGGGCCCTCAGCGCGAGATCTCCGCCCACGGCGGCGGGGTCGTCCAGGAGTTCGAACGTGGCATCATCACCGCGGCGCATTCGCAGAACGCGGAGGCGATCGGGCTCACCCGAGGCGTGTTCCTCTCGGCGTACCAGCGCTCCGGCGGCCCCGAGGGCCCGTGGGGTTTGCTCGCCGGTCTCCCGCGCGGGCAGTTCGAGGCCTTCGAGATTCGTGCGATGCCGTTCCAGAACGGCTATGCCTGGTACTCACTCGAGGCCGGATTCAAGTTCTCCGAGCCGGGCAGCCCTGACTACGAGCGCGTCGCTGCCGTCTACGCACGATCCGAGTAGGCATCGGGTCGGAGCTGCGGCATCGGCCGAGAGCGGCACACCTCACCCGCCGGCCCGGTCCCCCGGCAGCCCGCCCCCGATGAGCCCGCGGAAGAGCACCCGCTTGACGCCGGCCGGCATGAGCCGGTACGCGCCCTTCATCACCACGTTGCGCAGGTACTGGCCACGGGTGATGAAGCCGATGCGCAGCATCTCGCGCTGCAGCCGCCACTCGGTGCGCGCTTCGTTCCAACCGCCCCGCCGCGCGAACGCGCCCGATCCCACGCGATACGCCAGCAGCGGTTCGGCCAGGTTCTCCACCCGGGCTCCCGAGTCGATCAGGCGCACCCCGAGCCAATAGTCCTCCATCTTGCCGAGCGGCCGATAGCGGCCCACCCGATCCAGCGCGGCGACGCGATACATCATGGTCGGGTGGTTGAACGGGTTGTGGGTGCGGGCGTGGTCCCTGATGCGCGCCGACCCCACGGGCGGGATGCGGCGGGCGCTCGGCTGCTCGGGATCCGACTCGAACTCGACCATTCCCGTGCCCACGAGGTCGTAGCCCTGCTGCATCAGCTCCCACTGCCGCGCGAAGCGCTCGGGCAGCGACACGTCGTCGGCGTCCATGCGCGCCACGACGGGGTGCGCGCACGCCTCGAGCCCCGCGTTGAGCGCCTCGGTGAGACCGCGATTCTCGGGCAGCCGCACGATCACGACCGGGATCGGGCTGCGCCGCTCGATGCGCTCGAGCTCGGCGACGAGCGCGTCGGGCACCGGCCCGTCCTGCACGAGCACGGCCTCGGCCGGGCGCAGCGTCTGCCCGTCGACCGAGCTCTCGAAGGCGAGCCGCAGAAACGCGGGATCGTCACCCGCGTACACGGGCAGCAGCAGGGAGAAATCGGCGCTCTCGCCCGCGGCCCCCGCACCGCCCGATCCGCCCGCGGCCCCCGCGTCCTCCTGCCCCACTAGCGCTCCAGCTTCGAAAGGCGCTCGACCTCGACCATCACGTCGACGGGCACTCCCGTGTCACGCAGCACCATGCGCGTGGGCCGCGGCGCGCGCAGCCAGCCGTCGCACCAGCCGCGCCGCAGGCAGTCGCGCAGCTGCGCGCGGTCGCTCGAGGCGAGAAACGTGCGCAGCCAGCGGCGCGCCGTCGCAGCCGCGTACAGCGCCTTCTCCCACCCGTGCAGGGCCCGGCTGCGGCGGAACACCCACAGCTTGTTGCGCACCTCGAAGTAGAACCGCGGGCCGGGATCCTGATCGCTCGACCCGCGCTTCGCGGTCTTGTGCGTGACCACCGAGCCGGGCACGAAGAGGCCCCGCGCCCCGCGCAGCAGTCGTGCCGAGTACTCGAAGTCGTCGTTCCACAGGAAGTAGTCCGCGATCGGCAGGCCGATCTCGCGCACGCGCGCGGCACGCAGGAAGGCCGAGACGAACGAGATCGAGCGGATCTCCATGCAGCCGACCTCGGCCGCACGCGCCCGCTCGTCGGCCGACGCCCGGATCTTCGCCTTGGGCGTGTTCATGGGGTGATCCGCCCCGTCGGTCCAGACGACGCGGGATCCCATCACCGCAAGATCGTCCTGCCCCGTCGCGGCGTAGCGCTCGTGCACGGCGAGCGCCTCGGCGAGCGCGTCCGGCCCGGGCACGGTGTCGTCGTCCATCACCCACACCCAGTCGGTGTCGTCCTCGGCGACGGCCGCCGCGATCCCCGCCGCGAACCCGCCGGCGCCGCCGGTGTTGGTGGTCAGCCGGAGCAGCCGCGCCCGCTCGCCCCAGTGCTCGAGCAGCTCGGCCGCCGCCTCCGCCGATCCGTCGTCCGAGGCGTTGTCGACCACCACCAGGCGGTCGACGGGTCGGCTCTGCGCCGCGAGCGCGGCGAGCGACTCCCGCAGCAGATCACGCCGGTTGTAGGCGACGAGCACGGCCGTCACGCGCATGCGCACACTCCTTCAGCATCAGAACCCGCCCAGTCTAGCCCGCGGCGCCGACACCCCACAGGTCGCGGTAGAAGGCGGCCGCGCGCGACTGCGTCACCGCGCGGTACTCGCGCTCGTCGAGATCGAGGATCGTGCCCGGGGGCACGTCTGCCGCATCGGCCAGCGCAGACACCCCGATGCCGGCCCGGTGATCCTCGAGTTCGATGCCCGCCAGCTCGATCAGCGTGGGATACATGCTGAACTGATCGATGTCGCCGCGGGCGAAGTCGACACCGTCCGGCACCCAGACGCGGTTGAAGATCGTGCGATCCTCGAGCGTGCGCAGCTCGTTCCAGAAGCCGTTGCTCTCGGCTGCGAACTTGAGATGATCTCCCATGAGCACGACGGCCGTGTCCTCGAGCACGCCGGTCTGCTCGAGATGAGCGACGAACCCCGCGACCTCGCGCATCGAGCACTCGGTGATCGAGGTCATGGGCTCCGCGGCATCGTCGGGGCAGTAGTCGTAGCGGAACGGCGACTCGTGCGTATCGAGGGTCAGCAGGGTGAGGCTGAACGGCTGGCCCTGCTCGTGCAGCCGGGTCACCTCCTCGCTCGCCCGCTCGAAGAGGCGACGATCCGAGAGCCCCCAATCGGGGCGGATCTCGGTCTCGCCGAGCTCACGCCACTCCTGCAGCGCGGACACCTCGTCGGTGCCGTGCGTCTCAAGGAAGGCGCCCTTGCCCGCGAAACGGGCGTCGGCGCCGCCCATGTAGACGTTGCGGTAGCCCTCGCGCGACAGCACGTCGCCGAGGCACGTGGCCCCGGGCAGGTACTCGTCGACGCCCTCGTCGTGACCGATCAGGTTGAGCTCGGTGACATCGGACACGGCTCCGGCGGTGCGCAGCGGGATCCCGCACTGCGTGCTCACGAGGCCCGCCATCGTCCAGCCGCCCCCGTCGTACTGCCGCAGTGCCGGCAACGCGTCCCACCCGTCCGTGGCCTCCTCCACCGGTGCGAGCATGTTCGTGCCGAAGAGCGATTCGTCGGAGAACGCGTCCTCGATCGACTCGAGGTAGATCAGCACGAGGTTGCGCCGCTCGCCGTCGGATCCGCCGTCGTGGCGCATGCCGGGCCCGCCCTGCGCGTTCGCGCCGACGCCGTGGCGCGGCACCGCGTAGTAGTCGGCCAGGGTGGTGCCTCCGGCGGCCTCGCGGGCGTACGCCTGCACGTACTCCGCAGCCCCGATCGTCGATCCGAACACGGCGACCCCGCCGACCGGCACGGCCACGGCGAGCACCGCGGCGATGCCCCGCAGCACCCAGCGACCGCGCCCGCGCAGCACGCCGCCGCGGTGCAGCTCGCGCCGCGACTTCTCGGCGAGCAGCAGCATCACCAGCACCAGCGCCGCCGGCACCAGCAGGATCACCACGACCGCGCCGCGGACGAGCTCGTCGCCGCCCGCGCCTTCGCCACCGGGGAGGTTCATCAGCAGCTGATCCACCGAAATCAGCCCGAACGTGCGGCGCACCCAGATCCCGCCGCCCGCCAGCACGGCGCCGAGCAGCATGAGCAGCCAGAACACCGCGATCGCCGCAGCCCAGGCCCAGCGGCCGCCCCGACGGGTGGTCGCAGGGGCCGCTCGATCCGTCCCCTCCGCGCTTCCGGGGGGCGGCGTCGCGTCGTCGTCTCTTCCCACAGTGCCGCAAGTTTACCGACGCGCCATCCGAGGTTCACCCAGGGTGCGCCCGGATCGTCGTCGATGCTCCGCCGAGCGGTTTCGACACGCTGCGCTCGCTCAACCAGCGGGCGCTGCGCTCGCTCAACCCGCGGGCGCTACTCCTCCTCGACCGGCGACGCGGCCGCCACCCCGTCGGCGACGAGCCGGTGGATCGCGGCGTAGTCGGGCATCTCGGGATCGACCGCCGGCGGCACGAGCTCGACGTTGACCGGCGCGTGCTCGCGGGCCTTCGTGGCGAGGTCGACGAACCGGCCCAGCATCGACTGCGGAATGTCGGTGTCGACCAGCTCGCCGCCCACCGCGGCGACGTCTTGGAACTTCGTGAGCACGTTCGCCGGATTCATCTGCGCGAGGATCGCCGCCTGCAGCTCGCGCTGACGCTGCATGCGGTCGTAGTCGCCGTTCGCCGAACCGTAGCGCGAGCGCGCGTACCACTGCGCCGCGAACCCGTCCAGCTGCTGCTCGCCCGGCTCGATCCACTGCTGCACCCCGACCAGTTCGCCCGTGTACTCGTCGATCTGGCCCCCGACCGGCAGGCGCTCCTGCACGTCGATCGTGACACCGCCGAGGGCGTCGATGAGGCTCGAGAAGGCGTCCATGTTCACCAGCACGTAGAACTGCACCTCCAGCCCCGTCGCCCCGGTCACCGCGTCCTTCGTCGCCTCGATGCCCGGCGACGACCCGCGCGAGTGCGCATCGGCGTACATCCCGTCGTAGAGGTGCGCGAACTCCTCGGGCAGCCCCTCGGCCTCGACGATCTCCGCCGTCTGCTCGAGCTCGGCGTGCAGGCCGTTGAGATACCCGGTGAGGCAGCCGCCGTAGGGCCCGAACGCGTTGGGCCCCACGCAGAACCCGTTGGGGTGCACGTCGAGCATCGGCGAGTCCTCCGGGAACGGCATCTGCACCAGCTCCCGCGGCAGTCCGATGATCACCGACTGCCCGGTCTCGGCATCGACGCTGACGAGCGAGATGCTGTCGGGCCGCAAGCCCTCGCGGTCGGCCCCCGCATCGGTGCCGAGCAGCAGGATGTTGTAGCGGCCGTCGACCGGCTCCACCGCGGGCGCCCCCTGGAACAGGTCGCCCAGCAGGCTGCGCCCCGCCCCCACCGTGGTGGCGGCCCAGGCCGCCCCGGCCGACGGCACCAGCGTCAGCAGCACCGACAGGATCGCGACCGGCACGCGCCAGCCGGGCTGCACGCGCACGAGACGCGTGAGGCGCAGCGTGTCGAACCCCAGAACCAACCACAGCAGCGCGTAGGCGATGAGCAGGATCTGCAGCGCCAGCAGCACGAAGCCGTTCGTGAACACGGAGAGCGTGGCCACGCGCGCGAACAGCAGCCCGAGCAGGGCCGCGACGCCGCCCAGGATGAGCACGAGCGTCGCCGCGAGCCCGAAGCGGCCGAGCCTGCGGCTGCCGGCCAGCACCTGCGCGCTGCCCGGCAGCAGGAAGCCGATCACCACGAGCCACCGGGCGCGCTTGCTCATGAGCGGCGCAGAACCCGTGTCCGGGTTGCGGAGCGGCCGCTCGAGATCGAGGCTCATGCGCGATAGCCATCCGGATTCGCCGACTGCCACGCCCACGCGTCGCGGCACGCGTCTGCGAGGCTGCGCGTCGTGCGCCACCCGAGCCGCTCGTTGGCGCGCGCCGGATCGGCCACCACCTCGGCCACGTCGCCGGCGCGCGGCGGCGCGACGACGTAGGGCACCGGGCGGCCCGAGGCCCCCTCGAACGCGCGCACGACCTCGAGCACGCTCGATCCGGTGCCCGAGCCGAGGTTGTAGGTCTCGACCCCCGCCGAGAGGCGCTCGAGCGCGGCCACGTGGCCTTCGGCGAGATCCATGACGTGGATGTAGTCGCGCACCCCGGTGCCGTCGACGGTCGGATACGCATTGCCGAAGACGCTGAGCCGCTCGCGCTTGCCCACCGCGACCTGCGCGATGAACGGCATGAGGTTGTTCGGGATCCCCGCGGGATCCTCGCCGATCCGGCCCGACGGGTGGGCCCCGACCGGGTTGAAATAGCGCAGCAGCACCGCACCCAGCTCGGGCCACGAGGCCTGCACGTCGCGAATGATCTGCTCGTTCATGAACTTCGACCAGCCGTAGGGGTTGGTGAGCCCGACACCCGCGCGGTGCGCCTCGTCGATCGGCGAGCGCAGCGGATCGCCGTAGACCGTGGCAGACGAGCTGAAGACCAGCTCGGTCACCCCGCGCTCGCGCATCAGGTCGAGCAGCACGAGCGTCGAATCGAGGTTGACCCGGTAGTAGCGCGCGGGTTCTGCCACCGACTCCCCGACGGCCTTGAGTCCGGCGAGGTGGATCACGGCGTCGAAGCCGACGCCGTCGAGAGCCGCCGCGGTGGCGGCGCGATCGGCCAGATCGGCCTCGACCACCGGGATCCGCGATCCCGTGAGCTGCTCGACCCGGCGCACCGCCTCAGGACTGCTGTTCGAGAAGTCGTCGAGCACGACGACCTCGTGGCCGCGCTCCACCAGCACCAGTGCGGTGTGCGATCCGATGTACCCGGCGCCACCTGTCAGCAATACACGCATACGCAACAGGGTACTTGGACGATCTGCGCGAAGGCCGTCGAAACGGCGTCGCCGCGCAGAACGGCGGGACCGATCCCGAATCCGACGACGGCACCCAAAGATCACATTTGCATCACAGCATCAGCTGTTGCCGAACGTGCGGATCGATCCCCCAGGCTTTTGGTGCGCGAACTCAATACAATGAGTGCCAGCAGAACTTCGGCCGGATTCGGGTGCGGCGCCGAAGCACGACTGCGAAGGGGGACGATATGGCGACGCTTACACTCATCGCCGAACCGTTTCCCGATTGGGAGGCCGATCTCCAATCAGCCGCCGCCCGAGACCTCACCCGCGCGATCGCCGCGACCGCACCGCGTGGCTGCAGCGCCCGATTCCTGGTGGGCCGCGGCAGCGAGGCGCCGGCGTTCGAGTCGCCGCTGATCCGCATCGAACACCTGCCGATCCGCGCCAACCTGCTGCCCCTCGTCTGGCAGAGCGGCACCACCGCCCGCCCGCTCGACGGCGAATTCGTGCACGCGCTCACCCCCATGATGCCCCTGCGCTCCCGCGGAGAGGACGATGGCTCGCAGACCTCGGTGACCATTCCCCACGCCATCGCGTGGGAGGCCCCCGCGGTGCTCGGCAGCTCGCAGGCGCGACTCTTCCGCGCCTTCACCCGCCGCGCGGTGAAGCTCGCCGACGTGATCCTCACCCCCACCCACGCCACCGCGCGGGTGCTGCAGCAGCAATACGGCGAGCACCTCCCGGTGCAGGTGATCCAGCTCGCCCCGCCCGCCGAGCTGCGCGAGGGCCCCGATGCTGCGGAGCGACGCAGCGCGCTGGGGCTGCCCGAGCGCTACACGGTGACCACCGCGATGAGCGGCGAGCACGGCCGACTCGAGTGGATCTTCGACGCGATGCGCCTGGACGCCTCGCTGCCGCCGCTCGTGGTGCTCGAGGGTTTCGATCCCGGGGTCTCCCCCCGCGACCGCGATGGCGACGACACCGGCGCCACCGCGGTGCCGGATGAGCTGCGCGAGCGGGTGCTGCCCGTGCGCGCTCGCGAACTCGCCGATCTCGGCGCCGTACTCTCGGGCGCCGCACTGCTCGTGCAGCCGCAGGCATTCGCCGGCACCGGCTACGCGCTGCTCGGCGCGCTGTGCGCCGCGGTTCCCGTGCTGCACGCCGGCCATCCCGCGACGGCCGAGATCGTGTTCGATGCCGGCGTCGCAGCCGACACGGCCGGCGCGTTCTCAGCCGAGTACACGCGCCTGATGCGCGACGACGACGCGCGCGCCCAGCTCTCGGTGCTCGCCTGCGACCGCAGCCGCGGGTTCAGCTGGTACGGCGCCGCGTGGCAGTTGTGGGAGATGCACGCGAACCTCTGAGGGCACCCGGCACCTGCGCGCCCACCCCTGCACCCGCAGCGCGCCCACCCCTGCACCCGCAAACGCGCCCACCCCTGCACCCGCCGACGCGCGCCCACCCCTGCACCCGCAAACGCGCGTCACAAGTTGTCGCCAAAACCCAAGAATGGCCGCAGCTTCTGACGCGCGAAGACATGTGGGGGCAGAGCCGGCGCCGGCGGGACCCGGGTCGGGGCCGGGGGCCCACTCACGACCGCGGGCCGGGGCCAGGCCCACTCACGACCGCGAGTCGGCCGCGGCGATCCCACCCGCCGATCGCGCATACGCCCACGCCAGCAGTCCGGCCGCGACCGCCGAGCCGACCACCATCAGCACGGTGCCGATCCACCCGCCCCACCCGAAGGCCACACCCCCGAGCCAGCCCAGCACGCTCGAACCCGCGTAGTAGCCGAGCGTGTAGAGCGGGGGCGCGAGGCTCCGCCCATCGGGGCGCGCGCGGCGCTCGACGAGGCCGCTCGCAATGGAGTGCGCCGCGAAGAAGGCTCCGGTGAAGAGCACGAGACCGAGGATCACCGCGGGCAACCAGGCGAGCAGCGTGAGCGCGATCCCCCCGAGCATGATGCCGATGCACCCGAGCAGCACCGCCGTCGGAGGAATACGGCGCGTCGCCGGCCACACCCAGCGCGACGCAGCGGCTCCCGCGAGATACGCGAGGAAGATCCAGGACGTCTGCGCCAGACTCAGCTCGAACGGATCGTGCTGCAGCCGGAACGCCAGGTAGTTGTACGCCGCGACGAAGCCGCCCATCAGCAGGAACGCCTGCGCCACGAGCACCATGACCCCCGGGCTGCGCAGATTCGCCGACAGTGCGGCGACCAGCGACGGCGGCACCGCCGGCGCCATCGCCGTCGGCGGGATGCGCACCAGGAACACGAGCACGGCCACCGCGGCGAGCATCGCCACCGCGGCCATGCCCCAGCGCCAGCCGAACGGCTCGCCCACCTCGGCGGCGATGATGCGCCCCGCCAACCCGCCGATGGTGGTGCCCGCGATGTAGGTGCCGACCGCGCCGCCGAGCGCGAAGGGCCGCACGGTCTCGGCGATCGCCGTGACGGCGACAGCGGGGAGCCCCGCGAGCGCGATGCCCTCGAGCAGACGCGCGGCGATGAAGAGCTCGAAGCCCGGCGCGAACGGCGCGGCCAGTCCGACCAGCATCGCCGCCGACATTGCGACGCGCATGGCCCGCACCCGGCCGATACGGTCCGAGAGGCGCGCCCACGGCAGCACGCCCAGCGCCACACCGATCGTCGTGGCGCCCACGGCCCACGACGAGGCCCCCGCTCCGATCCCGAACTCCGTCGCGATGGCGGGCAGCAGCCCCTGCGGCGAGTACATCTGCGCGAAGGTCGCGAGGCCCGCGCAGAACAGGGCGATCAGCGCGCGACGATACCGGCGGCTCCCCGCCGCGGCCCGGGGATCCCGCGCCTCCGATGCCGCGTCGTGCCCGCCCGCGGCCGTCACCTACCGGTCCGTGGCGATGCGCGCCTGCAGCGCCGTGTTCTTCTCATCGACCATGTCGGTGAGCTCCCGGGCGTAGGCATCGAGACGCGCGGAGAGTTCGGGATCGCCGGTGCCGAGGATCCGGGCCGCCAGCAGCCCCGCATTCTTCGCGCCCCCGATCGAGACCGTCGCCACAGGGATGCCGCCGGGCATCTGCACGATCGACAGCAGCGAATCGAGACCGTCGAGTCGCGCGAGCGGCACCGGCACGCCGATCACGGGCAGGGTGGTCATCGAGGCCACCATGCCGGGCAGGTGCGCGGCGCCGCCCGCCCCCGCGATGATCACCCGCAATCCGCGCGCGGCGGCCTCGCGGGCGTAGCTCACCATCTTGTCGGGAGTGCGGTGCGCGCTGACCACCTCGACCTCGTGCGGGATCCCGAACTCGCGCAGCGCCTGCACCGCATCGCTCATCACCGAGAAGTCGCTGTCGCTACCCATGATCACGCCGACGAGGGGTGCTGCGGTGGATTCGCTCATGGGTTCAATCGTAGCCGCCCCGGATCTCGACTCGCTCCGCTCGCTCAATCAGCAGAGCGCCCCGGATCTCGACTCGCTCCGCTCGCTCAATCAGCAAAGCGCCCCGGCTCGAAGGATCGACCCTCCCGTCATCCTGCGCGACCGCACTCACCCGTCATCCTGCGCGACCGCACTCACCCGTCATCCTGCGCGACCGCACTCACCCGTCATCCCGCGCGACCGCACTCACCCGTCATCCTGCGCGACCGCAGGGAGTCGCAGGATCCACCGGCCCGGTGCGGATCCTGCGACTTCGCGCCTGATGACCGCTCCCTCACCGCGCCGGATGACCGCCCAGCACCGGATCACCGCCCCTCAGGCGAACGCCGCCGCGGCGGCGCGCGCCTCGGCGAGCGCCTCGGCGAGATCCGCACCCGTCACCGTGACGTGCCCCACCTTGCGCCCCGGGCGGGGCTGCTTGTCGTAGCTGTGCACCTTTGCGCGCGGATGCTCGGCGAGCACGGCCGGGTAGCGCGTCGGCATCGGCCCCTCGGCGGGCCCGCCCAGCACGTTCACCATCACGGCGGCCGGCGCGGTCATGGACGTGTCGCCGAGCGGCAGATCGGACACCGCTCGCAGGTGCTGCTCGAACTGGCTCGTCACCGATCCCTCGATCGAGAAGTGGCCGGAATTGTGCGGGCGCATCGCGAGCTCATTCACCAGCACGCGCCCGTCGCTCGCCTCGAACATCTCGACCGCGAGCACCCCGGTCACCTGCACGCCCTCCGCGACCGCCGCGCCGATGCGCGCGGCCTCCTCGAGGGTCGCGGGATCCTGCACCGGGGCCGGGGCCAGCACCTCGGCGCAGACGCCGTCGCGCTGGATCGTCTCGACGACCGGCCAGGTGCGGGTCTCGCCGCTCGGACGGCGGGCGACGAGCTGCGAGAGCTCGCGGGTGAAGTCGACGAGCTCCTCGGCGAGCAGGTGCCCGCCGCGGCCGTCCTCGGCGAGCGCGGTGAACCAGTCGCGCACCTCGACGGCGTCCGACACTACGCGCACGCCCTTGCCGTCGTAGCCGCCCCGCGCGGTCTTCACGACGGCCCGGCCGCCACGGTCCTCGATGAAGCGCTGCAGCTCGGCCTCGTCCTCCACGGCCGCCCACGCGGGGATCGGCACGCCGAGCTCGCTCAGCTTCTCCCGCATGAGGATCTTGTCCTGCGCGTACTGCAGCGCCTCGGGGCGCGGATGCACCGCGGTGCCGCGCCGCTCGAGCTCGCGCAGGATCTCGCCCGGCACGTGCTCGTGATCGAAGGTGATCACGTCGACGGTCTCGGCGAAGGCGTACACCGTCTCGGGATCCCGGTAGTCGCCCACCGCGTCGGCCGCGCGCGCGGCACTCGATCCCTCGTTCTCGGCCAGCA
Organism: Leucobacter triazinivorans; assembly: GCF_004208635.1. Classification (NCBI taxonomy): domain Bacteria; kingdom Bacillati; phylum Actinomycetota; class Actinomycetes; order Micrococcales; family Microbacteriaceae; genus Leucobacter; species Leucobacter triazinivorans. The sequence goes on along the minus strand of NZ_CP035806.1, from coordinate 2,575,401 downwards.
CGCTGATGCGCAGGCCCAGATGGATCGCCGGCGGCACCATCATGCGGGCGAGCTGCCCGCCTCCGATCACGCCGATCCTGATGCTGCCGCTCTCAAAGCCCATGCCCTCCATTCTGCCCTACGAGTGCGCGCTGAGGCGGCTGCCCGCCGCGCTCGCCGCCGCGCGGCCTGCTGCCTCACCGCTCCGACAGGAGAAGCACACCCAAACAGGAGCACTTCGCGCTTTCGGTCCTGTGCGAGTGGTTTTCTCCTGCGGGAGCGGCGCGGGGAGCGGCGCGCGCGGGATGGTCCGGGCGGGGCGCGGGAGCGGGCGGGGCGCGGGCGCCGCGAGTTAGTTGACATACATCAATCAAGTGCCTATAGTTGACCTTCATCAACTAACCCCACCCCACCCGAAGGATCCCCGCTCCGAATGGCACAGTCCCTCACCTCGGCCCCGCGCACCGCCCCGGAAGACGGCGTGCTCAGCGGGCGCGCGAAGAACCTCGCACTCACCGGCCTCTTCCTCAGCATGGCGGTGTCCATGCTCTCGATGACCGTCGTGGGCACCTCGATGCCCATCATCATCGCCGACCTCGGCGGCGATCAGGCCGCCTTCACCTGGGTCGTCACCGCCACCATGCTGGCGAGCGCCATCTCCACCCCGATCTGGGGCAAGCTCGCCGACCTCACGAGCAAGAAGGTGCTGCTGCAGGCCTCGCTCGTCATCTTCACCGTGGGCTCGGCCCTCGCGGGCATGGCTCAGGATCCGGGCTGGCTCATCGCCTTCCGCGTGCTGCAGGGCCTCGGCGCCGGCGGCCTCGGCGCCCTCGGGCAGATCGTGCTGGCCGAGATCATCAGCCCGCGCGAGCGCGGCAAGTACATGGGCATTATGGGCGCCATCATGGCGGTATCGACGGTCGGCGGCCCGCTGCTCGGCGGCGCGATCACCGACGCGATCGGCTGGCGCTGGAACTTCTACGTCGCCGCGCCCATCGCCATCGTGGCGATCGTCGTGCTGCAGCAGACCCTGCACCTGCGCACCGAGAAGCGTCGGGTGAGGATCGACTACCTGGGCGCGGCGCTCATCTCCATCGGCTTCGCGAGCCTGCTCATCTGGGTGACCCTCGGCGGCTCGCAGTTCGACTGGTGGTCGTGGGAGACCCTCGCGATGGTCGGCGGCGGCCTGCTGCTGCTGGTGATCGCGGTGATCGTCGAGCTGCGGGTCGAGGAGCCCCTGCTGCCGCTGCACCTCTTCAAGAATCGCACCTTCACCATGTCGGTGATCGCGAGCATCGCGGTGGGCCTCGCCATGTTCGGCACCTCGGTGTTCCTGGGGCAGTACATGCAGCTGGCGCGCGGCAAGACGCCCACCGAGTCGGGCCTGCTCACGATCCCGATGATGGCGGGCCTGCTGCTCGCCTCGACCCTCGTGGGGCAGATCATCTCGCGCACCGGCAAGTGGAAGCGCTACATGGTGGCGGGATCCTTCATCATGTTCGCGGGACTCGTGATGATGGGTCAGCTGCGCTACGACACCTCGTTCTGGTTCGTGGGCGTCGCCATGTTCGTGCTGGGCGCGGGCGTCGGCATGTGCATGCAGAATCTCGTGCTCGTGGTGCAGAACACCGTGTCTCCGAACGAGATCGGCGTCTCGAGCTCGGCGGTCACGTTCTTCCGCACGATCGGCGGCACGGCGGGCATGTCGGCGATGGGCGCGATGCTCTCGCACCAGGTGGTCGCCTTCATCACGGAAGGATTCGAGAGCCTCGCGAAGACGAATCCCGAGGCCCTCGCCGGCGCCGACAAGCTCTCGGGGGGCACCATCCCCAAGATCGCGGAGCTCTCGGCTCCGATCCGTGACGTGGTCGAGTCGGCCTACGGGCACGGCATCGGCGACGTGTTCCTCGCGGCCTCCCCCGTCGCGATCATCGCGATCATCGCGATCATGCTGATCCCGAACCTGCCCCTGAGTACGAAGAGCGCCGCAGAGCATCGGGCCGAGCTCGCGCGCGATGCCGAGGCCGCAGCCGCGACGACCGGGGCGGGCGACACGGACGGGGCGGGCGACACGGACGGGGCGGGCGACACGGACGGGGCCGAGGACGGTGCCGTGGCCTCGGCCGCGGCGACCGACACCGACGCGGCCGCGGCCACGACGCAGACGCGCTAGGTTCGATGGCATGCAGGATCACAGCGCACGGCCCGCAGCGGCGGCCGAGGACTCGCCCCGGGGCGCCGAGATCGCGGGGATCATCTCCGAGTTCTCGGAGATCTTCGCCTCGGCCCGGACGCGCTGGGTGCGCTACGCGGAAGAGGTGCACCCGGAACTGAACGGCGGCGGGATCATGGTGCTGCAGACCGTGCTGCGCAAGGGTCCGGTCACCGCTACCGGCCTCAGCCAGATGCTCGGCATGGACAAGGCCATGGTGAGCCGGCACATCTCGAAGCTGCGGGACCTGGAACTGATCGAGGCCGAGGCGGCCCCCGAGGATCGGCGCGTGATCCTGCTCACCGTGAGCGAGCGGGCGCAGGAGCTGATGGAGCGGATCCGCGAGCAGTGGGCCCACTCCTACCACGAGCGCTTCGAGGGGTGGAGCGTGGAGTCCCTCGAGCAGCTGCGCGCGGGCCTGCACCGCTTCAACGCGTCGGCCGAGGATGCGCACCGCGCCGAGGGGCCTGCGATGCGCTGCGCTCGGGATCACGGGGGCGGCGCCGAGGATCCGCGGGGCACCGCGGGCTGAGTCCGATTCCTCCCGCGGAGCCCCGGGCCGCACCGCGGGAGGGCGGCTCCACCGCAGTGGCGGGCCGCACCGAGCGAATGCCCGGGTCGCATCCCCACCCTCGCGGAGGATGCGGCCCGGGCGCCCGGCTACTCGGCCGCGCGGCGTCGGCGCAGCGCGAGCACCGCGCCGGCCGCGAGCAGGATCGCGCCGATCCCCCACGCGATCGCGGTGCCCGCGGCACCGGTCGAGGCGAGCGAATCACCGGCCGCGGGCCCGCCCGCACCGGATCCGCCGGCCGACGACCCGGTTCCCGAGCCGTCTCCCGAGCCGGAGCCGTCCCCTGCGGCGCGCACCGTGATCGCCGCGGCGACCGACGTGCCGTCGGCGCGCGTCACCACGATCCGGTGCGCGCCCGGTGTCGTGTCCGCCGGGATGGTGACCGACTTCGAGAAGGCGCCCGACGCGTCGGCGGCCGCCGATCCGAGCACCACGGGGTCCGAGTGCAGCTCGATCCCGAGACGCTCGTCGGCCGCGAAGCCCGCACCCGACACGGTCAGAGAGCCGCCCGCGTCGACCGCGTCGCCGTTCAGCGAGATCTCGGCCGGATTCACCGGGTCCACCGGGTCCACCGGGTCCACCGGATCCACCGGCCGCTCCGCGGGGAGCGCGACGTCGATGTGCTTGATGGCGGTCGCGGCACCGCCTGCCGCGAAGGAGTAGGCGGTGGTGCGCAGGCGATCCTCGAAGAGCTCGACGCGCAGACCCACCGGATCGGCGCCGCCGATGCCGGTCTCGCCCCAGTCGCCGCTGGGGCCGTACTGGGTGGTCACCGCGGCGGTGTTGACGATGGTGGGGCCGTGCGCGGCGGTCGGATCGAAGCGCTGCTCGACGCTCCAGTCGTTGAGCTCGGGCGCCCAGTGCGTGTGGCTCGTGAGGATCGTGACGTTGGGGTGCTGCGCCAGGAGCGCCTCGATCCGCGCCGTATCCATCCCGTAGTCGCCGCGGTAGAAGTTGGCGTAGGTTCCCGAGACCGAATCGTTGAACACGTGGTGCGTGGCGAGCAGCACGGGCGAGCCCTCGGCCTTCCAGTGCGCCAGCCGATCGCGCAGCCAGCCGAACTGCTGATCGCTGAGCTCGACGAAGGGCCCGCTGCCCGTCTGCGACGGGTAGTCGTGGAACTCGCTGCCGATCCAGAGCAGCGGCAGCTCGCCGTCGACGAGCACCTCGCCCCACAGGCCGCCGCGCGCGGGATCGGCGCCCTCGGCGCCCAGTGCGCGCATCTCGGTGCGATCGAGGAAGCGGTCGATGTAGGCCGCGGACCCGTTCGATCCGTAGAACTCGTGGTTGCCGATGGTCGAGACCCGCGTGGTGTAGTGGTCGCCCGCGCCCGCGTTCAGCGCCGCCAGGTAGGCGTCGTACTGCGACACGGTGCCCGAGCCGGTCTGGTCGCCGTTCGAGACGATCGTGCTCGCCGCCGGGGACAGGCCGCGCAGGCCGGGGAGCACGTTGTTCTGCAGGCGCGCGGTGGCCCCCTGCACGTCGCTGAACACGTCGACGACCGCCGTCGGCACCGCGTCGTCGGCGAGGGGCGCGAGCGGACGCACCACCTCGACGTCGTCGATGCGCCACGACCCCGCACCCGCGAGAGCCGAGAAGGTGAACGCGAAGCGCACGGATTCGGCCCCCGCCGGCACCGCGAAGGGGATGCGCGGCTGAGCCGACTCCTCATCGGCATCGCCGAAGCGCACGAGCTCGGTCTCGGTGCCGTCGTCGAAGACCGCGACGACCGCGGCTGCCTGCTCGCCGCCACCCCGCACGAGGTAGTGGCTGTCGAAGCGCAACTCGAGCTCGTCGCCCGCCGCGACGGCGAGCGGCGCCGAGGTCAATCGGCCGTCGAAGTCGGCGAGCTTCGACTCGGCGACCGCGAAGGTACCCGAGGCGCGGGTGAAGGTGTGGCGACGATCCGTGCCGTAGGCGTCGACGGAGGCCGCGCGGTCCAGGTACTCCCACGCCGCGTCGCCGTCGTTCTGCCACTCGGGGGTCGCGGCTTCGAATCCGTCCCACCAGAGCTGGGGCTCGGTGGTGCCGGCGTCCTCGCCCGCGGGCGCGAGCACGGTGATCTCGATCGTCACCGGCGCGACTCCGGGGCCGCTGATCACGAGCGGCAGGGTGCCGGGCTGCTGACCGGCCGGGATCTCGACCGGGAAGGAGACCGTGCCCTCGGCCGTCGCCGGGGGCACGCCCGCGACCGTGCCGCCCTCGCCGAGCGTCGCCTCGATCTGCTGTCCGGCCCGCAGCCCGCTCAGCGACACCGTGATCGCGGATCCGGCGGTCGCGACGGGCCGCACTCCGGAGACCACCGTCGGCGCGACGTCGGCCGGCTCCGACTCCGCGATCACGACGTCGTCCACCATCCAGAACCAGTTGTTGCTGGTCTGCAGGTACTGCCAGCCGAACCGCACGCTCTGCGCCCCGGCCGGCAGGTCGACGGAGTACTCGTGGGTCCGGTCGAGGCGGTTCGTGTCGAACTGCTCCACCAGCACGGGATCGGCGCCGTCGATCTCGGCGACGAGCCGCGCCTGCTGCGGCGCCTGCCCCTGCTTGTAGTGGCTGTCGAACGCGACGCTGACCGCCTCGGCGCCGGGATCGACGGCGTACGCCGGCGCCCACAGTGTGGAGTCCACCGGCGTGTAGGGGCCGCTCGTCGGGCGGTTGCCGTCGGAGTGCAGCACCGCGACGAGTCCGTCGCCCTTCGAGAACGAGCTGCGATCGCCGCCCGAACCCCAAGTCTCGACGACCTCGGCCGTGGTGTGGAACGTCCAGCCCTTCCACCCCTCGCGCATGTCGCGGGTGTCCGAGCTCTCGACCGACCAGCCCTCGGGGGCCTGGTCGGGTGACGCGGCGGTCTCGAAGTCCTGCGTGTAGGGCTCGGCAGCGGCGTGCGCCGGCGCGGCGACGCCCGGCGCGACGAGCAGGCCGCAGGTGAGCGCCAGCAGCGCTCCCCCGGTGATCGCGCGAGTGCCCCTCCGGTCGGAGCGGCGACGTGGTTCGTGCAGCATGAGTGCGTGTTCTCCCTGTGTGTGGTGTGACGGTGGTCGAGGTGCGCGGCGGTGCGGACGTGGTGGCGCGGGCGCGGCGCGGGCGCGGCGCGGGCGCGGCGCGTTCAGTCGAAATCTCGCAGCATGCCTACTGCAGGCGCTTGCGGATCCAGGCGGAGGCGAGGTCGACCGCCACGATCACGGCGAGGATGATGATGAGGTAGGTCAGCATCTCGTCGAACTGGAAGGTCTTGATCGCCTTGTTGATGAGCAGGCCGATGCCGCCGGCGCCCACCAGGCCGAGCACGAGCGAGGAGCGCACGTTGACGTCGAAGCGGTAGAGCAGCAGGCCCGTGAGCTGCGGCAGCACGGTCGGGATCGTCGCGTTGGCCACGATCTGCCAGCGACTCGCGCCTGCGGTGCGCAGCGCCTGCTCCGGCCCCGGATCGATGTCCTCCATGGCCTCCGACCACAGCTTCCTCATCACCCCCGTGTTGTGGCAGATGAGCGCGAGCACACCGGCGAACGGGCCGAGGCCCACCGCGGTCACGAAGATGAGCGCGAAGACGATGTCGGGCACCGCGCGGAAGAAGGAGAGGATGCCGCGCGCAATCTGGTAGACGACGCTGTTCGGCGTGGTGGTGCGGGCTCCGAGCACCGCGAGCAGCAGCGCGAAGGGGACGGAGACCGTCGTGCCGAGCAGACCGATCCAGAGCGTGGTGAGGGCCCCCTCGATCCCCTGCTGCAGCACCTCGGGGCTGAGGTCGGGCGGAAACGCCTCGGAGAGGAAGTTGAGCATGCCCGTGGCGCCGGTGACGAGCGCCTCGGGCTTGAAGTCGGTGGCCTGGAACGCCAGCAGGTGCAGCACGAGCAGCACCGCGATGATCACCGTCCACGAGCCGGCGCGATACGGCGCGCGCGGGTCTCGGGGCACGGGAATCAGGTGGCGGTCGCCGCGCGCCGCCTCGGCGCGTTCGCGGGTGGGCGTGTCGATCACGTGCGGATCCTCACAGGTACAGGGACGCCAGTTCGGCGTCGTCGATCTCGTCGGTGGGGGCGTCGAAGACGAGTCCGCCTCCGCGCAGGCCGATCACCCGGTGCGCGTAGCTGCGCGCGAGGTGCGGCTGGTGCAGCACCGCGGCGACGCCGAGGCCCTCCTCGACCGCGAGCTCGTGCAGCAGCTGCATCACGTCGTCCGCCGCCTTGGGGTCGAGCGCCGAGACGGGCTCATCGGCGAGGATCATGCGCGGGCGCTGGCACAGGGCGCGCGCGATCGCCACGCGCTGCTGCTGACCGCCCGACAGGCTGCCGGCGCGGTCGTGCGCGCGATCCGCCAGCCCCACCCGATCGAGGCAGGCCATGGCCTCCTCCCGCAGGTCACGCGGGAAGAGCGGCGGCAGCGAACGCCACCCCGGCAGCCGGGAGAAGCCGCCGGCGCACACGTTCTGCAGCGCGGTCCGCCGCTGCACCAGGTGGATCTTCTGAAACACGGTGGCCGCCGTGCGCCGGGCCGCGGCGCGGCGCTGGGCACTGGCCTCGTTCAGGCGGACTCCGGCGATCACGATGTCGCCGGAGTCCGCCTCGATGAGGCCGTTCACCGCGCGCAGCGTGGTCGACTTGCCGGAGCCGTTCGCTCCGAGAAAGGCGACCACTTCGCCCGTGTGCACCCGCATGCTCATGTCGCGGAGCACGACGCGATCGCCGAAGCTCTTCGAGATGGCCTGCACGTCGAGCAGCACCTCGCGCTCGGAGATCTGCGCTCGCGGGCCGGGGGTCAGGGGCTCGCGCACGGTGACGGCGCTCATCAGACGTCGGCCTCGGTGAGGCCCATGGTGGCGGCCAGGTCGAAGAGCGGCTGGTAGGTCTCGTTCGTCACGGGGATCAGGGGCCCGGCGGGATCGACCCCGAGGAAGCCGCTGACCTCGGCCACGGCGTCGGCGTCGAGGCCCAGCAGGGCCTCCGCCACGGCGTCCTGGAACTCCTGCGGCATGTTGCCGCGCACGGTGATCGGATCGTTGGGGATCTCGTTCGACTCCCAGATCTGACGGTACTGGGACTCGTCGAAGGTGCCCTCCGCGGTCGCGGTGGCGAGGGTCTGCGAGTTGATCTGCGCGGCCTCGACGGTGCCGTTGACCAGCGCGAGCAGCGCCTCCGGGTGGCCGCCCGCGTAGTCCCACTGCACGTCGTCGTCGATGCCCGCGTCGACGAGCGCCGACATGGGAAGCGCATCGCCCGAGGTCGAGCCCGGGCTGCCGAGCGCCAGGGTGCGGCCCTCGAGGTCGTCGAGCGTCTGCACATCGGAGTCCTTCGGCACCCAGATGCCGCCGGTGTAGGTGGTGGGGTTGCCCTCGGCGTCGCCGAACGAGACCATCGCCGTGGCGTCGGCGCGCTCGTTCGCGAACACGAAGCCGAGCGGACCGAACTGAGCGATCTCGAGCTGGTCGTTCTCCATCGCGAGCACCTCGGCCGCGTAGTCCTCGGTGATGCTCACCTCGACAGGGCAGTCGAGCTTCTCGGAGAGGGCCTCGGCCAGCACCTGATAGGCGGGCTCGAGACGCTCGGGATCCTCGTAGGGCAGGATCCCGAATCGGATCTTGCCGTCAGGGCAGGTCGCTGCGGCGTCGCCCGATGCGGCCGAGGCAGAGCTCTCCTCGGGAGCGCTCGAGCAGGCGGCGAGTCCGAGCCCGATGAGCGCGACGGCCGAAACGGCGAGGACGGTGTTCTTCTTCACGGTTCTCCTTGGGTGGTGGGTGCATCTCGGTCGTCCTGCGAGAAGTCGCAGGATCTCCGCGGAATGCTGGGCAGTGGGATGGGACGGGATCAGAGGGCGGCGATGGTGCGCGCGCCGAGCGCGAGCCCCACGGTCATGCCGGTGCCGGTGGTCACCGAGACGGCGGTGACCCCGGGCGTCGGCATCGCGCGCAGCACGTCCTGCGTGCGACTCGTGGCGTAGACGCCCTGCCAGCGCTCGAGCACGTCGAGCCCGGGGGCGCCGAGCACGGCTGCGGCTTCGGAGAGCAGGATCCCGAACCAGCGCTCGTCGAGGAAGGGCGGCGCCGCATCGTGGGTGACGTGGGAGTCTCCGACCAGGAGCGTGCCGTCCGCCTGCTGGGTGAGCATCACGTTGGCATCGATCTCCAGCAGCTCGGGGCGCGCGGCGCGCAGCTCGGCGCGCAGGGCCTCGGCCGCCGGGCCGGCGAAGGCCCCGTAGCGCAGCATCGACGTGCCGGTGAGCACTGCGGGGCCGAGACCCATCGCGTGCGGTGCGCGAACGCGCGCCATCTGCAGCGCGCACTCGCGCACCTCGCCGCGTTCGGCGAGGTCGGGGAAGAGCCGGCCGATCAGGTGCCCGGCGGCCACGATCACGTGATCGGCCTCGATTCGGCCGCGACTGGTATCGACAACTCCGGTGCCGACCGATCGCACCGTCGTGGAGAATCGCACCTCGCCCAGCTCGTGCGCATCGATCCAGGCGGCGATGCGAGCCGCAGTGGTACGGGGATTCGCGGTGAGGTCCCGGGGCAGCAGGGCGCCCGCCCGCGGTCGCGCCCCGCCGGCCGCCGCGGGGTCCAGGCGCAGCAGGTTGCCGACCTCGGCGCCGGACACGAGCCTCGCGCCCTCCGGCGCGCGCTCCTCGATGAGCTCGTGCAGCACGGCCTCTTCTGCGGCGGTGCGGGCCACGACGAGGGTGCCCGATCGCCGCACTTCCAGGCCTGCGCGGTCGGCAAGCGACTGCCAGAGGGGCAGCGCCTCGCGCGCCAGCTCGCCCAGCTCGCCCGCCTGCACCGAGGCGCAGACGTGACCGAAGTTGCGCACGCTCGCGAGTCGCGCCGCTGCGTCCTGCTCGATCACCGTCACGCGGTGGCCCGCGTCGAGTGCGGCGACCGCGTGCGCCAGACCGACGATTCCGGCGCCGACGATCGCGACGCTCGAGCGCTGTGTGGGAGAAGTCATGCTTCGATAGTGCGGCCTCAAAAGTAGTCATAACAACTTCTGCCGAGCCTGTTCCTCGATCGTTCACCACCCGCACGATCGGGATCCAGAATCGTCACCGATCATTCACTTTCAGGCCACCGGAGGGCCTTCCCACTAGTCATGACAACTCATATGCTGACCGTATGAACGAGAACTCGCCCCTGCACGCGCAGCTGTACGAGGAGATGGTGCAGCGGATCCGCACCGGCGTCTGGCAACCCGGCGACCGGGTGCCGAGCGAGAAGTCGCTCGTCGCGGAGTTCGGCACCTCGCGCGGCCCCGTGCGACAGGCGCTCGCGGCGCTGCGCTCGGAGGGCATGATCGTCGGCGGGCGCGGCGCGCCGCCGCGCGTGCAGCGCACGGCACCGGCGCAGTCGTTCGACACGTTCATGTCGTTCACCGAGTGGGCGCGCTATCTCGGCCTCACGCCCGGCCAGCGGGTGATCGAGGCCAGCCGCCGGCCCGCGACCGAGGAGATCGCCCGCGAGCTGCAGATCGCTCCCGACACCGCCGTGGTCGAGATCATCCGGCTGCGCCTGCTCGACGAGAAGCCGGCCATGCTCGAGCGCTCGCTCTTCCCGTACGAGGTCGGCAGACACCTGATCACCGCCGACCTCGACAACGGGAGCATCTATCAGACGCTCTGCCAGTCCGGGGTCATCCCGGTGCGGGCGCGGCACGTGATCGACGCGATCGCGGCGCATCCGCTCGAGGTGGAGCAGATGCACATCGCGCCCGGCTCGCCGCTGCTGCGCGTGCGGCGCCTCGCCTACGACCAGACGGGCACGGTCATCGAGACCGCCGACGACCGGTACCTGCCGTCGATGGCCACGTTCGTGGTGGAGAACACGGCGGAGCATCGCATTCCGCTGACCCGCCAGGCGGCGAGCGCCACGGCGGACATCTTCGAGCGCACCGCCTGATCCCCACTCGCCCCACCACACCCTCGCCCCACCACATCCTCGCCCCAAGGAGCACCTCATGATCACCCTCGCCGTCTTCGACATGGCCGGCACCACCATCGACGACGGCGGTGCCGTCTACGAGGCACTGCGACGCGCGGTCGAGGAGACGGGCGTCTCCGTCTCACCCGCCGACCTGCAGAACTGGATGGGCACCGAGAAGCGCGCAGCGATCACCGCGCTCATCGAGCTCGGCGGCGGCGACCCCTCCCCCGCGGGAACCGTCGATGCCGCATTCGAGCGCTTCCGCGCGATCCTCGACGAGCTCTACGCCGAGACCCCGCCGACCCCGTTGCCGGGAATTCCTGCGGCGATCGCCGCACTCCGCGCAGCGGGCACGAAGGTGGCGCTCACCACCGGTTTCTCGGTCGACGTGGCCGAGCAGATCCTCGAGGGTCTGGGGTGGGTGCTGAGTGATCCCGACGATTCTGCCCCGAACCGGGCGGTGCGCATCGATGCCCTGGTCTGCGGCGACGAAGTCGCCTCGGGCCGGCCCGCGCCGTACATGATCCACCGCGCCATGGAGCTCACCGGCACTCCGGACGTCTCCGAGGTGCTGGTGGCCGGAGACACGCTCGTCGATGTGCAGGCGGGTGCGCGCTCGGGTGCCGCGATCACGATCGGCGTACTGTCGGGCAAGCTCTCCCGGGATGCCTTCGCGGGTCAGCCGTATTCGGCGCTGCTCGACTCGGTCGCGGAGGTCCCCGACTACCTGGCGACCAGCACCGCGTAGCCCGGCCCGGCCGTGCCGCCCCCCCCGCCCGATCCACCGAAACTGAGCCCAGTGTTCCAAACCGACCGAATTATCCGCGCAAGAAGGCTCAGGCTCGAACAATGGACTCGGTTTCGGCGGAGCGGGCGCACTCAGATCGCACCGATTCATCCCAGGCCCGGCACGTCGAGGCCGAACCCGCGAAGCACACGGCCGAACCGCCGAGCCGTCGGGATCGCGCTCCATCCCCACCGTACGAAGTCCTTCCGCGTGATCCCCTTCACCTGAGCCTCGCGCTCCCGTTCCTCGAGCAGCACCTCTTCGAGGGTGCGGCCGCGCATGTACTTCTGGTCCGTGTACTTCACCGTGCCGTCCATCTCACCGAACGTCCGCTGCCCGATGAAATCGAAATCCATCCAGTAGTTCTCGCCGTCCAACCCGGCCACATGCGCCTGGATCTCGTGCGGAATCCCCAGCCGGACCAACTGCAAGCGGCTCACGCTCTCGGCGACGGAGTCGGCACGCGGATCCGCGATCCGCAACATTCTGCGCGCCTCTGCGACACCCCGCATCCCTCGCATATCACCGAGAAGACGGTACTGCTCCTCCTTCCAGGCCTCGACATCGTCGAGGCGCCCGTCGCGCCTCGAACCGAACAGCACGCGAAGCCCGGCGTCCGCGCACCCGATCGCCGTCTCCGCGGGCGCCGACCGGGAGAGGTCCACCACCGTGCGCGTCAGAGAGGTGACGCGCAACCCCTCGACCACGCAGAGCTCTTCGTCCGCAAGGTCCCCGACGTGCCTCAGCACCGTCGCGGAGCTCCTGCCCGGCGCCGAACGATCCATGAGCAGGTGCACCCGATCGGCCTGCCCACGATGCCGGAAGTACACCGGAAGCCCCCAGATCACCGCAGCGGAGAGGTGCGAGAACACCGGTTGCCGCTCTCCCGCCAACCCGGCGACCGCGAGCGTCCTGGCGAGCAATCGATCTTCGGGTCGCATCGCCTTCCAGACCTTGGCGTCCACGTAGCATCCACGCACTACCCGCACGGCCACGCCGCTCGAGACCGCGAAGCGCAGCTCCGGATCACCGTACTCACCACCGAGGAGGTGCCGTCTGAACCAGAGTCGCCCGCGGACAGTCCGAATACGTTCCAGATGCTCCATCGGACAAGCGTCTCGCGAAAGCGATCCGGGTCGCGCCGCCGAACCTGCCCATGTGATTGTATTCCCGCCGGCGCGCCAAAATCAGCTCCCTGTGGGCGAAGCTCGAGTTGCGGTGGTTCAAGCGGCTCGTTCGCCCTCTGCCGCTGAATCCGAGCCGTTCGTGCGAGACTGACCGAATTATCAGCGCTGAACGAGTCGGGTTCGAACAATGAGCTCGGTTTCGCCGGGGACGGGACGGCGCCCGGGCGGGGACGGGACGGCGCCCGGGCGGGCGGCGGGCGGCGGGCGCCCGGGCGGGCGGCGGGCGGCGGGCGCCCGGGCGGGCGGCGGGCGGCGGGCGCCCGGGCTCACGCCGGGACGGGCACCAGCGTGTCCGCGCGCAGCGAGGCGGAGACGAGGATCGGCAGGTGGTCGGAGAGGCCGCGCTGCAGTGTTTCGACCCGGTTGATGTCGAGCCCTGAGGAGGTGGCGAAGTCGAAGTGCCCGCGGAACATCTTGTAGCGGGTGTAGGTGCGCTTGTCGCTCAGGCTGAGCTCGTAGCCGTGATCCCGCATCTCGGTATCGAGACGTCCTTTGAACACCGGGTAGTTGTAGTCGCCGACCATGAGCGCTGGAAGGCCGGGCCCGAGCTGGCGCAGCTGCGCGAGCGCGGTGTGGATCTGGTAGCGGCGCAGCGAGTTGAGCGCCGTCAGCGGAGCGGCGTGGAAGGAGGCGACGACCAGGTCACGCTCGGTCTCGAGGTCGTGGATCCGCGCGCCCAGCAGCCGTTCGTGGGCGGGGGCGAGCAGGCGGTCGTGGAGCGACTTCTTCAGCTGGAAGGTGTGCGCCGAACGGGTGCGGAACCGCTCCTCGCGCACGTACATCGCCAGCCCCAGCCGATTGCGCTCGGTCGCGTGCACCAGCGACAGGTGGCCGAGGTGCGCGGGCAACGCGATCGCTTCGGCCTCCTGCAGACAGAGCACGTCGACCTCGTGATCGTCGGCGAGGGCGCCGATCTCGGCAACGGCTCTGTTCTTCCGCAGGTTGTAGCTGACGACCTTCATATCGCGCCCCTTCCTCGGGTAGTGCCGGGCTCCCGACGGCACCCACTTTACCGCCGCCGTTCTGAATGTCACCCGAACCGCAGCTCCGAGGACTCTGCGGCGAGCGCCTCGCGCACGGCGGCGAGCGCGGGGTGCGAACCCCGGGACGAGCGCGTCGCAGTGAAGATGCTGCGGTGCGGATCCTCCGGCAGCGGCAGCAGCCGCACGTCGGCCGCGGCCCCCGCGTGCACGAGGCCGGGGAGCAGCGAGACCGCGTTGCCCGATTGGATCAGCCTCAGGTGCGCCTGCAGGTCGGCGGTCTCGAAGCGCACGTCCGGCTCGAAGCCCGCACTGCGGCAGGCCTGCTCGGCCCAGTGGCGCGTCGCGGCCCCGTGCGGTTCCATGACCCAGGGCAGTTCGGCGAGGTCGGACAGCTCCGTTGCCCGGTCGAACCGGGTGTCTCCGGCGCCGAGCGGCGGAAGGCCGAGCCGGATCGGATCCCGCGTCAGCGGCTGCCGGTCGAGCCCGGGGAAGTGCGGGGTCGAGTGCCCCGGGTACTGCTCGGCCACCACGAGATCGAAGCCGCGCGCCCAGGTCTCGAGGAGGGCGGCGCCGGGTTCGTACTGCACCACCTCGACGCGCAGTGCGGGATACCGCTCGCGCAGGCGACGCAGCGCCCCGGGCATGATGGCGAGCACGGCCGTCTGGAACGCCGCGACCCGCATCGTTCCCGCCACCTCGGCGCGGGCGCGATGCAGTGCGGACTCGGCGCGTTCGAGGGCCGCGAGCAGCTCCTCCGTCTCGCCGACCAGCACCTCGCCCGCGGCGGTGAGCTCCAGCGTGCGTCCCGCCTTGCGCACCAGCGGCACGCCCGCTTCGCGCTCCAGCACTGCGAGCTGCTGCGAGACCGCGGAGGGGCTGTAGTTGAGCGCATCGGCCACCGCAGCGATCGTGCCGCGCGCGTGCAGCTCCCACAGCAGCCGCAGCCGTTTCACGTCCAGCATCGCACTCCCGCCGACAGCATCAGTTTTACTTCACTTTATTCTACAAAAAGCATCGCTGTACTTCATACTCCAGAAGCCGCACACTGGCCTCAACGTCCAGTTGCACCGACGCCCAGCGTCATCGAGAAAGGCCACCAGTGAGCAGTCGCGTCGCAGGCACCGCCACCCGCCCCCAGGACCTCGCCGACGAGGCCGTCCGGCTCGTGCAGCGCTGGCTGCGCGAAGCCGCCGAGGTTCCCGCGGACCCCTCGGCCGAACGCCTCGCCGGCGTGCTGCGCGATCCGAACGGCCTCGACTTCACCGTCGGCTTCGTCGACGGGGTCGTGCGCCCCGAAGACCTGAGCGCGGCGGCGAAGAAGCTCAACGAGCTCACCCCCCTCACCCCGGCGTTCCTGCCCGCGCCCATGCGGGGCGCGATCGGTCTCGGAGGCGCCCTCGCGAAGCCCCTGCCCGGAATCGTGGTGCCGATCGCCCGCAAGGTGCTGCGGCAGATGGTGAGCCACCTCATCATCGACGCGAGCGATGCCAGGCTCGGGCCGGCGATCGCGAAGGTCACGCGCGACGGCGTGCGCCTCAACATCAACCTGCTGGGCGAGGCGATCCTCGGGCAGCGCGAGGCCGAGCGCCGTCTCGCCGGGACCCACGCGCTGCTCGCCCGCGACGACGTCGACTACGTGTCCATCAAGGTCTCGTCGACGGTGGCGCCGCACAACCACTGGGCGTTCGACGAGGCCGTGGCGCACATCGAGGAGCAGCTCGTGCCCCTCTTCGAGCGGGCGAACGCCGCCTCCCCGAAGAAGTTCATCAACCTCGACATGGAGGAGTACAAGGACCTCGACCTCACCATCGCGGTCTTCAAGCGCATCCTCGAACGCCCCGAGTTCGCCGAGCTCGAAGCCGGCATCGTGCTGCAGGCGTACCTGCCGGACGCGCTCGGCGCGATGATCGATCTGCAGGAGTGGGCCGCGGCGCGCGTGTCGGGCGGCGGGGCCCCCATCAAGGTGCGCATCGTGAAGGGCGCCAACCTGCCGATGGAGCACGTCGACGCCGCGATCCACGGCTGGCCGGTCGCCACCTGGGGCACCAAGCAGGATTCGGACACGAGCTACAAGGCCGTGATCGACTACGCGCTCACCCCGGAGCGGGTGCGCAACGTGCGCATCGGCGTCGCGGGCCACAACCTCTTCGACGTGGCCCTCGCCTGGCTCCTCGCGAAGGCGCGCGGGGCGCAGGCCGGCATCGAGTTCGAGATGCTGCTCGGCATGGCCACCGGGCAGGCCGAGGCCGTGAAGCGCGAGGTCGGATCCCTGCTGCTCTACACGCCGGTGGTGCATCCCCAGGAGTTCGACGTGGCGATCGCCTACCTGATCCGCCGCCTCGAGGAGGGGGCCAGCCAGGAGAACTTCATGTCGGCCGTGTTCGAGCTGAACGACAGCCCCGCCCTGTTCGAGCGCGAGAAGCAGCGCTTCCTCGCGTCGCTCGACGATCTCTCGGCCATCACTGGTGACGGCACCGAAGCATCGCTCAGGGTCCCGCCGCCGAACCGGGTGCAGGATCGGCGCGAGTACGACGAGGCCGGCGCCGAGGCCCGCATCGAGGCGCGCATCGAAGCCGGCCGTCGGGGCGAGTTCGACAACACGGCCGACACCGATCCCGATCTGCCCGGGAATCGCGCCTGGGGGCGCGGGATCGCCAGCCGCATGGTCGACTCGCGCCTCGGCGCTGAGCTCGTCGCCTCGTCGCGTATCGGCGACGAGGCGCAGCTCGACGCAGCCGTGGAGCGCGGGGTCGCGGCCGCCGACGGCTGGCAGGCGCTCGGCACCGATGAGCGCGCGCGCATTCTCTTCCGGGCCGGCGAGCGACTCGAAGCGAGGCGCGCCGAGCTGCTCGAGGTGATGGGCTCGGAGTGCGGCAAGACGCTGGATCAGGGCGACCCCGAGGTGTCCGAGGCGATCGACTTCGCCAACTACTACGCGATGCTCGGCCAGCTGCTCGACCGGGTCGACGGCGCGGAGTTCCGCCGGCAGAAGCTGATCGCGGTCATCCCGCCGTGGAACTTCCCCGTGGCCATCCCCGCCGGGGGCGTGCTCTCGGCGCTGGCTGCGGGATCCTCCGTGATCATCAAGCCGGCCGCGAGCTCGGCGCGATCGGGCGCCGTGATGGTCGAGGCGCTGTGGGAGGCCGGTGTGCCCCGCGACGTACTGCAGCTCGTGCAGTTCGACGAGCGCGAGCTCGGAGCGAGGCTCGTCGGCGATCGGCGCGTGGACCGCCTCATCCTCACCGGCGCGTACGAGACTGCCGTGAAGTTCCGCGAATTCCGCAGCGATCTGCCGATCCTCGCCGAAACCAGCGGCAAGAACGCGGTGATCGTCACCCCGAACGCCGACCTCGACCTCGCGGCGAAGGATGTGGCGCTGTCGGCATTCGGTCACGCCGGACAGAAGTGCTCAGCGGCCTCTCTCGTGATCCTCGTCGGCTCCGTCGCCACGTCGAAGCGCTTCCGCGGCCAGCTGCTCGACGCCGTCCGATCGCTCAAGGTCGGCACCCCCGAGCACCTCGAGACCCAGATGGGCACGGTCATCAACGCCCCCGACGGCAAGCTGCTGCGCGGGCTCACGACGCTGGGCCCGGGCGAGGAGTGGCTCATCGAGCCCGCGCCTGTCGAGAGCGACAGCCCGCTGGCGCGCGACGCGCAGGGCAGAAGCAAGCTCTGGAGCCCGGGCGTGCGCGACGGGGTGCGACGCGGATCCGAATACCACCTCACCGAGTACTTCGGCCCGATCCTCGGGATCATGACCGCGGAGACCCTCGACGAGGCGATCGACATGGTCAACGAGATCGACTACGGCCTCACGAGCGGCCTGCACTCCCTCGACCGCGACGAGCTGGCCCTGTGGCTGCGGCGCGTCGAGGCGGGCAACCTGTACGTCAACCGGGGCATCACCGGCGCGATCGTGCGCAGGCAGTCGTTCGGCGGCTGGAAGAAGTCGGCCATCGGCGCCGGCACCAAGGCCGGCGGCCCCAACTACCTGCACGGCCTCGGCGACTGGACCGACGCGCCCGTCGCGGGCGAGCTCCGGGCGCCACGGCCGGCCGCGGCGCCGCTGCTCACCGCGGCCCAGCAAGCCGGCGTGGCCGGGGCGGAGCTCGACTGGCTCCGGGCCGCGCTCGGCTCGGACGCCGCGGCATGGGACGACGAGTTCGGGATCGCGCGCGACGCCTCCCAGCTCGGCGTGGAGCGCAATCTGCTGCGCTACCTGCCAGTGCCGGTGACGATCCGGATCGCCGCCGACGCCCCGCTGCACCGCGCCGTGCGCGCGATCGCGGCGGGTCTCGCGGCGGGATCGACGCCCGCGGTGAGCACGCCGATCGCACTGCCGCAGCCGCTCCTCGCGGCGCTCGCCGCGGCCGGCGTGGAGGTGCGCTTCGAGGACGCCACCGCCTGGGCCGCGCGCGTGCACCAGCTCGCCGAGCGCCGAGGCCCCCGGGCCGGCGGGCGCATCCGCATCGTCGCCGGTGCATCGCGCGAGGACGAGGCGGCAGCGGTCGTCGAGGCCTCGGGCGGCAAGCCGGACATCGCCGTCTACGCGGGAGAGGTCGTATCGGCCGGGCGCGTGGAGATGCTGCCGCATCTGCGGGAGCAGGCGGTCTCCATCACGGCGCACCGGTTCGGCACCCCGAATCGGCTCTCGGAGGGCCTCATCTAGCCCCGACCGACCGATCGACCGGCCCGGCCCACGACCCCGCGGCCGGTCGATCTGTGTCAGGGTGGAGGCACCATCCCGACGCTCATGCTTCCCCAGCCACCACGAGAAAGGGACGACGATGTCCGAACAGACCTACCTCTTCATCGCTCTCGGCATCTACTTCGCCGCGATGATCGCGATCGGAGTCTTCGCCGCGCGAAGAACCACGGACCACGAGGACTACATGCTCGGGGGCCGCAACCTGCCGGCCTGGGTGGCGGCGCTCAGCGCCGGCGCCTCCGACATGTCCGGCTGGCTCATCATGGGCCTGCCCGGGGCGGTGTACGCGGCGGGCCTGATCGAGGGGTGGATCGCGGTGGGCCTCACGATCGGCGCCTACCTCAACTGGCGCCTCGTCGCACCGCGCCTGCGCGCGTACACGCAGGTGTCGAACAACTCCATCACGGTTCCGAGCTTCTTCGAGAACCGGCTGCGCGACCGCACCCACATCCTGCGAGTCGCATCGAGCATCATCATCCTCGTCTTCTTCACCCTCTACATCTCCTCCGGCATGGTCGCGGGCGGCAAGTTCTTCGAGAGCTCGTTCGGCTCCACCTACCTCCTCGGCATGGGGCTGGTCACGGTCGTGACCCTCGCGTACACGATGTTCGGCGGCTTCCTCGGCGCATCGCTCACCGACGTCGTGCAGGGGCTCATGCTCGTCATCGCCGTGATCATCGTGCCGGTGTTCGCGATCGTCGCGGTCGGCGGCGTCGGCGAGGCCACTGAGCTGATCACCTCGCTGCGCCCCGACCACTTCAACGTGTTCGGCGAGGGCGGCATGACCAGCGCGACCATCATCGGCATCGCCTCGGGCCTCGCGTGGGGGCTCGGATACTTCGGCCAGCCGCACATCATCGTGCGATTCATGGCGCTGCGCAGCCCCGCGGATGCCAAGACCGGGCGCAGGATCGGCATCACCTGGCAGGTCGTGTCGCTCGCGGGCGCGGTGCTGGCCGGCCTCGTCGGAATCGCGTACGTCGCCAAGTACGACATCGATCTCGCCGATCCCGAGACGGTGCTGCTGATGATGTCGCAGACGCTCCTGCACCCCCTCATCGCGGGGCTGGTGCTGGCCGCAGTGCTCGCCGCGATCATGAGCACCTTCTCGAGCCAGCTGATCGTGTGCTCGTCGGCGCTGGTCGAGGACCTCTACAAGGTGGTGCGGAAGACGCCGCCCTCGGACCGGTCGCTGGTGATCCTCGGCCGGGTGTGCGTGCTGGTCGTCGCGGTCGTCGCGGCAGCGCTGGCGCTGGTGCCCAACGATACGGTGCTCGGCCTCGTGAGCTTCGCCTGGGCCGGATTCGGCGCGGCATTCGGCCCGATCGTGCTGCTGAGCCTGTACTGGCGCAAGCTCACCAACTGGGGTGCGCTGGCGGGAATGGTCTCGGGCGCGGCCACCGTGTTCATCTGGAAGGCGTTCGACACCGGCCTCTACGAGCTGCTGCCGGCCTTCATCATCGCGACGCTCGTCGCAGTGGTGGTGAGTCGATTCACCTACCGCCGCAACGACGACATCGAGCAGGAGTTCACCGACACCGGCGCCATGCTGGTCGTGGGGAAGCGCTGACCGGGCGCGACCCGGCCCGCCCGTCCGGGTGGGGGCCGAGGCTGAGCCCGCCCGCCTGAGCCCGCCCGCCTGAGCCCGCCCGCCGGGGCCCGCCCGCCTGAGCCCGCCCGCCTGAGCCCGCACAACCGAGCCCGCACAACCGAGCCCGCACAACCGAGCTTCGCGCGTCAGTAGTTGTCACCAAAACTGCGATTTGGCCACACATACTGACGCGCGAACGCCAAGGTCGGCGGGTGCGGGCGCGGGTGCGGGTGCGGGGCGAGCCTGAGCCCGCACAACCGAGCTTCGCGCGTCAGTAGTTGTCACCAAAACTGCGATTTGGCCACACATACTGACGCGCGAACACCAAGGTCGGCGGGTGCGGGCGCGGGGCGCGCGTGGGCCGAGCTCAGCCGATGCGGCGCAGACGCACCGCGAGCGTGCCGATCACCAGCTGCTCGATGACCTCGTACTCGCGCCCCGACTCGAGCGGCACGGTCTCTCCGCTCTCGTCGACCAGGGCCACTCCGTTCGTCGACCGGAGATCCTCGATCGTCCAGTCCTCGCCGTTGCGGCGCATGCGGGCGTGCGTCTTCGACATCGTGCGGGTGGGGTCGACGATCTGCAACGGGTGGGCGCCGTCGACCGCCTGCGGCTTCCGGCCCAGCACCACGTCGTCGCCGAGAAGCTCAAGCACCTCGCCGTCGGGGAGTTCGATGCCCCACCGGGCGCGGCGCTGCACGACGACGGTGCGATCCTCGAGGTCGTCGGGATCGGCGCTGCGCGCCTGCGGCACGGACGCGGCCTGCGGCACGAACGCGGGCACGGGCGCTGCCTGCGGAACCGACACGGGCTGCGGCGCATCGAAGATGGTGGGGGTCGCCTCGGGGCCGGCCGGGACGACCTCCGGCGCCAATCCGGGCACCCGCGATTCGGGCACCCGCGATTCGGGCACCTGCGATTCGGGCACCTGCGAATCGGACCAGGATCGCACCGGCGGCGCTGCAGCCGGCGGAGCGGGCTCGGGTGCCGGCTCGCCCGCAGCACCCTCGCCAGCAGCACCCTCGCGCGCAGCCCCCTCGCCCGCCGCACCCTCGCGCGCAGCAGGCTCCGGTACAGCAGGCCCCTCGGCAGGGGCCGCTGCCGCAGAGGCCGCCGCCGCAGGGGCCGCCGCCGCAGGGGCTGCCGCACGCGGCTCGGCAGACCCGGCCGCGGCCGGTGGCGCTGGATTCGTCACCCGAGTCTCTTCGACGGCGGGCCAGGAGAACGGTCGCTGCAGGTCGCCGGCACCGAGCGGCTGATGGGGACGAGCCGGGGATCCCTCGGCAGCGAGCCGGGCGAAATCGCCCTCCGTCGTGTTGCTGAACCCCCACTCGCCGACGGAGGCCGACCCGGGTGCCGGCGCGCCGATACCCGGTGCAGCCCGGCCGGGCTCCCCGGACTGCGAAGCCCAGGGATCCTGCGCCCAGGCACCCTGTCCCGCGGATCCCTGCACATTGGGACTCTGTCCCGCGGACCCCTGCGTCGCGGCCCCATCCTGGGCCCAGGGGTTCCGAGGCTCGAACCGGGGCTGCTGCGCCTGGGACCACGGATCCTGCGGCGTCTCGGTCGCCGGCTGCGCACCGGCCCAGTCGCTTCCGTGGGGCGACGCCTCGGGGGCGCCGTACTCCAGCGCACCCGCCGCGGGAGCACCCGCGACCGGGAATGCGGGCGGCGCGTACGGAGCGGCAGCGGATCCGTTCGCCGGAGCAGCACCCGGAGCAGCACCCGGAGCAGCACCCCCCGCGGGGCCGGAAGCCCCCGCCGCCGCGCCTCCGCCGGCACCCCACCCGTAGGCCGGCGAAGAGGCCGGATACCCGCCGCTGCCGTATCCCGCGCCGTAGGTCTGCAGATCGCCGATGTAGGAGGCCAGCAGCGTCGCCCAGAGCGGGGGCAGCAGCGCGCCGAGCACCGTGAATCCGCCGCCCTTGCCGTGCTCGACGTTGATGCGGTGGATCGCGATGATCGACACGATCAGCACCACGATGCCGAGCCCCGGCACGATTCCGAGCAGCACCAGCCAGCCGGGCAATCCGCCGCGCTGGATCAGCTGCCACTGGTTCCAGACGGGGATCCAGCCCCACCCCGCGGGCAGACCCACCCGCGGAAACAGCCTGGAGAGCGCCCAGAGATACCAGACGTAGTAGGCGAGACCGATCACCGACCAGATCCCGAGCACCACCCACAGGCCGGCGCTCACCGCGTTCGCCGATGTGCCGTAGTCCATGAATCCCTCGCTTCCGTGACGACCGCTCGGGATCTGGGAGTCGCCGAGCAGCGCTGTTTCGCCTCTGCAAGCGTACCGGTGCGGCACGCGAACCAGAATCCCGCCGCCGCGGCGGTCACGACCCCGATTCGTGCGTCGCCGGCACGTACCCGAGCTGCACGATCTGGTGACCGCGATCGCGCGAGATCACCTGGGCCCTGCCGGGCGCGCTCGGGATCGCTTTCACCTTGCCGATGAGCTGGCCCTCCTCCGGATTTCCGCTGAGCAGCACCCCGGTCACCCCCAGGTCGGTCATGCCCTGCAGGATCGGATCGTAGGCCGCCCGGGAGGCGCCGCCCGAGCGGCGCGTGACGATCACGTGCAGCCCCACATCGCCCGCCTGGGCGAGCAGCTGGGCGAGCGGCGCCGCGGGGTTGCCCTGCTGGGTCGCGACGAGGTCGTAGTCGTCGATCATGATGAACCCCTCCGCTCCGGTCCACCAGTTGCGCGCGCGGAGCTGCTCGGCGGTCACCTCGGGGCCGGGCAGTCTCCCGCGGAAGAACTCGACCAGCTGCTCGACGGCCGCCGCGGCCTGGTCGGCGGTGGTGAGGTAGGCGCCGAGATAGTCGTCGGGGATCTCGCCGAGGTGTGCCCTCCGGTAGTCGATCATGAAGATGCGGGCGTCGCCCGGCGCATAGCGGCGCGCGATCTCCCGGGTGAGACCGCGCAGCATCGACGACTTGCCCGATCCCGAGTCGCCGTACAGGAACAGGTGCTGCTCTCGCGCAGGATCGAAACCCACCGGGGCGAGTTCGGCCTCGTCGATGCCGAGCAGCAGGTGGTTCGGATCGACCGCCGGGTGCGCGCGGAGTTCGTCGAGCGCCAGGTGCTCGGGCAGCAGCCGCAGCTTGGGACCGGGCTCGCGCTGCCAGGCGCTGCTGATCTTCGCGACCAGATCCTCGACGCCGTCGACGAGCGTGCTCGGGGCGGTGTCGCCGTCGATCCGGGGCAGCGCGGTGAGCATCTGCAGACCCGCCGCGTCGAGCCCGCGCCCCGGCAGCGCGGTGACGTTCGCGGCCGCACGGCGGTTGATCTCGGAGTCCGACGGATCGCCCAGGCGCAGCTCGATCTTCCCGCCCATCAGGTCCTTGATGTTGGGGCGGATGTCGAGCCAGCGGCTGGCCGTCAGCACCACGTGCACGCCGAAGCTCAGGCCGCGCGCCGCGATCTGCTGGATCGCGGGCTCGAGCGCCTCGTAGTCGGCACGCAGCGTCGCCCACCCGTCCACGACGAGGAAGATGTCTCCGTAGCCGTCATCGACAAGACCGCGCTCGCGCCGAGCCCGGTAGGTGTCGATCGAGTCGATGCCGTGCTCGCGGAAGAAGGCCTCGCGCGCGTTGAGCAGCGACGAGATCTCGGCTACCGTGCGGCGGATCACCTCGGGCTCGCCCCGCGTCGCGAGCCCGGCGAGGTGCGGCAGATCCCGCATCCCGGCGAAGCTGCCGCCGAAGTCGATCACGAAGCACTGCACCTCGCTCGGCGTGTGCGTGAGCGCGAGCGATGCGACGAGCGTGCGGGCCGCCGTGCTCTTCCCCGAGAGCGGGGCGCCGACGATCGCGACGTGACCCGCAGCCCCCGACAGGTCGAGGGAGAGGATATCGCGGCGCTGGTAGAGCGGCACGTCGATGATGCCCATCGGCACCGTGAGCCTGCGGCCCTCGCGCCAGCGCGGCGCGTGCACCCCGAGCTCGTAGCTGACCGAGAGCTTGCCCAGCAGCTGGTCGAGGGTGGCCGGCTCCTCCAGCGGCGGTAGCCACACCCGGTGCGCCGCCGGCCCGAGCCCCGACATGCTCGCGACGGCGAGCTCGAAGGTGCTTCGGGTCTCCGCCGGCTCCTTCGCCACGAGCTCGGCGGCGCGGCGCGCGGCCGCGGCCTCGGCCTCGGCGGCGTCGGCTGCGGGATCCGCCAGCTGCTGCGCGGCAGCGGTGAACGGCACGATGCGCGCGGCACCGGCGCTCGCGCGGTCGCCGTCGTGCGGCGCGGTGGCCCGACGTGCCGGCGGCGGCCCCGAGACGTAGGCGGCCCGGAACTGCGTGAGCTCGGTGTCGCTGCCCACCTTGAGCAGGCCGCCGCCGGGCTCCTGCGGGAGGTGGTAGGCGTCGGGCACCCCGATCACCGTGCGCGATTCGGCCGCGGAGAAGGTGCGCAGGCCGATGCGGTACGACAGGTGCGTGTCGAGTCCTTTGAGGCGCGACTCCTCCAGGCGCTGCGACGCGAGCAGCAGGTGCACGTGCAGCGAGCGGCCCAGGCGGCCGATCGCGACGAACGACTCGATGAACTCGGGCTTCGCACTGAGCAGCTCGGAGAACTCGTCGGCGACGATGAGCAGGGCGGGCAGCGGAGCGAGATCGTCGCGACCGTTCGTGCGCGCCCTCTCGTACTCGCCCACGTTCACGAAGTTGCCGGCCGCGCGCAACAGCTCCTGGCGTCGCACCATCTCGCCCTGCAGGGCGTCCTGCATGCGATCCACCAGGCTGATCTCCTCGCCCAGGTTGGTGATGATCGCCGAGACGTGCGGCATGTCGGCCATGCCCGCGAACGTCGCGCCGCCTTTGAAGTCGACCAGCACGAAGTTGAGCTGCTCGGGCGAGTGGGTGAGGGCGAGCGAGAGCACGAGCGTGCGCAGCACCTCCGACTTGCCGGAACCGGTCGCGCCGATGATGAGCCCGTGCGGCCCCATGCCCTGCGACGCCGATTCCTTGAGATCGAGGATCAGCGGTGCACCGTCGGCGTCCTGGCCGATCGGCACGCGCAGGCGGTCGCGCTCCGGTAGATACCGCCACTGCTGGGCCAGATCGAGATCGCGCACGTCGGGCAGATCGAGCAGATCGAGCAGTTCCTGCTGCCGCTTGCCGGCGCGCGCGGCGGCACCGCCGCCGCTTCCGCCGCCCTCACGGTGCAGCGGCGCCAGACGCCTCGCCACGGCCTCTGCCTCCACCACGCTCATGTCATCGGGGGTGATCTGCTGGCGCTCCGTGCGCCCCTCGGCCACCTCCGCCGTGCCGTCGCCGATGTGGATGCGCGCGACGCCCGGGTCGTCGTTGTCGTCCCAGGTGGTGGGGAGATCGAGCACGGTCACCCCCTGCAGGCCTCCGGCGAACACCGAGTCGCCCGGAGGCACGTCGGCGCCGTCGACCACGACGAGCAGGTGCGGCGTCGCCGTGCTCGCGGCGTCGCGGGTGAAGCGGGGGCGCTCGCGCAGATCCGCGGGCATCATGCGCAGCAGCGTTGCCGGGTCGGAGCCGATCATGCGCGCAGGGCCCAGCGCGTCGCGCAGGCGCGCGGACTGGGTGTGCGGCAGCCACTTCGCCCACTCCCAGTGTGGGAGCGCCTCGGGACTCGCCAGCACGACGATCTGCAGGTCATCGGGGCTCTGCAGCGCGGCGAGGTGCGCGACCATGCCGCGCGCGAGGCCCCGGATGCCGTCGAGCCGTTCGCCGACGAGCTGCACGCTGCGGTAGTGGGAGATGCGGAGGTAGCCGGGCAGATCGGGTTGGGTCTCGTGAGTGACGAGGAAGCGGTGCGCCGCGGTGGTCGCCACGGGATCGAGGTCGGCCACGGGCGGCAGCTCGGGGGCCGTGAGCGTGAGGCAGAGGGGCTGCTCGCTGGTGCCGATGCGCACGCTCAGGTGGTCGTCGGCACCGGGATCCCGTTCCCAGACCCGCGTGCCGTCCTCGACGAGGTAGCTCAGCGTCTCGGGCGCCGGGTAGCGCCAGTTGCGCTCGCGGCGCTGCGCCTTGGCGGCAGTGCGCACGGTCTTGCGCAGTTCGGTCAGGTAGGCGAGGTATTCGCGCCGCGAGCTGAGGATCGCGGCCTGACGGCTCGCGCGCTGCCGCCAGCCGTTGACGAAGACGAAGCCGAGCGCCGAGATGAGGAACATGCCGCCGGTGATCCAGCCCGTCGGCCCGGCATTGCTGACCGAGACCATGATGATCGCCCCGACGCTGCCGAGCATGGGCAGCATCGAGGTGAGCACGCTGCTGCCGCCGTCGGACGGCTCGATCTCGGGCGGCGCCTGCAGCACGACGTTTCCCGAGGGCACCCGCGGCGGTGCAAGGCGGCTGCTCACTCGGAGAGCTCCCCGCGGCTGCCGGCGCGCGAGGCGCGGGCCGCGGGCCCCTGGTCGCCCTCGTCCTCGAGCTTCGGCGCGAGGTATCCGCCGAGGCCGGGCTTGCGCGACTTCTTCTCGGTGCCCCCGGCACCGGCGGCGCCCATCATCATGCCGCCCGGGCGGGCTCCGCCTCGCGCACCGGTTCCCGATCCGGTCGAGCCCGAACCGCCGGCTCCGCCCGCGCCGGCCGCAACGGCGGCGCCGCGCAGGCCCCCGCCTGCCGAACCGAGCCCCGCGACGCCGGCCGCGCCGGACCCGCCGAGCCCGGCGGCGCCTCCGGCGGCTCCGCCGAGGCCCGCGAGCCTCGCACCGGCCGCCAGGCCGACCGCGCCGAGGCCCGCGGCGCCGAGGCCGCTGCGCACGGTCGACCCGTCGAGCCCGCTGTCGATGCTGGGGCGCTGACCCGGGCCGTCACCCGAACCTGTCCCGGAGCCGTCACTCCCGCCCGGACGCCCGTCGCCGCCCGGATCGCCCGGCACCCCCGAATAATCGCCCGGACGATCCGCGCCGGAGTCGTGTCCGCCGCCAGATCCCCCGGATCCCCCGGGGCCGCCGGGGCCGCCGGATCCGCCGCCATCGCCCGACCCGCCGGGGCCGGGGGAAGACGGCCGCTCCCAGGCCGACGGCCCGCCGGGCCCGCCCGCGGCACCACCGGGACCACCCGGACCGGTGCCCCGCGGGATCTCGAGCGGCGGCACGGGCTCAGTGGATCCGTCGCCGGTGGGAAGCGGATCGTACTCGACCGAGAGCGCCTGCAGCTTCGCCGCCTCGGTGTCGATGACCCGCGTCATCTCGGCGAGTGCCGCATGAGCGGCCTCCTCTCGGCCTGCGCCCAGGTGGTTCGCCAGGGCCTCGGTCCCCCGGTTCAGGTCGACCGTCCCGAAGAACGGCACCTCGACGGTCTTGCCCTGGTTCACCGCGTCGTGCACCCAGGAGGGCACCACACCGCTGGGAAGCGCGGAGAGCAGCCGCTGCGCCTCGGCCCTGCGCACGGTGTTCGCACAGGATGCTGCACAGCTCGTCTCGCTCATCCCGGTGACGAGAGCCTGCGCCTCGTTGAGCACGCCCCGGAACTTCCCCAGATTGCCGCGGTGCACCCGCAGGCGCGAGAGCGCGAGGTCGGCAGCGTCCCCGGACCACTTGTCGGGAAGCACGGCGATGAGATCGTCCAGCTTCCGCTGCACCCCGTCGACGGCGGAGATCAAGCGACCGAGGTGATCGATCCGCCAATCCTCGCCGAACGCGAGCTCCTCCAACAGCCGTTCATTCGATGCTTCGCTCATCTCGAACCCTCCGTTCAGTTCGTCTCGCCTGGGTGCGGGGCCGGTCGAGATCGCCGCGAACGCGCGATCACGACGGGGACCGCGATCGCAGCGGCGAGCACTCCGAGCAGCAGCGCTCCGCCGAGGATCCAGAGCCCCGGTGCCGCGCCCGGCTCTTCGCGTCCGCTCGGGGCTTCGGCCCCGGACTCGGTCTCTCCGCCCTGCGGCCAGACGTCCGCTGCTGAGGGGCCGGCCGACCAGAGGCAGCTCTCGAGACTGGTCGTGGCCTCGCTCGTAGCTCCTGCCCCGCATCGAGGATCGTCGCCGCTCATGACGAACAGCGGGTTCTCGTCGGGGAACTGCGTGGGGTCGAGCGCGAGCATCGCGGTCGGGTTGACGATGCCGTACCCGTACTGCTCGTCCACCCACTGCGGATCCGTGACCTCTCCGTTCCCGGTGGTGCGGACCATGGACTGCAGCACTTGGAAGGCCGTCGCCTCCGGATACCGCTCCATGCCGAGCGCGATCGTTCCCGCCACGAGCGGGGTCGCGAGTGACGTGCCGGATCCGTATCCCGGCTGCCAGGCCCCTTCGCCCGAGGGGACGAGCATCTGATACGCCGGTCCGGCGAACGCCAGATTGCGCAGTCCCCGCGTCTCCTGCTCCTGGCCCGAGCCCTGATCGACGCCGCGAATCACGTTGCCGTCGTTGTCCACGCCGCCGACACCGACCGTACCGTTCATCACTCCGGGCATCAGCTCCAGAACGTCATCGGCACCGGCATCCGGATTCAGCGTCCCGGCGACCAGCGGCACCCCGGCGCGCATCGCCTGGATGCCCACCGGATACCACGACATCCCGTTCCAGACCGACGACACAGAGGAGACGCTGACGATATCGACTCCGTCCTCCACCGCCTGCCGCACCGCGAGTGCGGGCGGGTAGGACACCGGGGCGTCGGCCTCGTCGTAGCCCGCGCTACCGTCCGCCGGTTCCCGATCCCGCTCGTACTCCTCGGTCACCGGGTTGTAGGCCTCGCACTCCCATTCGCCGTCGGCCGCGGGCGTTCCGTCGGCTGCGTAGAACAGGATCTTCGCACCGGGAACGATCCCGCGGCTTCCGAGCCCCCCGTCGCCGGCAGTTCCGTTGCCCACGAGCATCGCGACCACATCGGTTCCGTGCGCCCGCTGCGGATCATCGGTCGTCGCGGGCAGCGCATCGCCGGTCTCCCGGTTCTTGCAGAACTGGCCGCGCACCTCGATATCCGCCCCCGCGAGTTCTGGCGCGTCGAGGTTGATCGCGTCGTCGACCACCGCGATCGTGAGCCCCTCACCGGTCAGACCCTGCGCACGGATGTCGTCGAACTTCAACCGCTCGGCGTACCAGAGACCGGTTTCGCGCTGATCAGCGTCGAGAACCGCATGTGCGGGAAGCGCCGTCCCCAGCACGAGGCCGAGCGCGACGGCTCCTGCGCCCAGAAGCGCGCGCGGACGCCGCTCTACCACGAAGTCTTCCCTCCACCGGTGCTCGACGACTCGCTCGCCTCGCTCGAGGCAGGAGCATCGACGGGCACCTCCATGTGGCGCAGAGCAGACGCGATCTCATCGTCGAGTGCGTGCATCTCTTCGATCATCGCAGCGGATGCCTCGCAATCCGATTGGATCTCGCGCAGATGGCGGGAGAAGTCGGCGAAGAACGCGAGGCCCGCCGTCTGCATCTGACTGCGGTAGATGCGCCCCGCTGCCGCGTCGGTCCCGCTCACGACCTGCATCTCGGACTCGGACGGTGCCCCCGGATCGTACGACCTCAGCGCCCGAACCTCGTCGCCCGCATCACTGCTCGCACCGATGCGCTTGCCTCCAGCCATCAGTACAGATCCCCTCTCGATTCCAGGAACGCCCCCGGGGTCGTTCCTCAGTCATTGACCGTGCTCGTGGCGCACAGGCGGCAACGGCGAAGACGCCGGGCCTGGCGCATGTGCCGCGGCCCGACGTGCCTCATCGGTGGTGTGGTGCGTCAGCCGGCGAAACGGCCGGCATTGCGTGCATCACTCGCGGTATACGTCTGAGCGATCTGCTCCGTACTCCCCGAAATCCGCTCCAACAACGCCTGCAACTCCCCCAACGACTTCGTCCACTCACGCTGCGCAGCATCATACGAGTGCTGCGCCTCACCACTCCACGCACCCCGCAACTTCGCCACCTCGGACTCCAGACGCTCGATCTCCGAACGAATCCCCTGCGACCCGTTCCGAATCTGCGCCGCAAGCGCACTCACCTGCGCCGTCTGCACCGACATCGACTGCATATTCATACTCCTCTGACATCCCCTCGAACAGCGACCCGAACCCTCACCGGCCCGACATCATCGCACCCAGACCCGAAATGGCCTGCTGCTGCTCCTGCTCCGTCGCCGCCTGATCCTGCTCAGTCCCGCGCAACGCATTCTCCAGATCCAGCAGCACGTTGTTCAGCTTCACCGTCTCCGCATCCCAACGCTGCATCAACTGCGTGAACGCCCCCGCAGCCGAACCCGTCCAATACCCGCGCAACTGCTCGATATCGCCACGCACCTTCTTCGTCTGCTGATCAATCCCCGACTTCGCATCGGCAACCGCCTGCTGCCCCCGACGCAGAGCCCCCTCTTCAGCCGAAATCGTCTGAGCCATCACAACTCCCCCTCCACAACAACCAACCCGAAACCACAACAACCACCCACGACGCTACGCCAAACCAAACCCAGACACCAACACCAGACAACAAAACACCCCGCACACAGGGGGGCCGCGCCACCCGGCACGGCCCGGCAATACCACCTGCGATCAGCCGGGAACAGTCGATCGAAGCGACCGGCGGTGCGCCCGGGGTCACTCCTGCGACGAGACGGCCTCGACCACGCGGATCGAGTCGGTCGCGAGGAGAGCGGGCAGCACCGTCGTGAACCGCGTGCTGCCGCCCGTGGTCGGCAGCACGAGCACGGCGATGAGACTGCCCACCGGCGCGATCCTGCCGGATCGAACGCCCCTACTCCGACGCGATCTGCTCACGATACAGCTGCTGCAGGTTCGCGGAGCAGTCGACGAAGCGATCCTCTTCGGTACGCTCCAAGACCGTACGCCCATTGATCCGGATCTCGCAGCTGACGGCCTGCGGGCCGATGTTGTTCGGTGAGATTCCCGCCTGGAACCGGATCTCGCTGTTCGTGCCGGAGAACGCGATCTCGAAGCTGTCGGATGCGTCGGCCTCGACCGTCGTCGACTTCACGGCACCCGCCGCGAGCGGCTCGGAATAGGTCACCGTGAAGTCGCCCTCCGCTTCGGCGCGCAACTCGATGCTCAGCTCCTCTGCGCTCGGGCCGGTCCCCATCCGGCCGGCCCAGCCGAGCAGACTCGCGATCGCGATCGCGATCGGCAGGAGCAGCGCGACGAGGCTCACCAGGACCCGCGCATCACCGAGAACCGAGCCACGCCGCCCCCGCCGGGCCACGACAACGCTGACGACGAAGGCCGCGATCGCGACCACCAGGCCGACGAGCCACAGCCGAGCCCAGAACAGTCCGACGACCGTCGTGAGCAGCGACACGGCGATCAGCGCCCACGCCGCGATCGCGAGCGCCGACGCGGCCGGCGGCGGTTCGGCGTCTCCTCGTCGATGTCGGCGACTCGTCATCGGTTCCCTTCCCACCGGCCTGCGCTCCGATCCTCGATCAGCGGTACGAGATGTTCCCAGCGGATGCTCGCTCCTCCTCCGTCTCGGCGAACACCAGTCCGGATCCCACTCGAACGATCGCCCTGAAGACCCGCTGGACGGATCCGCGCGACGTCGCATACGTCACAGCGAGCCGGTCAGGAGAACCGTCCCCTCCGTCAGGCGAGACGACGACGGAGGTCACGCGCAAGCCGTTCGCGAACTCCTGCGGAGTGATCCGCCGCCCGGCAGTCAGCACACTCGCATCCGCGAAGATGCGTCCCGGCACAGACAGGTCGTCCGAGGCCGCACGGGCGACGGCGTCGCGCGCTCGAGCATCGAACTGCTCGAAGAAGTCGAGCGCCGCATCGGCCTGGTCGAGGTGGCTCTGCCGCGCGTGCAACGGATCTGCGAGCACCAGACGGATATCGTCCACTCCGCTGAGAGCACTCGGGATGCTCGCGGATTCCACAACGCGGTAGGTGGCTCGGGGCGAGACGGGCCCGAAGAATCGACTGGTCGGGGTCATGATCCCAGAGTCTCCGTTTCGAGCTCCCGCAGCAGGGCCTGCGCAATGGCTTCGGCTTCGCCCTCAGTCGCGAAGTAGTCGTCAACGACCGCCTGGAACAGATCTCGGCCTCGCTCGTACTCGTTGCGCGTGGAGGTGAGGGACTGAGACACCAGTTCGTGCAGCCGGCTGATCTGCGCGTACGGCCCGGTCGCGCCCAAGCCGACCCCCGGGTCCCGGCGCAGGAACGCGTCACCCGGGATCGAACTTACCGCTGTCGTCGCAGAGCTCATCGCGGTGATGAGGCGGTCCATGTTCAAGACGACCGTATCGGCCTCGCTGCGATCGAGCGAGATCGTGTTGTCCGTCGGAAACGTTCGCAGCGCGTAGGCGTCGAGGTTGAAGCTCTCGTTCTCCGTCGAGATGACCTCGCCCGCGCTCTCGGTCATGTCGCGAACCGCACCCTCCTGCTCGGTGACGACCTCGTCGAGGCTTCGAGATGCGGACTCGAGCGACTCGATGATCGAGTCGTAGCTGTCGGTGGCGATATTCGCCGCCGCATCGAGTTTGCCCACGGCATCCGAAGCGTTCTTCGCGAGATTCAGCAGCGTCACGATGGGCGCGGCCGTTCCGGCGCTCGCCACCGTGGTCACGACTCCGGCCACTGCTCCGATGACGCCGAACGCGAAGTCGCGGACCTCTTCAGCGCTCTGCTTCGCGTTGAGACGAAAGGCGTTGCGCGCGCTGTCGCAGATGTCGACCGCGTCCTGTCGGGCCGCCGGCCAGATGGCCCCCTCCGCGGCGTAGGCGGTCTGCAGAAGCGCACTCGCAGCTCCGAGCCCCCCGACGATCTTCGCGAACTGCGCATCGTACTTGTCGAGGAACGGCGCCTTGAAGGAACCGCGCACATTGCTGACGACGGTGTTGCTGATCGTGTCGATCGATTTCTCGACCTCGCCGTCGGCGATCGCGCTCCCCCCTGATGCGGCGGCACCGAACTCCGTCGCCACCGAGTTCGCCGATTCCTGTCCGTCCGAGGCTCCGGCCCCGGTCGGCAACCCGACCCACTTGCTCGTCGCTCCATCGATACGGGATCTGATGTTGGTGAAGCCCTCCACCAGCGAGTCGCTCCCCACCGCGATCCGCTCGCCGCCGCCCTCGCCGTTCTCCTCCGGCCGTCGGTACCAGCTCGGAATGAACCCCCAGAGGGCATAGCGGTCCGAGTACTCGTAGTCCACGAACCATCCCTGATTCGCCATGAACGAATCGATCGCCGCACGCTTCATCTCACCGATGATGGTCGAGATCTCCCCGTAGTCCGCCACTCGTCTGCCTCCCCGCGAGCGTAGAGCTGTTCTCGTGCCGTGCGTCAGCCGGCAAAACGGCCGGCATTGCGTGCATCACTCGCGGTATACGTCTGAGCGATCTGCTCCGTACTCCCCGAAATCCGCTCCAACAACGCCTGCAACTCCCCCAACGACTTCGTCCACTCACGCTGCGCAGCATCATACGAGTGCTGCGCCTCACCACTCCACGCACCCCGCAACTTCGCCACCTCGGACTCCAGACGCTCGATCTCCGAACGAATCCCCTGCGACCCGTTCCGAATCTGCGCCGCAAGCGCACTCACCTGCGCCGTCTGCACCGACATCGACTGCATATTCATACTCCTCTGACATCCCCTCGAACAGCGACCCGAACCCTCACCGGCCCGACATCATCGCACCCAGACCCGAAATGGCCTGCTGCTGCTCCTGCTCCGTCGCCGCCTGATCCTGCTCAGTCCCGCGCAACGCATTCTCCAGATCCAGCAGCACGTTGTTCAGCTTCACCGTCTCCGCATCCCAACGCTGCATCAACTGCGTGAACGCCCCCGCAGCCGAACCCGTCCAATACCCGCGCAACTGCTCGATATCGCCACGCACCTTCTTCGTCTGCTGATCAATCCCCGACTTCGCATCGGCAACCGCCTGCTGCCCCCGACGCAGAGCCCCCTCTTCAGCCGAAATCGTCTGAGCCATCACAACTCCCCCTCCACAACAACCAACCCGAAACCACAACAACCACCCACGACGCTACGCCAAACCAAACCCAGACACCAACACCAGACAACAAAACACCCGGCACGCAGGAGAGCCGCGCCACCCGCCGGCAGATCCACGCCGAGATGTGCCGCAATCGCGCTCGCGCGGATCGCCGCCGGGGTTCGCGATCATCGCGCTCACCGTCGTGGCCGTTCGAATGCCGATCCGGCGCCGGTCGCGGTGCCGATCCGGCGCCGGTCGCGGTGCCGATCCGGCGCTACCCGACGTCGCCGTCCCGCTCGATCTCCCCCGTCACGACGGCGACCGTGAAGCCGCGCTCTCCCATCCGCACGCTCGCGCCGTCGTCGAGGCGGATCCGTGCGCCCCGCTCGAGCGACGTCGACTCGCCCGTGTCGTCGACCAGTACGGAGCCGTTGGTGGAGCCGAGATCGGTGACCCAGACGCTGCCTCCGCGGTACTCGAGCCGGAGGTGGGTCTTGGAGACCGAGCTGTCGGGATCGTAGACGGCCACGAGCTGCTCCCCCTCAGCGCTGGGAGCGGGCTGGCGCCCGAGATGCGCCGTCGTGGGAATTCGCAGCCGCTCGCGCTGCCCGGTGTCGAAGCTCAGCAGGAGGAACTCGCCGACCTCGCGGGGCCGTGGCGCGGCGGCGATCGGCGCGTCGACGGCGACGACCCCCGGCGGCAGCGGCGCGGCGGGGCCGGCCGGGATCGAAGCCCCGAGCACCGCTCCGGTGGGTCCCGGCGACGCGGGGGACGGGGCCCCTTGCGCCCAGGCCCGCGCGTCCCGATCCCACGACTCGCGCTCGGCCGCGGTGGGCACGCGCACCACGAGCGTGCGCCCCGCACGATCGGCCCAGCTGCGACCCATGCGGCTCGGGTCGGCGGCGCTCGTGGCCACCACCGCCCATCCCCCGATGAGCGCGACGGCGCTGCCGAGCCCCTGCACCAGACCGCGCACCGCGCCGCGGGCGACACCGGGCGAGAACGGAGCATCATCGCGCGCCGTTCGCAGCCGCAGCAGCAGATTGCCGAGCGTCGCGCCGGTGCGCGCCTCAAGGATCAGCAGGATGACGGCGGCCTCGAGCAGCACGAGGACGCCGATCACCGCACTGCGGGTGAGCAGCCCCGCGGCCACCGCGACCAGGACGCACGCGACGACATCGATGGTGTACGCGGCGAGGCGCGCGCCCGTGCCCGCGGGGCGGGCCCAGGCGCGCGACCGGGCGAGGGCCGCTGTGAGCCGAGCCGAACGCGCACCGGCGGCGCCGGAGCGCGAGCGACCCGATGCGCCCCGCTCGTGCACGCCGATCGACGCGGACGATCCGTGCCTCTCCGGAGCGGGTGCGGGCCCGGGCGCGGGCCCGGGCGCGTGCGCGTGCGCGTGCCCGCGACGGGGCACCGCGCGCGGAAGCGGCGGCGGAGGCGGAGGCGAGTGGGTCATGCGGAGAGCACTCCTCGGAGTAGATGCAAGGTGCCCGCCGCGAGGAGCCCGGCCGGCAGCACCACGGCGATCGCGATGCTGTCCACGATATCTCCCGCGCGCGACCAGCCCAGCGATCGGTCTCCGCGCGCGAGCGGCGCGATCATGCCGGCCGCGACCAGGGCCGCCAGGAGGAGCGCGGCGGCCGCGACTGTGGCGGCGAGCGCGGGCGTGCGCGGTGCGAGCAGGGCCGCCAGCCCGAGCAGACCCGTCAGCACGGCCAGCCGGGGAGGGAGCCGCAGCGCCGGCGACGACGTGCGCCGCGAGGTGAGCAGCAGGGCGAGCACCGCGGTCGCGACGTACACCGCCGCCGCGATCGCGGCGACCGGATCCCCACTGCCGAGCGGCTGCGCGGCAGACGGCAGGCCCGCTGCCGCGATCACCGAGAGCAGCACGATCGCCGACCGGAGCCGAGCCTCCGAGGCGGCGACGATGCTCCGCACCCGATCCTCGTCGACCCGCTCGATGAACTCGGGCACCCGGCCCCGCACCGTCCAGCGCAGCACCATGTAGCGGCCGTAGTCGAGGTGGTAGCCGGGGTCGACCCCCACCAGCAGGCTCGGCGCTGCGCGGATCCCGATCACCGCAGCGGCCGAGGCGGCGATGAGCAGCTGCGGCGGCGTCCAGCGCAGCGCGGGACTCAGGAGCGCCAGCACAGAGAACAGGGCCGAGATCACCACGATCGGCGTCGCTGCCGCGCGCAGCGCGTCGTCTTCCGCGACCACCATGAGCACCCCTGCGGTCACGGTCACGGCGACCGCCGCGACCGCGAGCAGGAGACCGGGATCGGCCCCGGGATCGGCCCCGGCCCCGGCGCCCGCCGTCGTCGCGAGGGCTGCCGCCAGACCTCCCAGCCCGAACGCCGCGACGACGACAACGCGGCCGGGCCGGGCACGGCCTGCGGCCAGGAGCGCCGCCACGGCGGCAAGCCCGAGGACCGCGGCTGCGGGCCAACGCCACCCGTCAGCCCCGAGCGCCAGGATTCCCGAGACGAGCGCGAGGCCGCCGAGCGCCCAGGGCAGCACGGCCACCGCCCCGCCCGCGCCCGCGCCGCCGCCCCGAGGCGCCGCCGCCGCACCGCCCGCGACGGCGTACAGGCCGCCCTCGCGCAGCTCAGTCATCGGCGTGCCGGTATCGACGACGGTCCCATCCGGCCCCAGCACCCGTTGCCCGTCGCCGAGATGCACGCCGACCGCGGCGAGCGCCGCGGCGAGCGCATCGCCCGCCGGCACCGCGAGGTCGTGGCGCCGACCGCCCGCGTCGAGCGCGATTCGGCGCAGCTGCGGCGACGGTTGACTCACGCTGACAGTGTAGCGTCGCCCGTTTCCGGCTCCGAAAATCACTTTCGGCGGTGCCGGCGGGGAATGCGCACTAGGATTCTTGCTGGAGCCGGCCGAGATCCCATCACTCGCACCAGGAGGTATGCGTGAGCCCAGAAGCAGCCGACCAGAGTGCGGTCGTGCGGCTCTCGGTCGTGCATGCCGAGCGCCGCATCGACCTCGCCGTGCCCGGCCGTCTGCCGCTGCTCGAGGTGCTCCCCGGTGTCGCCCGCGGGCTGGGCGTGCTCGACGCCACACTGCTGCACGGCGGCTACCGTCTGACCCGCGCCGACGGCACGGAGCTCGATCCTGCGCGCGGCGCGATCGCCCAGGGCATCGGGCACGGGGAGATCCTGACGCTGACGCGCGGACAGCTGATCGCCGTCCCTCGACGCTACGACGACGTCGTCGAGGCCGTCATCGACGCCACGTCGGCCCATCACGCGGCCTGGCGGCCGGAGGACGCGGCGCGCACCGCCACCGCGGTCAGCCTCACGCTCGTCGCGCTCAGCGCGATTCTGCTCGCACTCCAGCCGGCCGACTCATTCATACCGGCCGTCGTCGCCGGCACCGGCCTGCTGGTGCTGCTCGCACTCACCGCGACGCTCGGCCGCATCCGGCAGCGGGAGGCCGGGATCGCGTTCGGGATCGCCGCTGCGGGATTCGCGGGCCTCACCGGCGCGCTGCTCGTGCGGGATCAGCCGCTCTGGGGCTTCACACTGGCCGCTGCGGGAGCCGGGCTGGCGATCGGCGGCGCCGCCGCCATGCTGCTCGCTGCGCGCCCGGTCGAGCTGCTCGCGCTGCCGATCGCGCTCGGCGTGGCGATCGCGCTGCCCGCGAGCGTCGTCGGGATCACCGGAGTGGCGCCCGAGGGTCCGTTCTCGGTCATGGTGGCCTGCGCCGGACTGCTGGCGGGCGCGCTCCCCTGGCTCACGCTCAGCAGCACGCGGATCCGCGTGGTCTCGCCCTCGACCGAGGCTGAGATGTTCGACCCGCCGCCGCCGATCGACCCCGATGCGGTGGCCGCTCGCGTCGACTCCGGGCACCGTCTCCTCGTCGCCCTGCGCATCGCGTGCGCGATCGCGGTGCTCACGGCGACCCCGGTGGTCGCGGCGTCGAGCTGGATCGGCACCGCCCTGACCATCACCTGCGGCACCGTGCTCATGTTCCAGTCGCGTCAGTCGGTGCGCCGCGCGTCGGTGCTGGTGCTGCTCGCGGGCGGCACCGCGATCCTCGGCGTCAGCGGCCTCACGGCGATCCTCGCGCACCGCGAGCAGGCGCCGGTGCTGCTCGCCGCGCTGCTCATCGCCACGGGCCTCGTCACCGGACTCACGCTGCTGAGCGCCCGGGCGCGCATGCGACTGAGCACCCTCGGCGACACCGTCGAGGTCGTGCTGCTCGCCGCGCTGCTGCCGCTCGGTGCACTCGCCGCAGGGATCGCATAGTCGTGGCCACGAAGAAAGACCTGCTCGAAGCGCAGAACTTCAGCAGGGCCCGGCTGCTCTCGGCGTTCATGGGCGGAGCGCCGGGGGGCAAAGAGCTCGAGCCGGCCAAGCCGCTGCGAGCCGTGTTCGCCGGAATCGCGCTGACCGGCATGGTGCTGCTGGCCGGGATCTTCATCGGGCTCATGCAGCCCGCGCTGCCCGGCGGCTGGGAGAACAACCGGCTCATCGTGGCCCGCGACACCGGCGCGCGCTACGTGAGCGTCGACGGCACGCTCCACCCCGTCATCAACACCGTCAGCGCGCGCATGCTCATCCCCGCGGAGGAGTTCGAGGTGGTCAGCGTCGATCAGAGCGCGCTCGACGGCGTTCCGATCGGCGGCACGATCGGGATCCTCGGGGCCCCGGACACGCTGCCGAGGGCGGACGACCTCGACGGCGCGGCATGGCGTGCGTGCGCCGCCGGCGCCGCCACAGACGTGCAGCTCGGCGGCGCGGCGCGGGCCGCCGCCCCCGCCGACGGGGGCATCGTCGTCGAGCGGGACGGCGAGACCTTCGTCATCGCCGACGGGCGGAGCCACGCCGTTCCCGAGCAGCACCGGACCGCCGTTCTGCGCGCGGTCGGGCTCGACGCCGTCGCCCCCGTCGCAGTGCGCGGCGAGTGGCTCGCGCTGTTCGCGCGCGGTGCCGATCTCGCGCCGATCGAGGCGGTCGGCGGCGGTGAGATCTCCGAGCTGGAGCTGCCGGCGGGCTCGGTAATCCGACCGGTCGGCGGCGGCGACGCCGAGCGCTACCTACTCACGCCAGACGGCGCCCTCGCACCCCTGAGCGGGCTCGCGCACCGCCTGTACCTGCTGGGCGGCGGATCGGGCGCCCTCGGCGAGGAGATCGAGCTCAGCCCGGCCGAGATCGCCGAGCTGCCGACCACGGATCCCGCGGGCGCATCGGACTGGCCGAGGGGACCGCTCGCGCCGCTGAGCGGGCTCGAGGTCCCGTGCGCCGTGCTCGAGGGCGAGCGCGGCGATCAGCGCACGGTGCTCGCCGCGACCGGCGGCGAACGGCCGACCTCCGCATCGGCGGGGGCCGTGCGCATCGCTGTTGCGGAGAACGGGGGCGCACTCGTACGCGGCGGCACCGCCGGCACGCTGACGCTCGTCGACGGCAGCGGGACCGCCTACGCGGTTCCCGGCGGCGTGCGCGAGGGAACCGCTCGTCTCGGCTACACCGGGTCGGACGTCGCGGTGGTGCCCGCTCCCTGGCTGCAGCTGCTGCCCGCGGGGCCGGCGCTCACCGCAGAGGCCGCCGGGGCGACCCCGGAGGGCGTGTGAAGCGGCGGCGGATCGCGATCCCGGTCCTCGTCGCACCGCTGCTGATCGCCTCACTGGGCGTCGTGGCGTTGCCGCAGTCGGCGGCGCCGGCCGTCGCCGCCGACGCGTGCACCCCGGGGGTGATGGCGCAGATCCCGGGCCCGCCGACCGCCTTCGCCGCGATGGGCATTCCCGAGCCCGGACTGCGCGCGACCGGAGCGGGCGTCACCGTCGCCATCATCGATTCGGGCGTCGACGGCACGCGACCGCAGCTCATCGACGCATTCGCGCCCGGCAGCAGGTCGTTGATCGACGACGGCGAACGCGCCGACGGGCTCGGCGACCCGCAAGGCCACGGCACCGCGCTCGCCGGGATCATCGCAGCCAGGGCCGACGGCGGCTCCGGTGCGGTGGGGATCGCGCCGGATGCGCGGATCATCTCTCTCCGCGTCTTCCGCGGCGACGACGAGGAGAGCGTGCGCCGCGGCTTCGGACCGGATGCCGGGCGCATCGCCGCCGCGATCCGCACCGCGACCGACCTGGGGGCGCGCGTCATCACGGTCGCGCTGAGCGACGACGTCGACACCCCGGCGCTGCGCGAGGCCACGGCCGAGGCGACTGCCCGGGGCGCGCTCGTCGTCGCGAGCGCCGGCAACCGCAGCACGACCGAGAACACCTCGGACAGCCCGCGCTACCCGGCCGCGTACCCCGGGGCGCTCGCGGTGACCGCAGTCGACACCGCCGGCATCGCGACGGATGCCTCGATCCACGGCCCCCACGTCGACGTCGCCGCGCCCGGGCAGAACGTGCTCACCACGTCGACGGGCGGCGGCGAC
Organism: Leucobacter triazinivorans; assembly: GCF_004208635.1. Lineage (NCBI taxonomy): Bacteria > Bacillati > Actinomycetota > Actinomycetes > Micrococcales > Microbacteriaceae > Leucobacter > Leucobacter triazinivorans. The sequence continues at coordinate 2,535,221 of NZ_CP035806.1, read as the reverse complement.
TGCGTCTACGCGGCCGATGCCCCCTCCTCCAGCTTCGCCACCGCCTACGCCGCCGGTGCCGCCGCGCTGCTCGCCGAGGCCTACCCCGATGAGGGCCCCGAGGGCTGGGCCTACCGGCTCGAGGCCACCGGGGACCGGCCCGATCCCGATGCCCGCAACGACCTCACGGGGTGGGGCGCGATCCGCCCGGCAGCGGCCCTCGACCTGCGCCCCGACGCGACCACCCGCGGCCCGCTGAGCCCCTTCGCCGACACGAGCGACGCCGCGCGGTCGACACCGAGCACCCGGGTGACCGCGACGCCGTCGGACGACGGAGACTCCGCCCCCGTCACGGCGGTCGCGGTCGTCGCCGCGGGCCTCGTGGCGCTGTGCGGGCTCGGCGCCGTGCTGCGGTCGCGTCGGAAGCGCGGCTGACCGCTCCACCCCGATGGCGCGGAGTGCTCACGGGGCCGAGATCCCGATTCTTGTCGCACCCCAGGAGGAGCAGCGACAAGAATCGGGATCTCAGTGGGGTTCTGCGCCCGCCGGCACCGGATCGGGGCGAGATCGCGCTTCGCCTCCCCGAGACACGCTCGCTCGGCCCGCCGGGCAGGCTAGCCGAAGGCGAGCACGGCGACGCCCCAGAGCCCGAGCGCCGAGCACAGCACGGCGGCCGCGAAACCGGCGAGCGCGACCGCGCCGAAGCGCCGATCCGCGCGGGCGATCGACCGCAGCCCGTCGCGCGGGGCCGCGGGGGGCTGCGGCGTGGAATCGGGGATGGGCCCCACACGCTGCTCGAGCGGCGCATCGCTCGTCGTCGGCCGCAGCTCGGTCCGTGTCGCGCTGACCACCGGCAACCCGGGCGAGACTCCCCGCCGCGGCAGGGCGTGCTCCGGCGCGCCCGTGGGCGCCGCGGGCACGCGGTAGCGCGGATCGAGCGGCGACTTGAACATGCGCGCCGCGAGCGCGGGCGGCAGACCGGCGCGCTCCGGCTCCGGAACGGGCGGTGCGGGGTTTCCGGTGGCGCCCCGTGACCGCTCGGGCGATCGGGGCGCAGCGCCCGGCGCAGTGCCCGGCGCAGTGCCGAACGGGGCCACCACGGTCGCGTCGACCTCGTCGGCCGCGTCGCCCTCGACGGCCACGACGACCGCGTCGGCGGCATCGGCGGCGTCGCCCTCGACGGCCACGACGACCGCGTCGGCGGCATCGGCGGCATCGGCCACCACGGTCGCGTCCAACGCGTCGAACGCGTCGGCCTCCTCGGCCTCCTCGACCGATCCCGCGACCACGGTGTCCTCGGCGGGATCGTCGTCGCGACTCACTGCAGCACCCGCCGCGGCAGCGTGGCGGTCAGGGTCGCATCGTCGGTGGCGTCGTCTCCCCACGGGGCGCCGAGGTGCCAGCTCTCACCGCCCACGAGCACGTCGACCACCACGACCGTCACGTTGTCGCGGCCCCCCGACTCGTTCGCCCGCGCGACGAGCTCATCGACCACCGCCGCCGCACCGCCTCCCATGGTGAGCGTGGCGCGCAGCTGCTCATCGTCGAGTTCCGTGGTCAGCCCGTCCGAGCAGATGAGGAGTCGCGAGCCCTCCTCGACCGGCAGCAGCCAGCTGTCCGCCGTGCTGTCGATCGATCCGAGCGCCCGCGTGATCACGTTGCGCCCTGGGAGACGGGTCTCGTCCTGCTCGCCGCTCGCGATCATCTCCTCGCGCAGCGAGTGATCCGTGGTCAGCTGCTGCAGCGCGGCCCCGCGATGCAGGTAGACCCGGGAATCGCCGATGTTGATCACCAGCCAGTGCGGCCGCCGCTCATGTGTGACGAGGATCGCACCGGTCAGCGTGCACCCGGCGCCCCGCTCGCTCACCGCGGCAATCTCCTCGACCGCGCGCCGCGCGGCGTCGATTGCGAGGGCCACCTCGCGCACCGAGGACGGCTCGCCCTGGCGCACGGTCGCGATGAAGGCCTCGATCGCCGCGCGGCTCGCCTCATCGCCGGCGTCGTGCCCGCCCATCCCATCGGCCACGAGGAAGCACGGGTACTCGGCGATCCCCCAGTCCTCGTTGACGGGGCGCCGCTGTCCCGGGTCCGTGCGCATCGCGCTGCCGAGTTCGGGTTCGCTCTGCAACCGCATCATCGGCCGTTCCTCTCTCTCCACCGTCGCCGGTTCCTGCGCGGTCTCGGGGCGAGCGATCGCACCGAGTACGCCGCTCCCAGTCTCCCCCAGAATCCGATGTCCGCCCGCCGCGCCGCCAGCGCCTCGTCGACGAGCTCCTGTACGCGCTCGGCGTCGGCCTCGGAGATGCTCTCCCTGGCGTACACGGCGCGGTCGACCGTCCACGCGATCCAGTCGCCGCCCGGCACTTCGAGCTGTTCGGCGATCTCGCGGCGCCCGAGCGACCGCACCGGCTCGACCCCGGTGTCGGCGTACCCGTCCACGAGCTCCTGCCACGCGGCCAGGGCGCGTTCCTCCGGCGTTGCCGCGCGCCGCCGGCTCGCCCGCCGGATGCGCTTCGCCACAGGCAGGAACAGCAGCGGCAGCGCGAGCAGCAGGAGCGCGAGCAGCGAGAGGCCGATGGCCCGCAGGATCGGCCAGAGCTCGGCGAAGCCGTCCCGCTCCGGCTCCTCGGCCTCGTCGGCGGACTCTCCCCCCGTGCCCCTCGGCGGATCCGACTCGCTCGCATCGACCTCCTCGGGCACCGTCGGGAACTCAGGCAGCTGCTCGCCCCGGTCGAGCGCGGTCGGCCGATGCTCGAGCTGCGGGCTCACGTCGATGGGCGTCCAACCGCCCTCGTCGCCGCGCACCTCGATCCAGGCCGCGAGGTGTTCGCCCGTGCAGACGTCACTGCATGCGGGCACGCCGGGCACGCCGCGCGCGCCGTCGCCGAGGCGCACGCCGAGCACCACCCGGGAGTCGAAGCCCATGGCTCGCGCGAGCAGCGCCGCCGCCGCGGCGAACTGCTCGTCGTCTCCGATCGCGGCGACCAGCGCGCGCTCGTCGGCTCCGTCGCCGGCGGCGGCCTGCTGCTCGTTCAGCTCGGTGAAGAGCTGCTCGATCCGCGCGATCGAGTGCCCGCCCGGGCTCGGAACGAACGTCGTGCCGTACTCCTCCGCGACCGCGTCGAGCCACTCGCGCTCGCCGGCGCCGTCGGTGAGCGAGTGGCTGAGGTATCCGCGCTCGCGCAGTCGCTCGACCGCCTCGAGCAGGCCGGCCGCGCCGGGAGGCAGCTGCTGCGCGTCGAGCCAGCGCATGAGCTGCGGCAGCGCATCGGGGTCGATGAGTGGGTCGGCGCTCGCGGGCGGGCCGGCGAGTTCCGGCGCGCCGGCGGCGCTCATCCGCGCCGCGAAGGCGTCTCCGTCGCGCAGGCCGGCCCCCTCGGGTACGGCGATCGCGGCCCAGCTCTCCCGATTCACGTAGAACGCGTCCGCGAGTTCGCCGGCGCGCGAACCGCTGAACTGCGGCGGCGCGGCGAGCGGTGGTGCGAGCGGCAGCCAGATCCCGTCGTATCCCTCGGCGATGCGCACGCGCAGCTCGGTCTCATCCGGGACCGCCTCGCCGCTCGGAAAGCGCGTGAAGCGGCCCGCGGCGCCCGGCGATACGAAGAAGTCGACGCCGTCGTAGGCGTCGAGCACCGCGAGGCGCAACCGCTCCGGAATCGCGCCCCGCGCCTCGACGGCGAACATGGGCTGCCCGAAGCGGTCGTCCCGCTTCGCCGACCGGTATCCTGCGAGCGGGCTCGTCTGCTCGCGCACCACGAGTTCGGGATCGACCCGGTCGCGGGGCACTCGCCGGCCGTCGTCCACGAGCGGTACGACCGCACCCCCGACGAGCAGCGCGACCACGACGATCGCGAGCGCGCTGAGGCCGCGCGTCGCTGCGCCCGGGCGCAGCCCTCCGGCCCGTGGCTCAGGCTGCGCGGCGCGGCCCAGTCGCAGTGCGGCCCGGCGCTCGACGCCCGAGGTCCAGGCCACCCACACCGCACCGGCTGCGCACGCGGCGGCCCACAGCGCGATCTCCCTCGGCGCCGGGATCGAGACCGGCCCCACCACGAGCGGAGCGCTCACCTGCGACGCGCCGAACACCACGCCGAAGGCGACGGGGAGCAGCGCGGGCAGCGCCGCGAACGGTGCCGCCCGACCGCTGCTCAGGCCCAGCCAAGCGATGAGCGCGGTCGACCCCGTGACGACGACGAGCAGCGGCACGAGCACCGTCTGGTACGTGCCCACCGGCAGCGCGAGGGTGAGCAGCTGCTTCCACCCCAGCGCCACCGCGGCGAGCCCGTCGCCCAACCCGCGCACCAGCGCTTCCGGCCCGGCTCCGAGTGCGGTCGGCACGGCGAGCGGAACGATGACGATCGCGCACCCGATCAGCAGAACGGCCGGGGTGAGCGGCCCCCAGCGGAATCGTCGGCCCAGCCAGACCACCGCGAACGCCAGAAGCCATCCTGCCCCCGCGACCACCCACACCCACGGTGTGCGGTAGATCGGCATCGCCGAGAGCACGCCGAGCACCGCCGCGAACGCGCTCAGTGCCGCCGTCGCCCACGACCTCCCCGCGTCGGCGCGAGGCGCGCCGCGGGTTCCGCGCCGCGCCGCCGTCACCCGAGGCCTCCGCGCATCATCAACTGCGGGAGATCACCCACGGCGCCGATCGTGCAGAAGGTGGCCGCATCGACCAGTCGAGCCTCGGGATCGGCGAGCAGCTCGCAGCGCAGCACGATCACGCGCACGTCCTCCGAGAACGACACGCCCGCGCGCCGCAGCCGTGTCGGCGTCGGCACCGACCCGGTCACCACGGCCACGACCGACAGCGGCCGCCGCGATTCGGCGAGATTTCTCGCGAGGCGCTCGATGGGCGGCGCCTCCTCTGCCGCTTCGAGCTCGGCCCACGAGTCGAGCAGCTGCGTCGGCGTCTGCGACGGCAGCTCCTCGAGCCCGTCGACGCTCGGTCGGATGCGCCCCGGCGCCCACTGCGAGGCGATGAAGCGCTCGCGGCCCTCCCGCACCGCCTGCAGCCCGAGCGATGCAGCGACGCTCACGCCCAGTTCGAACTCCTCGTCGCTCGCGTACTCGGCCCGGCTCGCGTCGAAGAGCACCGCCGCACGGGCCGTCTGGGACTCCTCGTACTGCCGCACCATCAGGCTGCCGGTCTTGGCGGTCGACTTCCAGTGCACGTGCCGCAGCGCGTCGCCGCGCGCGTAGTCGCGCACCGCGTGGAACGACAGGTCGGAATCGGTGAGTCGCCGGCTCGACGCCCCCTCGAGATCCCGCACCAGACCAGACGTTCCGCGCGGCAGGAGCGCGGTGCGCGGGTGCACGTGGATCAGGTGGCGGTCGCGCCAGGTGATCTCGCGGCGCACGAGACCGAGGGGATCGCGCCGCGCGAGCGTCATCGGTCCCACCTCGATCACGCCGCGCGACGCGGTCGGGATCTCGACCGGCACGTCGGCCGATCCGCGCGGCCCGATGAACGGAACCGCGATCTCGCGCAACGCTTCGCCGATCGGCAGCTCCGCGGTGGCCGGCAGGGCCGGCCGCGCGCCGGCATTCTCGATCTCGACGGTGAGGTGCACGGATCCACCGGCGGTCACGCGCGTCCGATCCACCGCGATCCGCACCAGATAGGCCCGCGAACCGAGCAGGAACGGGAGCCCGATGAGGAGCATCACCGCGAACACGACCGCGACGAACCAGGCCTCCACCCAGCCGAAGACCGCGCCGAGCACGGCGGAGAGCGCGGCGATGCCTGCCACGAAGTACCCCGTCGGCGTCACCGTCTCGCGGATGCGCCGCCAGGTGCGGCGCATCTTGCGCCGGTTTCTGCGCCACCAGCGGCGCACCCGCCGCCGCCCGGCCCCGATGGTGCCAGGTGCCTGCTGGGTCCGGCCGAATCTGGTGGTCGTGCTCCCCCGGGTGCCGGTCCCGGTGTCCGAGACCGGAGCGCGTGAGGTGTCGAGTCTCACGCGGTTCCGTTCTCCTGCGGCGCCGAGATGTCGAGCAGCACCTGGCCGAGCACCTGCGCAGCGGTGACGCCGTCGAACTCGGCCTCGGGCTCCAGGACCAACCGGTGGGTGAGCACGGGCATCGCGAGATCGCGGATGTCGTCGGGCGTGACGTAGTGCCTGCCGCTGGCGGCGGCCCAGGCCGACGCGAGGCGCACCAGCGCGAGGGCGCCGCGCACGCTCGCTCCGAGGCGCACCTCGCTCGCCCGGCGGGTGGCCTCGACCAGGCGCACCGCGTAGTCGGCGACGAGCGGGCTGACGTGCACCCGGGTGATGAGATCCTGCGCCTGGGTCACCATGCCCGTGGTGACGACCGGCGCGAGCGGATGCTGCGCCGAGCGGTCACCCTGGAGGATGCGGGCCATCGCCGCCTGATCGGGATACCCGATCGAGGTCTTGACCATGAAGCGGTCGAGCTGCGCCTCGGGAAGCCGGTAGGTGCCCGCCTGCTCGACGGGGTTCTGCGTCGCGATGACCAGGAACGGGCTGCCCACGTCATGCGACGTGCCGTCGACCGTCACCCGCGCCTCCTCCATCACCTCGAGCAGCGCCGATTGCGTTTTCGGACTGGCGCGGTTGATCTCGTCGGCCAGCACGATGTTGGCGAAAATCGGGCCGGGATGGAACTCGAACGCACCCGCGCGCTGGTCGAAGACCGTGATCCCGGTGATGTCTCCCGGCAGCAGGTCCGGGGTGAACTGGATGCGGGACGAGGTACCCTGGACGACCTGGCCCAGCGCTCTGGCCAGGGCGGTCTTGCCCGTGCCTGGCACGTCCTCGAGCAGCACGTGGCCCCCGGCCAGAGCGCAGGCGATGACGAGCTCGACCACGCGGCGCTTGCCGTGGATCGCCTGCTCGACGGCGTCTGCGGTGGTGGCGAAGAGCTGCGCGACCCACTGCGCCTGTTCCGGGGTGATGGCCTGAGTGGCGGTCTGGTCGGGAGCGTTCATGCGCAGTTCCTTCGGCGAGTGGAGGGGAGGACGGGTCGGTGTGAGGCGCGGCGGATCAAGGCCCCGGGAGCGCCGCCACTGGGTGGACGAATCTCGGCCGCATCAGGGCTCGCTCGCGTCGGGAGGCGGAGCCGGGGTGTTGCACACCGTGAAGACTGCGGGCTGCAAGGAAGAGAAATCGCCGCCCCACGTCATCCGCATCTGGACGGTCGTCGCGTCGGGCGCGGGCGGCGCCACGAGCGCGATCGAGGCCGAAGCCGCGGCGGCACCCGAAATAGTGAAGAACGTCCTGAGGTCTGCGGGCGCAGAGGCCGAGTCGTAGCACGCTCCCGCGACGACACTCGCACTCACCCGGGTAGGAGCTGTCGCCGGGCTCAGCCCCTCCCATTCAGAGCACGTGTCCGGGTCTCCGGTGTCAACGCACTGCCGAACCGCCGCCGCTGGAATCTCAGCACCGTTCAAGACGAACTCGCCGGGATCGGTGAATGTCGTGCTGCCCAGCCGGTACTGCACGGTTCCGCTTCCGTTCGGCGTCAGCGCAGGAGGGCTCTCAAGATAGCTGGCGGTCGTCAATCCCGCATCCTGGGTCGGAACGGTCGCCACCGTGTACTGACGGGCACCGAGGGGCGCCTTCGGCGGATCCCCGATTCGCACGGGATCCGACACGACGGGGCCGCTTCTGCCGTAGTCGCTCGTCGCACAGGCAACCGATTTGTAACGGCGAGACCAGCCGTTCACTCCAGTGAAATCGCCCGTCGAATTGGAGGCGTCCGAGCAGTCGAGCGACTCGAATGGGCGTCCGATCCCGTATCGTACCGTCACGTTCTCGGTACCGTGGGCCAGCGGCGAATTCGCGATGGCTCGAGCGGAGGACTCGCCAGTGCTGACCAGAGCGACGTTCGAGAGTTTCGGAGCTCCGATCACGGTAGCGGTCCCGCTGCCAGATGCACCGGTCGCACTGCCGCCTCCGATCTCCGGCACCTCGAACCGCGTCGTTGGAGTCGCGGTGAATGTGACACTGCCCACGGGAACCCCGCGATACTCTCTCGAGCCACTCGGTCCGTCGATCGTTCCGCCATCATTGCTCCCATAGGCGATCGCGAACTGACTCGTATCGTCGGATCCGGTCACGGTCACTCTCACACCGCCGGTCTTCTTGTCCGTGTTGCTCTCATCTTTGAGTGGCACAACCGTCACTGTCGGCGCTTCCGGTGCCTCGTACGCCCACGCCGTCACCGCGGTCGACGCCGCCGACGATCCCACGGAGTTGACCGCCTGAGCGGTGAACTGGTGCTTCTCGCCGTTGGCGAGTCCGGAGGCCACGCACTGGAAGACCGCCGCGCCCGCGGCCGTGCAGCTCGTCGAACCGCCGCCTGCGAGCGAGACGCCCGACACCTCGGGGTGCGCCTGACGGCCGCCGAGGGTCACCGTGAAGCTCGCACTGTCGCTCGTGTAGCCGGTCTGCTGGATGCTCGGGCGGCTCGGGATGCCCTGCGCGTCGAACTCGATGGTGCCGTCGCCGGTGCGTCCCTGCGCGTCGATCACCGTGAAGCCCACCCGGCACGTGCCGCCCACCTCCGGCCCGCCGGGCCAGGAGACCGACACGCCGGACTCCCCGACCCGGGTGAAGTCGCCGTAGGCGCAGCCGGCGCCGTTCACCGCGGCGAGGCGGAGCCCTCCCCCGCTCTTTCCCGCGAACGGATCGTGTTCTCCCGCGACGCCGACGAGCTGCGTCTCGCAAGCGCCGCCGACCGTGCACTGGAGCGCGACCGTGCCGCCCCGCGGCAGGTCCCTGGGCGCCTGGCCCACGCGCAGCGTGAGCGGCGCGCGGGACTCCCCGGCACCGGTGATCGACACCGAGAGCGCCTCCTGGCTGCCCGGCACCGCGTCGGCTCGGGCCTCGACCTCGAGGGTCGCGCCGTTGCGCACGACCGTGAAGAGCGACGTGGCGCCCGAGACCTCGAACCGCAGGCGCGACAGCTCGCCCTCCCGGCCGCCCTGCCAGGCCACCATGTCGGCGAGCGCGATCTCCGCGCGCGCCCCGGGATCGACGGTGCGGGTCAGCGGGGAGGCCTGCACGGACGGTTCTCTGGGCACGATGACGACGGCCACCGGCAGCGTGGTCCAGGCCCGCTGGCCGACGAGACGGACCTGCATGAGGCAGGTGTCGCTCCACGGCGCCTCGCGCCCGGCGGTGTAGCGCAGTCGATCCGCCGAGATCGCCTCGCACGCGGCCTGCGGGCGTCCGACGGCGAAGTCGCCCCGCCGCAGCTCCACCCGGTCCCCAGCTCCGGCGTCGACGAGATCGCCGACGGCGACTTCCTCCTGCGCATTCTCGTCGACCGTGATGGGCGGCGCCCCCGGTCGCAGCGTGAGCCGCAGTTCGTCGAGCGGAGGGATGATCAACAGCCCGTACGACGAGACGCGATCGCCCGAGGCGTCGACCCCCGTGAGCCGGAACACGACCGTGTCTCCGGCGGGTCGGTACTCGCCCGAGATCCGCGATCCCGAGACGCGGTAGTCGTCGCCCGAGCCCGTCCAGAGCGAGAGCTGCAGCGTGGAGACGTCGCCGGTGGCCCACCGCACCTTGTCGGTCACGACGTCGACCCCGCCCGCCGCGAGCTCGGCGCGATCCCGCACGTTGAGCACGGTGTCGGAGATCGACGGCGCCTGCGCACCGACGCGCTCGGACGTCTGCACCACGATGAGCCCGTCGGCCGTGCTGCGGGTCGTCTCCGAGCGGATCGTGTAGCGATACGACACGGTGCCGAGATCCACCCCCGGGCGCACCGTCACGCGTCCCTGCGCGATCTCGGAGAGATCGATCCGCGCAGCGAGGCGCGCCGCCTCGCCGCCGCTCGCGCCGCCGGCAACGTTCGGCACGACTGACTCGATCGTCAGCCTGCCCCCGGACTGATCGATGTCGTTGTCGAGCGGGCGCACGACCGCCGGTTCGCTCTCCGGTGTCAGGCGCACGTAGTCGGTGGAGGCGATGATCGCGCCGGCGTCGGATCCCGGCACCACGATCACCCGCAGCGTGCCGATGCCGGTGGCGCCCTCCGAATCGCGCACGGCGTAGGACAGACGGGTCTCTCCCGTCGCGACGTCGCCCGCCGCGCTCACCCGGAAGCCGGTTCCCGTCTCGTCGAGGGTGGCGGAGACCCCGCCGCCCGCATCCTCGTCGACGCTCACGAGACGCACGCGATCGCCGTCGGGATCGACACCGGAGAGCGGCGCGATTGCAGAGGAGGTCTGGCCCGGGCTCACGCGCACCGTGAGCGTCTCGGGCTGCGGGTCGCGGTTCGATCCCGCGGGGAGCACCGTCACGATCACCGAGCCCAGGTCGCCCGCAGCCGGGTCGCTGGCACCGAACGCGGTGTAGCTGAGCCGGTACGTGCCGGGCTCCTCCGGCGCGAGGTACCGCAGCACCCGCCCGGAGGCGAAGGCGAGCTCGCCCGCGGCGCCCGAGCCGACGATGTCGGGATGCAGCACGAGGCGCTCCCCGGGGGCCGCCACGTCGTTGTCGAGCACGCGGATGTCGACCACCGAGCCCGCGCGCACCACGGCGGTGTCGGCGACGGCGATCGCCCCGGTGGAGCCGGTTTCGGGGACCTGGAATACGGTGAGCCGCCCGCGCGCACGCGCGTCTCCCTCGGCCACCGTGACGTCGACCGCACCGATCCGGCCGGCGGTTCCATCCGGGGTGCCGCCCGCGACGCGCACCTGCGCGTGCTCGATGACGTCGGCGCGCAGCTCGCCGTCGAGCACCACCGCGCTCTCGACCGACAGCGCGCGCGATGACGCGCCGGGAATCGCGTCGAGGATATCGACGGTCGAGTCGGCGAGCGGCCGCACGAACGCCCGCAGCGCGGGTAGCGCGAGCGACGGTCCGGCCGGGGTCGCCGTCACGCGCAGCTGCCCCGTGGTCTCCGCCGACGTCACGGTGTCGCGGATCGTGACCGTCACCGTGGCGGAGCCCGCCTCGGCGGCCTCGATCTCGACGGCTCCGGTCGCGGTCCTCGTGCTGACCCGCAGCGCACCGCTCGGGTCGACGGCGTCGAGCAGGGCGTACGAACCGGATCCGCCAGACACCCGCTCCAGCGGCTCGATCGTCGCGGCGGCGCCCGTCTTCACTGTGGTCGCCATCGGCGTGAACTCCGGTGTCGCACCTGGATCGACCGCGATCGTCAGCTCGCGCTGCGCCTCGGCTCCGCGCCCGTCGCGCACCGAGAGGCGCAGGGACACGTCGGATGCGCCGGCGTTCGGATCGGTGTGCCGCACCGCGAGACGGCCGTCGGCCGTGACGATCGCGCGCACCGGATCATCGGTGCGCACCGGTTCGGCGCCCGCGAGCATCATGACGTCGCCCTCGGGATCGACCCAGCCCTCGAGCACCGGGTAGACCAGGGTGCCGCCCGGTGCGATGCCCGGGACCCGCCACTCGCGCTGGCACCCCTCCACCGGGCACCACGCCGGGGCGGTATTCGTCTCGTCTCCCACCACGGTGAGCGTCACGGTCGCCGTCTCGGACTGGAGCGCGCCGTCGGTGACCCGGTATCCGAACGTCGCCGTTCCGCTCGCATCGGCCGCGGGGTGCACCGTGAACGACTGCCCGTCCGGCATGAGCTGCAGGGTGCCGAAGGACTCGGGCAGCGGATGGTCGCCGAGCGATTCCGGCACGATCGTCAGCACATCCCGTTTGTTGGCATCGAAGTCGTTGAGCAGCACTGGCACCGGCGCGCTCTCGCCCCGCCGCACTCCGAACGCATCGTCGACGGCGGTGGGCGCCACCTGCTCGGCGACCTCTTCGACCACGACGACCCCGCGATCCTCCTGCGGAGGGTCGGAGAGGCTCCACTGCGAGAGCGGGATCAGCGCGCCGTCGGGGAGCGTCCACAGCATTCCTGTGCGCATCTCGTTGAGCACCGCCCGCGAGCCGTTCGATCGGAATACCGGGCGCAACTCCCCCGCGTCTTGCACGGCCTCGTCGAGGCGCAGCGCACGCTCGCCGCCGGAGTCGCTCCAGAGCACCCCCGCGTTCTGCCCGAGCCAGGCCGCGTACCGCTCGCCGTCGACCGTGACGGGCTGCGCCGGAACACCGTTCGCCTCGACGGCTCGGGTCTGCCCGCCGTCCTGCGCGACCCGCACGAGACCCGCGGCATCGGCGATCAGCACGTCGCGGTCCGCGCGCGGCGCGCCCCCGGCGCCGCGGCCCGAGTCGCCGGCCTGCAGTCGGGGCTCGCCCTGCAGGTCGAGCGCCACCCGCGCGCCCCCCTCGCGCCAGAGCTCCCCGCTCTCCCCGTCGAGCAGCACCCAGTCGTCGCCCACGATGGACAGCTGCGGCGATCCGGCCGCCCGGGCCTCCTGCGGCACCCGGGTCTCTCCGAGTGCGCTGCGGCTGTCGAGGTCGTATCGGCTCAGGACGCCGTCGCCCTCCGTGAGCACCGCGAGCACGCCGGTCTCGGTGAGCGCGATGGCCGCGGCGCGCGCGTCCGCCGCCTGCGCGTCTGCGCCGGATTCGTCAGCGTCGCCGCGCTCGGCCTCGCCTCCGCTCGGGTCGATGCGCACGAGCGACGCGAGCCGCGCCTCGAGATCCTCGGTCGACGCGTCCCCGAGATCGAAGGATCGAACCGGCCCCGACCCCGACTCCGGGGCGAGGTCGCCGGCGTACACCTCCCCGGCCTCGGTGCGCAGCGCCACGAACCGGCCCGCGCTCAGCACCTCGCGCGTGCCCTCGGGCAGGCGCACCTCTGCGGGGCCGCCCGCGGCCGTGTCCGCCGCAGGATCAGCGCCGGCGGAGTCAACCGCGTCGGTCTCCGAGGAGCTCCCCGCCGCGGCCTGCTCCGACGCGTCGGCGCCCGCAGCAGCGGGCTCGGCATCGCCGAGGTCGACGGGATCCGCGGGATCCAGCGCCCACGCGCGCCCGTTTCCACCCGCGAGCACCGCACCGCGCGCGCCGCTCTGCACCACCTCGCTCGGGTCGGAGACCTTCCTCACGAGGTCGAGCTCGCCCGTGTCCGTATTCACCCGGGCGTACTGGCCCGCCTCGCGCGCCACCCAGACGCCCGGTTCTTCGCGCGGGGTCTCCCGCGCGTCATAGCCGTTCGAGATGACCGCGACCGTCGCGACCAGCGCGAAGATCACCGTGCCCGCGACCCACCACTGCGCGCGACGCAGCATGCGCGCCCGGCCCGTCATCCGCCGCGCCCCGCGAGCGTCCAGATGATCGCCCCGATGCCGGCCACGCCCACCAGCGCCGCACCCGCGCCGATGAGGCCGGCGCGCAGCGGAGAGGTCGGGCGGTCGAGCAGCAGCCCGTCGCCGTCGGTACCGCGCTTCTGCGCGAGCAGCTCCGCTCTGGCCCGCGCGCGAGTGGCCCGCGGAACGGAGCTCACCACGGGCCCGCGCGATCCGGTCTGCACCGACTCGGCACGCGGCAGCCAGGCTTCGGCCACCACCTCGATCGGGGTGACGTCGAAGCCGTAGGCGCGCTGCAGCTCCTGCAGCGCCTCGCCGAACTCGCGCATCGACGCGAAGCGGTCGCCCGGCTGCTTGCGCAGCGCCCGGGCGACGAGCTCGTCGAAGTGCTCGTAGCCCTGCGCCCCCGGGATGCCCTGATAGACGGCCTTCGAGATGCGCTCCGCGAGCTTGGTCCGGGAATTCTGCGCGCGATCGGGCAGCTCGAACGGGGAGCGGCCTGCGGCGAAGGAGTACAGCGTCGCCCCGAGCGACCACACCTCGGTCGCCACGCTGCCGCTGCTGCGCAGGCCGATGACCTCCGGCGCCGACCAGGGGATCGACATCGCGAGCTCTTCCTCGACCCGCTGCCGCCCGAGCACCTGCGCGATGCCGAAGTCCGAGAGCGCGGGGCGCCCGAGCGTCGTGAGCAGCACGTTCGACGGTTTGATATCACGGTGCAGCACCCCCGCCCGGTGCGCCGTCTCGAGCGCCCCGGCCATCCGCACGCCGGCGTCGAGCACGTCGCGCAGCTTCGCGGGCCGCCCCTTGGTGAGCGACCCCATCGATGCCGGGCAGAACTCCATGGCCAGGTAGGGGTACCCCTCGAGTGAGATGCCCGCCTCGTAGATCGAGACCACCGACGGGTGGCTGCTGAGCCGGGCCATGATGTCGGCCTCGCTCTCGAACACCTCCCGCAGCTTGTCGGTGTCGACCTTGCCGATCACCGCGCCGTTGAGCACCTTGATCGCGACCATCCGCCGCGGCATGTCCTGCTCGTAGAGGAAGACCTGCGCGAATCCACCCGAACCCAGCGGACGGACATAGCTGAATCCCGGGATCGCCGGGGCACCGGTCGCAGCGCGCGAACTCATGCCGGCCGTCCAGGGCGGCCTGCGTCGCGGCGATCAGATACTGGGGCCATCACCCAATTATCCTAGACCGGCGAGGCGGGAGGCGGCACTTCTCCACAGGACGTCCCCCCCTCAGCCCAGCCGCCCCAGGGACGTGACGATCCGGGCCTGCCGCCTCGGGCGTGGCGAGCCGCGGGGCCTGGACAGGTTTGCACAGCTGTTCGGGCGCGGGACCCGATTCCGAGCCGCGCGACACCGAGCGTTTACCTGCGTTCCAGCGGGCGTTCGCCTGCGCCCGGAACGCTGCTGTCTGGCCCGGTTCCGCGGGCCCCGCAGAAAGGAACTCCCATGACCACGTCCTCGTCCGCGTTCTCGCGCCGGCACTGCGCCGTCGCCGGTGCGCTGCTCTCCGCTGCGCTCGTGCTGCCTCCGGTCTCGGCGGCGTCAGCCACCGCACCGGAGACGGACCCGCCCGCGACCGCCCCGGCGGTGACCGAGCCCGACGCGTCTGCGCCGGCCGCGACGCCCGAAGCGGGTTCCGCCGCCGCAGCGGGATCCGCGATCACGCTCTCCGCCGACAGCGCCATCGCGGGCGGGCCGTTGACGGTGGCCTACGCGACCGATCAGCCGGACGCTCAGAACTGGATCGGCATCTACCGCGAGAACGTGACCCCGGGGGATTCCCCCTCGGTGATCTGGCAGTACACGCCGGATGCGAGCGGCGAGGCGGCGTTCACCCTCGATCTCGAACCCGGCACGTACGATGTGTGGTACCTCGCCGAGGGCGGGTACACCCCGCTCGCCGATCGCCTGACGCTCACGGTGACGGCCGATCCGAATGCGCCGGAGCCGCTCGAGCCGGGCGACCCGAATGCGCCGGTCGACATCGACCCGGTCGCGACGGACCTCTCCACGGACGGTGTCCTGCTGCGTGCCGGCTTCGCGGACGGCTCGCTCCCCGAGGGCTGGTCCACGACCTTCGAGGCGTCGGGCTCGGGAGCCGACCGCTACGCCGGCTGGCAGCCCACGACGCGCGCCGACTGGTCGGCGACGACGGACCGGATGCGCGACCGCTTCGGGCGCACCGACCGCGGATTCCTCGTGGCCGACGCCGCCCAGTTCGGCGACGCGCCGTTCGCCGCCGCACTCACCAGCGCGCCGGTCGACGTCTCGCAGCTCGATGCCGTGCGCCTCACCTTCGACAGCCACTACCGCGGGGCTGCCGGCCAGAGCGGCGTGGTACTGGCGAGCTTCGACGGAGCGGCCCCGATCGAGGTGCTGCGGCTCGACTCGACGAGCGTGACCGACGACTACGACGGCATGCAGCTGAATGCGGCCCAGGACGTCACCATCGACACCCCGGCACGAGCGAAGTCCGTGGTGTTCTCGTGGGAGTTCACGGGTGGCGACGGAGCGCAGTACTGGGGCATCGACTCCGTCGCGGTGCACCAGGCGCAGGCGGCGACCGACGCGGAGCCGACGCAGGCCTGGGTGGTGTCGGACATCCAGGGCCACCCCGGAGACCTCGCCCACGGGATCGAGGACTTCGCCCGGCTCTCCCCCGACGCCGAGGGCCTGCTGATGGTGGGCGACATCGTGGCGTCCGGCACGGTCGGCGAGTGGCAGGAGGTCATCGACGTGATGGACGCCTCTGCAGACATCCGCCCGCCGAAGACCGTGGCCGGGATGGGCAACCACGAGCGGTACGCGAGCGGCGGCTTCGACGCCAACTTCCAGCGGTTCCTGAGCTTCGCCGACCGGGATCGCGCGTGGGACGAGTACGTGCTCGAGGGCCCCGCGGGTGATCTTCCCGTGATCGTGCTCGGTCAGGAGATGGCGAGCCCCTCGGACGTGCCCATGACCGACGCGCAGGTCGAGTTCCTCGAAGAGCGGCTCGCGCACTGGACGGCACAGGGATCTCAGGTCGTCGTGATGACCCACTTCCCCCTCGGGAACACCGTCTCGGCCTCGTGGCTGCCGTGGTACAGCTCCCATCACCAGCACAATCAGCGTCTCACGAGCATCCTCGGGAACTACCCCAACGCGGTCGTGCTGAGCGGGCACACCCACTACCCCGCCGAGCTCGGGGACTGGGCGATGCAGCGCCGCACGGCGGACGGTCACCCCGATGGATTCTGGGCCGTGAACACGCTCGCGATGCACATCGAATGGGACGCCCGGGGCGAGAACACCGCGGGCGCGACCGAGGTGACCACGCGGGACGTCAATCGCGGGCTCACCCTCGACTCGTACGGGGATCGCATCGTGATCACCGCGCACGACTTCGCCGCCGACACGCAACTGCGCCAGGTCACGATCCCGAATCCGCTCGTCGGCTTCGCCGCGGAGCTCGCTCCGGACAGCGAGCGCGACGCGGACTACTCTGCCGTGGACGCGGCGCTCGGCACCGTGCCGGCGGAGCTCGGGGCCTACACGCCGGAGTCGGCCGCCGCGGTGCGCGCCGCCGTGGACGCGGTGGAGCGCGACCTCACCGCCGACCGGCAGGCCGAGGTCACCGCGATGGCAGACGCCATCGTCGCCGCCGTCGCCGGGCTCGTCCCCGCGTCGACGGATCCGGGACCGGGCGCCGGGACCGACGGGCCGGGGACCGGCACGACGGCACCGGGCGCGGGCGACGCATCGCGCGCCGGGGACGCCGCTGCGGCGGAGCTCGAACGGACCGGCTCGGCCGGGGCGGCCGGGCTCTGGGCCGGAGCGCTCGCGCTGCTGTCGGCGGGCGCCGCGCTCGTGCTCACCCGACGCGGTCGCCGCGGTCGCGCGGCCGATACCGGCTCGATCGCCGAGTAGCGCGGCACACTCCGGGGTCGCGGCGGGCGACCCCGGAGTGGTCGCCCGCCGCGACGCACTCGCACCCCTCGCCCCGTGTTCAGGCCGGTCCGACCGGCCCGAACACGGGGCGTTCGCATGCGCGGCCCGTGTGCGTCCAGCGGCCGCCGGGCCGTGTGCGCCGGGGGTCGACGGCCCGTGTGCGTCCAGCGGCCGCCGGGCCGTGTGCGCCTGGGCTCACAGGGCCGGCCGTTGCGCAGACAGCGGCACCCTCGCCCGAGCAGAGTGCGGACGAGGGTGCCGGCGTGAGCGGGAACGGGAACGGGAACGGTAACGGGAACGGAATCACCGTGAAGCGAGCCCGGGACGGGGATCGCCGGGAGCGCCGGGATCGGGATCGGGATCGAGGCGCTACGCGAGGAGCCTGCGCAGCCAGGAGGACAGGCCTTCCAGCAGGAAGACGATCGCGAGGACGCAGAGCAGCAGGAAGAGCAGCTCGTGCTGGTTGATGCGGGCGGCGCTCGCGAGCATGTACCCGATCCCGCCGCCGCCCACGATGCCGAGCACCGTGGCCGATCGGACGTTCGTGTCCAGCAGATACAGCGTGTGCCCCACGAACGCGGGTACCGCCTGCGGGAACGTCGCTGCCGCGAACACCTGCGTGCGGGTCGCGCCCACTGCCGTGAGGGCACGCTCGGGGCCCGGGCGCACCTCCTCCAGCGAATCCGCCACGAGCTTGCCGAGAAGGCCGATGCCCCCGATCCCGAGCGCCAGCACGGCAGCCCCCGGGCCGAGCCCCGTCAGAATGATGAAGAACAGGGCGAGCAGCAGCTCGGGCAGACCGCGGATCGCGATCAGGGTGAATCTCGCTCCGGCGCGCACCCCGGGGTTCGGCGCGACGTTCCGCGCGGCGAATGCGCCGAGCAGCGCCGAGAAGACCACCGCGAACAGGGTCGCGGCGAACGCGATCTGCACCGTCTCGAGGAGCGCGAGCGCGACGTCGCCCCACTTCTCCGGGGCGAGGGACGGCGGCCACAGGCGCGCAGCCGCGATGCCGAGATTCTTCCAGAAGTAGGCGAAGCTGCTCCCCTGCGTCGCCGCGATCCCGATCGATACCGCGAGCACCGCCGCCGTGCCCCAGATCAGCCCCGCCTGGCGCAGTCGATCCGGAGTCCAGGGGATGCGTCCCGCACGGCCGAGGCGCAGACGGGACTGCCGGATGCGCGCGGCCCGGGCCGCACCCGCCTTCGCCGCCGGAGCCGACGTGACGCGCCGCACCAGCCGATGCCCGAGGCCGCGTCCCGTCGGCTGCGCCCCGAGCAGTGCGCGCCGGATCAGGGCGGAGACGACCTCGAAGGCCACGCAGAGCACGAAGATGATGACGGCGAACGGCATGGCCTCGCGATAGTTCAGGGTCTGCATCGCGTGGCTGAGCTGCTGCCCGAGCCCGGCCACCCCGACGAAGCCGAGGATCACGGAGACGCGCAGATTGATGTCGGCCCGGTGCAGCACGATCGCGATGTAGGCGGGAAGCACCTGCGGCCAGATTCCGCCCCAGAACTGCTGCGCACGGCTCGCCCCCGCGGCGCGCAGCGCACGAACGGGGCCCTCATCGATCTGCTCGATCGCGTCGGCGGTGAGCTTGCTGATCATTCCGATGGAGTGGATGCCGAGGGCGAGCACTCCGGCGAGCGCGCCCTGCCCGATCACGAGGGCGAAGATCATTGCCATGATCGCGTCGGGCGCGGCCCGCGCGGTCACACCGAGAAAACGGCCGAGTGCGCCGCCGCCGCGCCACGGGGTGGTGTTGCGCGCGGCCAGAACCGCCACAGGGATCGAGAGGATCGCGGCGAGCGCGGTGCCGCAGAAGACGATCGCCAGGGTCAGCGCGCTGAGCCGAACGGTCTCCCCGACCGTGGGCCAGACGAACGGCACTGTGCGGGCGAGGAACTGGCCCGCGTACTCGGTCCCCCGCGCCAGCTGCTCCCACGAGAGCCCGACCCCGCGGAAGGACCAGAGCCCCGCGGCGAGCAACGCGAGCAGCAGCGCCGCGGCGATGACCGAGTTGCGGCTCGGCACGGGCAGCGTCGCCCGCGGTCGGGCCGACCGCACCGCGGCCGACGCGCTCACGCGCGAACCCCGCTCAGCTGCGGCTCGGACGCGGGGGCCCCGCCGAAGCCGAGGATCTCTGCGGGATCGGGCAGCGCGCTCGCGAGCGCTCCGCCGTCCACGGCCACCTGCCGGTACACCCGCATGACGGTGTCCGCGTCGAGCGCGCCCGCGGGGCGGTCGAGCACGACGCCGCCGTGGCGCAGACCGACGATGCGGTCGGCCCACGCGAGAGCGAGCTCGACCTGGTGCAGGCTGCAGACGACGGTGAGCCGGCGTCGCTCGGCGATCTCTCGGATCAGCGCCATCACCTGCTGGGAGGATTCGGGATCGAGCGAGGCCACCGGTTCATCCGCGAGGAGGATCTCGGGATCCTGCATCAGCGCCCGCGCGATCGCGACCCGCTGCTGCTGCCCGCCCGAGAGGGTGTCGGCGCGTTGGAAAGCGACGTGCTCCAGTCCCACCTCGGCGAGCAGGTCGAGCGCGCGAACGCGCAGCCGGCGCGGGTAGCTCAAGAGCCCGAGGCGCGGGCCCCGGAGGGTCGCGAGCGCTCCGGTGAGCACGTTCTCGAGCACGGTGGTCGGCCCCACGAGCTCGAACTGCTGAAAGATGAAGCCGATGCGACGGCGGATCCCGCGCAGCCGGGCGCCGCGCACCCCGGCCAGCGGGGCGCCGAACACGCGGACGTCTCCCGAGGTGGCGGTCTCGAGGCCGTTGAGGTGCCGCAGCAGGGTGGACTTGCCCGAACCGGACAGCCCGAGGAGCACCACGATCTCTCCCGAGCCGACGCTGAGCGAGACGCCGTCGAGGGCCGTGGTGGATCCGAATTGCTTCGAGAGGTCCGTGAGCTGGATTGCCGGGGTGTCAGTCATGGGGCCTGTGCTCCTCAGGGTCGGGGCGGGGTGATGCGCGGAGGGGGAGGAAGGGATGGTGCCGGATCGCGGCAGGGGCCGGATCGCGGCAGGGGCCGGATCCGGAAGTGCGCCCGGATCCGGAAGTGCGCCCGGAAGGCCCGACCCGCGCGACGGGGCCGGGCCTTCCGGGCGCTCAGCGGCTCACTACGGCTGGCACTGCGCGGCGCCGGTCTCCTCGCAGACCTTGCGCACGCTGTCGTAGTACGAGTCCTCGACGGGGACGAGCTCCGTGAAGAACGCCCGGAACGCATCGGTGATCTCGATGCCCTCTGCGGCGATCTGCTCGATCGTGATGTTCTGCAGCGATTCCCGGAGAGACTGCTGCACGTCGTCCGGAAGATTCGTCGACATGACGAGCGGCGCGCCCGGCACGGTGACGCGGTTGATGACCTCGAGGTCGCCCTCCGCGAACAGCCCGTCGGCGATACCGGTGCTCTCGACGACGGCGTCCTCCGCGAAGCCCGCATCGCACTCGACGCCCTGCGCGGTCTTCTGCGCCGAGGCGTCGTGGCCGCCGGCGAACACCGGAGTGACGTCCGTCTCGGGGTCGATGCCCGCGCCGAGCAGCTCGGCGCTCGGGTAGAGGTAGCCGGAGGTCGAGCCCGGGTCCACGAAGCACACCCGCTTGCCGGCGAGATCCTCGATCGAGGCGATGTCAGAGCCGGCGGGCACCACGGTCAGCGACTCGTAACCGGGCTCCGCCCCCTCGCTCGTCACGGTGACGCCGATCGGCGTGAGGGGTGCGCCGCCGTTCGTGGCGGCGACGTAGGTGAAGCCCGAGAAGTTGCCGATGTCGACCCGTCCCGCGATCGACGCCTCGACGAGTGCGGCGTAGTCCGTCGACTGCACGAGCTCGACCTCCTTGCCCGTCTTCGCGGCGATGTAGTCGACGAGCGGCTGGAAGTTGCTCTCGACCGACTGCTGATCGGGAACCATACCCATCACGAGGGTGTTCTCGTCCTTCGCGAAGCCCTGGGCCGAGCTCGCCGGCTCGGCCCCGGCTTCTGCCGACTCGGCGGGCGCCGGGGCGCACGCGGCCAGCATGCCGACGAGCGAGAGACCGGCGACGAGGGTGAGGCCGCGGCGGAGTGAAGTATTCACAGGGGATGCCTTTCAGTGGGTGATGCGGATGGGTGATGCGGATGGGTCATGCGGATGCGTCGTGCGGATGCGTCGTGCGGATGGAGCGTGCGGATGGAGCGTGCGCTCCGAGGGATCAGGCGGCGGACGGGTCCGGGCGACGATCACGACGGCGCGGCGCGTGCGCGACGCAGCGCGGCGGCGCGCACCCACTCGGGGTCGATGCCGCGCAGCTCCGGCAGCTGTTCGTGGGCGCGGGCGCCCCAACTCGCCTCCGCCGCGCGGACCAGCACGCTCGTGCAGCCCGATGCGAGGGCGGCGCTCAGGCCGACCTCGGAGTCCTCGAGGGCGACGCACTCCTCCGGTGCGCGCCCGACGAGGGCCGCGGCACGGCGGTAGGGTTCGGGATCCGGCTTCGTGGAACGCACGTCGTCGGCGCTGATGATGTGGGCGAACGCCGAGAAATCGACGTGTCGGGCCGCGGCGGCGACCCAGCGACGCGAGGAGCTCGTGACGAGCACGAGCGGTACGCCCTCGGCGTGCAGCGAGCGCACGAGCTCCTCGGCTCCGGGGCGCCAGCCGATGTTGCCCTCCATCGCGGTCAAGGAGCGCGCCTCGAGCCGCGCGGCGACCTCCGCCTCCGATCCGGCCTCGCGGCCGGTCCGGGCGAGCGCGGCCACGATCCGGACGCTGGCCTGCGCCGTCGTCGCGCCTTCCAAGCTCGCGGCGATCTCGCCCGGGGCGCTGAGACCGAGGTGGTCGCAGGTGTCCCGCACCGTGTCGAGCCAGGTGGCCTCGGTGTCGAGCAGCGTGCCGTCCATGTCGCAGAGCACGGCGAGGGGCGCGGGCGCCGAACGGGCGGTGGTCGCGGCGGCGACGGGTGCTGGTGCTGGTGCTGGTGCTGGTGCTGGTGCTGGTGCGATCCGTTCCGAGGATCGTGCGACGGGTGCGAAGTTCACCCGTTCATTACGGCGGCTGCGGGTGAGCAGTTCCGAACCGGGCGGTGAACGTCCCATGAACGATTCGGAGCGATTCCGCTCGAGACGCGGACACCTGCGAACGCCTGTCCACCTGCGGTACGCGCGGGCCCTCCGGTCGCCGTACGCTGGGCAGGTGAGCTCCCCGCACGCAACCTCCCACCGCCAGGTCCTTCGCGACCTCCTCGCCCGGATCGTGGACGGCGAGTTCGCCGCGGGCACCGCGCTGCCGTCCGAGAGCCGACTGGCCGAGCGCTACGGCGTCGCCCGCGGCACGGTGCGCAACGCGCTCGCCGGGCTCGCCGACCGCGGCATGGTGGCCCCGGTGCAGGGGGCCGGGTGGATCGTGCAGTCGACGCTGCACACCCAGAGCTTCGCCGAGCTGCGCTCCTTCGCGCAGTGGGCGCGCAGCAAGGGCATGACGCCCGGCGGGCTCGTGCACGCCTCCGACGCCGGCGCCGCGACCGCGCTCGAGGCGCGAAAGCTCCGGATCGCGCCCCGCGAGAATGTGCTCCGGGTGACCCGCACGCGGAGCCTCGACGGCAGGATCGTGATGCTCGAGCGCACCGCGTATCCCGAGTGGATGATCGAGAGCATCGCCTCGATCCCTCCTGACGAGTCGTCCGTGGTCGAGTTCATGCACCGGCGGTTCGGTATCACGACCGCCCACGCGGACCACGCGATCGACGCGGTGCCGGCGTCGAGCGCAGACGCCGCCCTGCTGGGCGTGCGCCGCTCGAGCCCCCTGCTCCGCGTGCGGCGCACGAGCTTCACGAGCGGCGGCCGACCCATCGAGTACGGCGAGGACCGGTACCTGCCCGACACGGTCACCTTCCGCGTGCAGGCGTCGAACGTGGGGAACACCCTCACGCGCAGCGAGTACAGCGCAGGCTGAGCCGACCGCACCCGGAAACGACGCGGTGGCCGCGCCCTCCCGGGATCAGGAGGATGCGGCCACCGTGCGCATCGGTCTCACGCGAGCGGAGACCTCTCGGCGGGTCTACTCAGAGACCGGCGACGTCGAGCGGGATGCCCGGGCCGAAGGTCGTCGAGACGGCGCCCTTCTGCACGTACTTGCCCTTGGCCGACGACGGCTTGAGACGCGAGATCTCGTCGAGCACCGAGTTGAGGTTGTCGGTGAGCTGCTCGGCCGAGAACGACGCCTTGCCGACGATGAAGTGCACGTTGGCGTGCTTGTCGACGCGGAACTCGATCTTGCCGCCCTTGATCTCGGTTACGGCCTTGGCCGGATCCGGGGTCACGGTGCCGGTCTTGGGGTTGGGCATGAGGCCGCGGGGGCCGAGCACCTTACCCAGACGACCGACCTTGCCCATGAGCTCGGGGGTCGAGACGGCCGAATCGAAATCGGTGTAGCCGGCGGCCACCTTCTCGATCAGCTCGTCGCCGCCGACCTCGTCGGCGCCGGCGGCGATCGCGGCCTCAGCGGCCGGGCCAACGGCGAACACGATGACGCGCGCCGTCTTGCCGGTGCCGTGCGGGAGGCTGACGGTGCCGCGCACCATCTGGTCGGCCTTGCGGGGGTCCACACCGAGCTTGACGGCGACCTCGACGGTCGAGTCGGTCTTGGTGGAACCGGTCTCCTTCGCCAGGGCCACGGCCTCGGCGGGAGCGTAGAACTTGCCTGCCTGGATCTTCTCGGCAGCGGCGCGGTACGCCTTCGACTTCTGTGCCATGTCCGTTGCCCCTTACTCGACCGTGATGCCCATGGAGCGAGCGGTGCCCGCAATGATCTTCGAAGCCGCGTCGAGGTCGTTCGCGTTGAGATCGGCCTGCTTCTGCTCGGCGATCTGGCGCACCTGCTCGGCGGTGACCTTCGCCACCTTGACGGTGTGCGGGGTGCCGGAGCCCTTCTGCACGCCGGCCGCCTTCTTCAGCAGCTCGGCCGCCGGCGGAGTCTTGAGCACGAAGTCGAACGAGCGATCCTCGTACACCGTGATCTCGACGGGGACGATGTTGCCGCGCTGGGATTCCGTGGCCGCGTTGTAGGCCTTGCAGAACTCCATGATGTTGACGCCGTGCTGGCCCAGCGCGGGGCCCACGGGGGGCGCCGGGTTGGCGGCGCCGGCTGCGATCTGAAGCTTGATCAGACCGGTCACCTTCTTGGCTTTTGCCATGACAGTTTCCTTTCCTCGAACGGGTCTCCCCGCTCTCCCGCGATGCCGGCCGATCCGGCTGCGGTGCTGTCCGGTCTACGCGCGCCGAGGCGCTCGCAGACGCAAACCACATCATCTTACCCGATCCGCGTCGATCGCGCGACGTCCTGGAGGGGCGGCGCCCGGGAAGGGCGGGCGCCCGGGCGATCCCGTCCCCTCGCCTCCCACCCGCTCACCCCTCGCCTCGCACCCGCTCGCCCCTCGCCTCGCACCCGCTCGCCCCTCGCCTCCCACCCGCTCGCCCCTCGCCCCCCTCCCGCTCGTCCCTCGCCCCCCCTCCCGCTCACCCCTCGCCTCGCACCCGCTCGCCCCTCGCCTCCCACCCGCTCGCCCCTCGCCCCCAGGGGCACTGTCTTGCCGCCGAACACGCGAGTTCCCGCGGTTTCAGGAGTTTCTCCGCGAATCAGTGCACGAGGAACACGGCTCACGTCGGGACCCAACGTGCACCCCCCACCCTTCGCCGCTCACAAAGCTGGCATCGTGCGATACCGCCTCCGCTTATCCACAAACCGATGGGAGCGGGCCCACCGAGCGGAGCGGGCGACGACACTGGTGCGCATGAGCATCTTCCAAGAGCTGCACGCACTCGGCGGCATCACCCAGACCTCCCGCCTCGTCGAGCTCGGCCACACCCACTACCGCATCCGGAAGGCCTTCGCGAGCGGTGATCTCACTCGCCCGAGACGCGGCTGGATCGCACTGCGCAGCGCGGATCCGCAACTGCTCTTCGCAGCCAGGCACGGCGTCGCCCTCACCTGCATCACGCAGGCGAAACGGTGGGGACTCTGGGTATTCGAGCACGATCGGCCCCACGTCGCCGCACCGGGAGGACGCCACGTGGACCTCGCCGGAAAGACGGTGCATCGCCGTAGGCCCCTGGTGCTGCGACCGCCCGGCACGCTGGCCGACGGTGTCGAGAACATGCTCGACTGCGTCGCGGCGTGCCAGCCGCACGATGCCGCACTCGCGGTATGGGACTCGGCGTTGCAGAAGCGGCTCATCGACTTCGAGGCGCTCGCGGCCCTTCCCCTGCGCGGAAACGCCCGCGCGCTCCTCGCGGAGTGCTCGCCCTTCGCCGACTCCGGCCTGGAGACGTTCTTCCGCACGCGCCTCCGCTGGCTGCGGATCCCCATCCGCCAGCAGATCTGGATCCACGGGCACCGCGTCGACTTCCTGGTCGGAGATCGCCTCGTCGTCCAGCTCGACGGGCGCGATCACTCAGGGGCCCAGCGCTCAGAGGATAACCGTCACGACGCGGCGCTCATCCAACGCGGCTACCACGTGATCCGTGTGAGCTACGCGCAGCTGGTGTACTCCTGGCCAGAGGTGCAAGACGCCGTCCTCGGCGCCATCGCGCGGGGCCTGCACCATGCCAGATGAACTCTGCCTCATGAGGCGAACTGCTCACGACCGCATCAGGTGCGCCGGGCACCGCGCGACCCGACCCGCGATGCGCTCGTCACGCCAGGCTACGGGCCGCATCGACGAGCGCCTCGGCGATGGTCGCCGCGAGCTCATCATTGACGCGGGCGGCGGGACCGGAGATGGAGATCGCGGCAGGGGGCGAAGCGCCGGGCAGGGGCACCGCGATGCAGCGCACCCCCACCTCGTGCTCGCCGTCGTCGATGGCGAAACCGCGGCGGCGCACCGCTCGCAGATCGGCGAGGAGCGACTCGACATCGGTGAGCGTCGTCGCGGTGAAGCGCGGCAAGCCGGTGACCGCCACGATCTCGCGCACACGCGTCTCCGGCAGCGTCGAGAGGATCGCCTTCCCCACTCCTGCCGAGTGCGGCAGCACGCGGTGCCCGATCTCGGTGAACATGCGCATCTGGTGCCGCGACGGCACCTGTCCGACGTAGGCGATGCGATCGCCGTCGAGCACGGCGAGGTTGACTGTCTCCTGAGCGAGTGCCTCGAGTTCGACCATGACCGAGCGCGCTCGGAGCGCGAGCGGCGGCGTCGCGCGGGTGCCGAGGCTGATGAGCGCGGCGCCGAGCGCGTAGCCCCGAGCCTCGGTCTGGCGCACGTACCCGGCGTTCACCATGGTCTGCAGCAAGCGGTGCGCCGTCGATTGCGCGAGCCCGGTCGCCCGCGCAATGTCCACGAGTGCGGCCTCGGGCGCGAGCTCCGCCACGGCCTCCAGCACTCCGAAGGCGCGCACGACCGACTGGACTCCTCCGGCTCCCTCGCCGCTCCCGGCGGCCGCTGCTTCGCTCATCGAATTCCATCATACGGAATGGTGATTCCAAAAGTGAGGGATCCTCCCTAGGGTGATCCCCGAAGGGCCCTGCGCGCCGCACAGCACCGCGCAATCCGCGCAGCACGACCAGCACCGCGCAACCCATTCGCACCGCCACGAAACGTCGAAGAGAGCATGAACCAGATCTCCATCAACACCACAACCGCAGCCGCAGCCGCGCACGACACCGTCTACACCGCGCGCGCGCAACTGCGCGTGGCCCAGCCCATCGTCGACTTCGTCGAGCACGCCGCGGCCGCCCGCGGCCTCGACCTCGACGCGTTCTGGCGGGGCGCCGACGCGATCATCCACGATCTCTCCCCGAAGAACCGCGCGCTGCTTGCGCACCGCGATGAGCTGCAGGCCCGCATCGATGCCTGGCACCGCGAGCACCCGGGTCAGCCCGATCCCGACGCCTATCGCGCGTTCCTCCAGGAGATCGGCTACCTGGAGCCCGAGCCTGAGCCCTTCGCCGTCACCACCGCAGGGGTCGACGCCGAGATCGCAGAGATCGCCGGCCCGCAGCTCGTCGTGCCGCTCCTCAACGCGCGCTTCGCCCTCAACGCGGTGAACGCCCGCTGGGGGTCGCTCTACGACGCACTCTACGGCACCGACGCCATCGAGCGCACCGGAGAGCTCTCACCCGGCGAGCACTACAACGAGGCCCGCGGCGCAGCCGTGATCGAGCGCGGCCGCGAGTTGCTCGACCGCATCGCGCCGCTTGCGACGGGCTCGCACCGCGACGCGACGGCGTACCGAGTGAGAGACGGCGAACTGGTCGTGCACCTCCACGACGGCGCGACCACCGGGCTCGTCGCGCCCGAAGCCTTCGCCGGACACCGCGGCGGTGAAGAGCAGCCCGAGGCAGTACTGCTCGCGCACCACGGACTCCACGTGGAGATCGTCATCGACCCGAACGGCACGATCGGCAGCGGCGACGACGCGGGCGTTCAGGATCTGCTGCTCGAGTCGGCGCTCACCACCATCATGGACCTCGAGGACTCGGTCGCCGCGGTCGATGCCGACGACAAGGCGCTCGGGTACCGCAACTGGCTCGGGCTCATGGACGGCACCCTCTCGGAGCAGGTGAGCAAGAACGGCACCGTCTTCACCCGGACGATGCACCGGGACCGCGAGTACACCGCGCCGGACGGAAGCCCGCTCGCCCTGTCTGGCCGCTCGGTGCTGTTCGTGCGCAACGTCGGCCACCTCATGCGCACGGATGCCGTGCTCGACCGCGACGGGGCGGAGGTGCCCGAGGGCATCCTCGACGCCATCATGACCGTGCTGGGGTCGCTCGCAGATCTGACGGGCCCCGCGGCCGGCCGCAACTCGCGCACCGGCTCGATCTACATCGTCAAGCCCAAGATGCACGGACGCGACGAGGTCGCCTTCGCGGTCGAGCTGTTCGCGCGCGTCGAAGAGCTCTTCGGCCTGCCGGCGTGCACCGTGAAGATCGGCATCATGGATGAGGAGCGGCGCACCTCAGTGAATCTCGCGGCCTGCATCGAAGCGGCGCGCGAACGCGTCGTCTTCATCAACACCGGATTCCTCGACCGCACGGGCGACGAGATCCACACTTCCCTCTGGGCGGGGCCCATGCCGCCCAAGGCGGCGCTCCGCACGCGCCCCTGGCTCGGAGCCTACGAAAACCGCAACGTGGCCATCGGAGTGGACTGCGGCCTCGACGGGCGCGCGCAGATCGGCAAGGGGATGTGGGCGATGCCCGACCTCATGGGCGACATGCTCGAGCAGAAGATCGGCCACGTGCGCGCGGGCGCCTCGACCGCGTGGGTACCCTCACCGACTGCCGCCACCCTGCACGCGCTTCACTACCACCGGCGCGATGCGTTCGCGGAGCGCCGGGCGCTGCCCCCGCTGCCGCACAACAGCCTCGCCGAGTTGCTCCGCATCCCCCTCGCGGCCGACGGCGAGCTCTCCGCCCGGGCTGTGTCGACCGAGGTCGACAACTGCGTCCAGTCGATCCTCGGCTACGTCGTGCGCTGGATCGATCAGGGCATCGGCTGCTCCAAGGTGCCCGACATCAACGATGTCGCGCTCATGGAGGATCGCGCCACGCTGCGCATCTCGAGCCAGCTGCTCGCGAACTGGCTGGCGCACGGCGTGATCTCCGAGGCGCAAGTGGACGAGAGCCTGCTCCGGCTCGCCGCGGTCGTAGACCGGCAGAACGCCGCGGATTCGGCGTACGA
The DNA here is from genome assembly GCF_004208635.1 of Leucobacter triazinivorans. Taxonomy (NCBI): domain Bacteria; kingdom Bacillati; phylum Actinomycetota; class Actinomycetes; order Micrococcales; family Microbacteriaceae; genus Leucobacter; species Leucobacter triazinivorans. The sequence continues at coordinate 2,506,490 of NZ_CP035806.1, read as the reverse complement.
GCCGCTGCTCGGCGAAGGGCCCGACGGGATCGCCTTTCAGGCGGCGCGACGCCTGATCGTCGAGGGGGCGGCGCAGCCGAACGGCTATACCGAGCCGCTGCTCCACGCTCTGCGGCGGGCCAAGAAGGACGCAGCCCGGCTCGCATGAACGCAGAAGCGCCCGCACCCGTTGAGGGGTGCGGGCGCTTCGCCGTTCGCGAGCCGCGACTCAGACCATCTTGGTGACCTGGTCGAAGCTGAGCTCGACCGGAGTCTCGCGCTCGAAGAGCGAGACGAGCACGGTGAGCTTGCCCGCGGCCGGGTTGATCTCGCTGATCGTGCCGGGCAGCCCCTCGAAGGAGCCGGACTTGATCGTGATGGTCTCGCCGATCTCGAAGTCGATCTCGACGTTGCCCTGCGCGGCCGCATTGGCGGCGGCCTTGCCCTTCGCGGTGGCGGCGGGCTCGAGTTCGACGGTGCTCTTGAGCATCTCGAAGGCCTCGTTGATGCGCAGCGGGACCGGGTTGTTGGCATTGCCCACGAAGCCGGTGACGCCCGGCGTGTGGCGCACGACCGACCAGGTGTGCTCCGTGAGGTTCATGCGCACCAGCACGTACCCGGGGATGCGCACGCGCGTCACCATCTTGCGCTGGCCGTTCTTGACCTCCATGACCTCTTCCATGGGGACCTGGATCTCGTAAATGTCGTCGACCGCGCCCATCGTCTCGCGACGGTTCCAGAGGTTCGACTTCACCTTGCGCTCGTAGCCGGCGTAGGTGTGGATCACGAACCACTTGCCGGGACGACGGCGCAGATCCTTCTTGAACGCCTTGTAGGGATCCTCGGCGGTCTCGGCCTCCTCCTCGACCTCCTCGTCGACGATCGCGCTCGCGGCCGCTGCGGCCTCCTCGGCGCTGTCGATCTCGAGCGCGTCCTCCACTGCGGCATCGGCGACCGGGTCGACCGACTGCACCAGCGCGTCGAGAGCCGACTCGAGATCGGCCTCGGGGGTGTTGCTGTTCTCGCTGGTCATCTGCACTTGCTTTCCTTGATTCGGGATCTGGATCGGGCTCGTCGGTCGAGGATCAGCCGAGCGGCGTTCCGAAGATGAAGACGGTGACGAAGCCGAACACCTGATCGAGCGCCCAGACGAGGGCCATCATGATGATCACGAAGGCGATCACCACCAGGGTGTAGTTGATGAGCTCCTTGCGAGTCGGCGTGACGACCTTCTTGAGCTCGGCGATCACCTGCTGCACGAAGAGGACGATCCGGCTGAACCAGTTGCGCTTCGCCTCGCGGTCGGCTTTGGCGCGCTCGACCAGTCCGCCGCTCTCCTCGACCTCGCTGCTGCTCACTCGCACGTCCTTTCAATTGACCCGCCCGGTGCACGAGCACCGGGCGGGATCTGCAGGGCGGACAGGACTCGAACCTGCAACCTGCGGTTTTGGAGACCGCTGCGCTACCAATTGCGCCACCGCCCTATGGAGATCTTGCGACTTTCGACCTCACCCTTTCGGGCATAGAAAATTTTGGTGAAAGTCAATCACCGCGAGCTACTCTACGCGATCCGCCGACGCTTGTCTAACCGGCGAGCGCCCCGGGAGAGGGGATTCGGACGGCCGACAGCGGCCAGCGCTGGGTGGGATCATACGAAATGCCGGTTGTCCGGGGCGACCCGACACATCCAGAGCACTGCACCGACACACCCTTCGCCATCGCAACCGGCTTTCGCGCGCCAGGAGATGTCACCAAACCCGTCGGGAGACCGCAACAACTGGCGCGCGTAGCCTGGGGTACGTCGGATGAGGAATCGCGCACTCGTATCTCTCCCCCGCGCCGACGAGCGTTCTGAGGCCACCGGGCATCGTTCGGCGCTGCAATCGCCGTGCAGCGGCTAGGCTTGAGGTGTGACCAACATCTCCCGTCTTTCGAAGAAGATCGCCGCTATCGCCGAGTCCGCGACGCTCAAGGTCGACGCGAAGGCCAAGGCACTCCAGGCCGAGGGCCGTCCCGTGATCAGCTACGCCGCGGGCGAGCCCGATTTCTCCACGCCCGAGCACATCGTCGCCGCGGCGCGCGATGCGCTCGACGATCCCAAGAACTTCCGGTACACCGCCGCGACCGGCCTGCCCGAGCTGCGCGAGGCCATCGCCGCGAAGACGGCGCGCGATTCGGGCTGGGCCATTCCGGCCGCTCAGGTGATCGTGACCAACGGCGGCAAGCAGGCCGTCTACCAGTCCTTCCAGGTGCTGCTGGATCCGGGCGACGAGGTGATCGTGCCCTCTCCCTTCTGGACCACCTATCCCGAGGCGATCCAGCTCGCCGACGGCGTGCCCGTCGAGGTGTTCGCCGGGTCCGACCACGGATACAAGGTGACGGTCGAGCAGCTCGAAGCGGCCCGCACCGAGCGCACGAAGGTGCTGCTCTTCGTGTCGCCGTCCAACCCGACGGGCGCGGTGTACTCCCCCGAGGAGACACGCGCGATCGGCGAGTGGGCCGAGGCCAACGGCCTCTGGGTCGTCGCCGACGAGATCTACCAGAATCTCGTCTACGACGGTGTGCGGGCGGTGTCGATCGTCGAGGCCGTGCCGGCGCTGCAGGATCGCACGATCCTCGTCAACGGGGTCGCGAAGACCTACGCGATGACGGGATGGCGCCTGGGCTGGATGGCCGGTCCGGCCGACGTGATCAAGGGCGCGGCGAACCTGCAGTCGCACCTCTGCTCGAACGTCAACAACATCGCGCAGCGCGCGGCGATCGCGGCGCTGAACGGCCCGCAGGAGCCGATCGAGGAGATGCGGCTGGCCTTCGACCGCCGCCGCAAGCTGATCGTGGAGGAGCTGAACCGAGTTCCCGGCTTCGTCTGCCCCACCCCCGAGGGCGCCTTCTACGCCTACGTCGACGTCGCGGGCGCGCTCGGCAAGACCTACCGCGGGGTCACCCCCGCCACCTCGCTCGAACTGGCCGACCTCATCCTCTCCGAGGCCGAGGTCGCCGCGGTTCCCGGCGAGGCCTTCGGCCCCTCCGGCTACCTGCGCTTCAGCTACGCGCTCGGCGACGACGCGCTGATCGAGGGCGTGCGCCGCATCCAGGCGCTGCTCTCGGAGTAGGCTCCGGGCGCCGCGGGGAGCCGGTCGGGATCGCGGGATCCCGACCGGCTTCTCGCTTCGGCCGCCGAGCATCGCGCCGCCAACGATCACGGGGCCGGGGATCGCGGTGCCGCGCTCGCGGCTCAGATCGCGCGCAGCACCTGGTCGAGCACCCGCTCCACCGGCTGCTCGGGGCGGAAGAGCAACCAGTCGAGGCAGGCCCCGGCGAGGGCGCCGAAGAAGGCCGCCCCGGCCGTCTCGGTGATCTCCTCGGCGGCACGAGAGGCCTCTGCGGCGCTCGCCGGACCCTCGCCCCGCGACGCCCGGGCGTCGCGCAGCACGTCGCGGAACCGCACCACCACCGAGGATCGAGCCAGCTCCATGGCCTCCGCCCACGGACGGTCCGTGCGAAACACTTCCGAGGCCATGAGCTTCGCCAGGTCGAGGTTGCCTCGCAGCGTCTCGAGCGTCGCGGCGGCGACCGCACGGGGCGCCTCAGCAGGATCCACCTGGTCGCGGGCCGCGTCGATCGCGTCCCCGAGCCGCTCGAACCCGTCCCGGATCACCTGCTCGAAGAGCGCATCCTTCGAGGCGAAGTTGTAGTAGAGGCTGCCCTTTGCCACGCCCGCAGCCTCGGCGATCTGATCCATCGAGGCGCCGCTGATCCCGTGCTGCGCCGCGACGCGCACCGCCGCGTCGGTGATGAGCTGCTTCGTACTTCCCCGTGCCATGGTCCTATCCTCTCGCGTTCCGGCCCGTCCCGCCGCGTCCGCACCCGACTCTGCCCTGCCGTGCGCGCCGCCCCCGAAGTGGGAGTCGCGTTCTGCCGCATTGGCGTGCGGGATGCGGCAGAACGCGACTCCCACTTCGGGCGCGGCGCAGCGCGGCGCAGGGCGGGCCACCGCCGCGGCCCGCGGATCCCGCACCCGCAGCGCCCGCACCCGCACCCGCAGCGCCAGCGCCCGCGCCCCGCGCTCAGATCGCGAGCTCGGGGTGCAGCCGCGGGATCGTCCACACCTTCTGGCGCCGAGCGGCCACCGCGCTGATCGCGAGCGAACCGAGCAGCACCGCCAGCATCACCGCGAGCGAGATCCAGAACCGCCCGTCGAGGCCGCCTCCGATCAGCTGCCGCAGGCCGTCCACCACGTACGAGGCGGGCATGAAGGGGTGCAGCGCCTGGAAGAACCCGGGGGTGGTCTCGACCGGGTAGGTGCCGCCCGACGAGGACAGCATGAGCATGAGCAGCACGAGGCTCACCACACGGCCGGTCGCGGTGCCGAGCAGCACGATGAACATCTGCTGCAGCGCCAGGAACGCGAGGGTGACGAGCAGCATGAACGCCGCCATGCCCATCCAGTGCGCGGGCCGCATGCCGATCCCGAACACCAGCACGAGCATCATGATGACCACCTGCCCCACGCCGATGAGTGCGGCCGGCCGGAACCCGGTGAGCACCGAGCGCAGCCCCGAGGCGTTCGAGGCGAGCGGCCGACGCGGTAGCGGGCGCAGGATCAGCCAGGTGATGAGCGCCCCGACGAACGAGGCGAGCGCGATGAAGAAGGGGGCGAAGCCCTCGCCGAACCCCTGCACCCCGTTCTCGGTGGTCTCGGCGAGTTGCACCGGGGCGGCCAGGGTCTCGGCGATCCCGACGCGCTGACCGGGCGCGAACGCGGGCGCCTCGTCCGCACCCTCGGCGAGTCGCTCGGCGAAGGCGCCGGCCCCGTCGCTCACCTCGCCGGCGCCCGCCGCGAGCTCGCCCGACTTCTCGCTCGCCCGCTGCGCGCCGTCGTCGAGTCGGGCCGCGCCCGCGACGAGATCACCGGCACCTGCCGCGAGCCGATCCGCACCGTCGGCCGCCGTGGCGACGCCGCCCGCGAGCGTGCCGCTCCCGTCGGCCACGCTCCGCGCGCCGGCGGAGAGCGAGGCGGCTCCCTCCGCGAGCCTGCCGCTGCCCGCGTGCGCGGATCCGGTCTGCTCGTGGAGCATGCCGGCTCCCGCCGACACCTGCGACGCCCCCGTCGCGAGCTCCTCCGCGCTGCTGCTGAGGTCCCCGAGAGCTCCCGCGATCCGGTCGGCCCCGTCCACGAGCTGCGCGGCGCTCTCGGAGGCCGTCCGGGTCGAGGACTCGAGCGTCGCCGCGCCGTCGGCGAGCGTCGCCGCACCGTCGCGCAGCGTCGAGGCGCCGGAACTCACCTCGGCCGCCCCGTCGGAGACGCCCTGGATCGAGGTGCCCTGGGCCTGCAGCGCGGCATCGAGCTGAGCGAGCGTCATCTCGGGGTGCGCGGCCGCCATCTGCGCGATGCTCGCGATCCCGGCCGAGACCTGCGCCGCGCCGTCGCCGAGCGTCTCCGACCCCGCTGAGAGGTCTGCGGCACCCGCGCTGGTGGCGGCAGCGCCGTCCGCGAGATGCCCGAGGCCCTCCGAGAGCGTCGACATCCCGGCGGCGAGCTCGCCCGCACCGGTCCCGAGGCCGGCTGCGCCGTCGGCGACCCCGCGGGTGCCGTCGGCCACGGTCGCGGTGCCGTTCGAGACTCGCGCCGCACCGTCGTCCAGCAGACCGAGACCGTCGCGCAGTTCTCCCGACTTCGTCGCGGCCTCTCCGGCACCGGCGGCGAGCGCGCCGCTCCCCTCGGCGAGCCGGGCGCTGCCCGAGCGAGCCTCGTCGAGCCCGTCGGCGAGCCGGCTCGTGCCGCTCGTGAGCTCTGGCGCCTGCGCCACCAGCCGAGAGGTGCCGTCGGCGAGCTCGCCGAGGCCCGTGCTCAGCGCGGAGCTCCCGTCGGCCACGGCCGAGGCGCCCGCATCGAGCGTGCCGGCCGCCTCGGCCGCGTCGCGCGTGCCGTCGCTCAAGCGTTCGATGCCGACCAGCACCTGATCGGCGGCCGTGCGCGTCGCCGTCTCGCCCACCGCGTCGCGCAGTTGCACCATCGCCTGCTTCCCGAGCGTCGACGCGAGGAAGGAGTTGTTGTCGTTGTAGACGACCGCGATCTCGCCGGCCTTCGGGTCCTCCTGCAGGCCGGCGAGCGTGCTCGAGAAGTCGCGCGGGATCGTGACCGAGAAGTAGACCTCGCCGTCGGCGACCGACCGCGCGGCCTCGGCGGCATCGAGCTGTCGCCAGTCGAGCTCGCGCCTCACCTCGAGCTGCTCGACCACCTCGTCCCCGGCGGCGAGCGTGTCGCCCTCGGGCGTCTCGGCCGGCGCATCGAGGTTGACGATGGCGACGGGAAGCTTGTCCATGTTGTCCGTCGGGGCCCAGAACGCCCATAGATAGAGTGCGCCGTAGATGAGCGGGATGACGAGCAGCACGGCGAGGGCGATCTTGGGCATCGTGCCCCGACGGAAGCGCGCGAGCTCGGTGCTGCGTGTGAAGAGCGACATGGTGTTTCCTTCGAACGCGGGGTTCAGAGTGCGATGAGAGCCGGACGGTGCCCGGCGAAGCGGTGCAGATCGCCGGGGTCGCTCGTGGCGACGACGATCCGGGTGCCGCGGTCGGCGAGCGCGTTGAGCCGCTCGGCCACGATCGCGCGCTCCGCGGGATCGCGGAGCGCGTCGAAATCGTCGATCGCTAGCAGCTCGGGCCGTTCGATGAGGGCGAGCGAGATACGCACGAGCATCTCCTCCGCCGGATCGAGCTCGCGCACGAGGGTGTCGGGATCCGGCTGCTCGTACTCGCCGAACGCCTCGCCGAGCAGCTCGCTCGCGAGCTCCGGGGTGATTCGCGGTGTGCGGCGGTACCAGGGCATCGCCCAGGCGAGGCGCTCGCGCAGCGTGGCTCCGAGGGTCACGGCGGGCTCGAGCGCGTCGATCTCCGCGAAGCCGGCGATGCCGGTGCGGCGCCGGATCTCGGCGGGCTTCGCCGCACCGAGCGCGACGAGCGACCCCTCGCTCAGCCGCATGCGCCCCGTGATGGCGAGCAGCAGCGAGGTGCGGCCGGTGCCGCGGGATCCCCGCACGACGGTCACGGGGCGGTCGCTCATCGCGGTGAGCGGGCCGAACACCGGGCCGCGCGGCCCGGTGACGGCGGCGTCGCGCACGTCGATCGCGGGGCCGGATGCGGTGCGCCCTCCGGCGACGGCCCGCCCCGCGGGCGAGCGCTCGTCGCCCCGGCCGGCGTCGCCCCGGTCGGCGTCGCCCCGGTCGGCGTCGCTCCGGTCGAGCAGGTCGTCGATTCCGAGCACCTCGGTGCTCGCGGCTTCCCGTGCGCCGGTGAGTGCAGCAGTGCTCACGTTGTCCTCGCGGTTCTCGTCGATGTTCTTAAACTGACTAGTCAGTCTAAAGCGGACACGAGGGATCGTCAAGCTCCGCTTCGCTCCGAGCGCCTGGCCCACGCTCCGCGCTCCGCGCGTCGCCTGCCCGCAGAGGCGCGGATCGCTCACCGGACGACGCGAAGCGTCGGCCCGCGATCCGCGCTGCCGCCACCGCGGCAGGCAGCGGCATCGCCGCGCGAAGCTCCGCTTCGCCCCGAGCGGCTGGCCGGGGAATAGTCCGCGCCCGCGGGCGTTAAACTACATGCAAGCGCATATAATTACCGTGAAGCGCATCACCATCGCACTCGCTGCAGAACGGAGCACACCATGGAATTCGGGATCTTCTCGGTCAGCGACGTCACCCGAGACCCCGTCGCCGACGAGACCCCCAGCGAGGCCGAGCGCATCCAGGGGCTCGCCCGCATCGCCGTGCACGCCGAGGAGGTGGGCCTCGACGTCTTCGCCATCGGCGAGCATCACAATCCACCCTTCTTCTCATCGAGCCCCACCACCTTCCTCGCCTATATCGCGGCGCAGACGACGACGCTCAAGCTCTCCACCAGCACCACGCTCATCACCACGAACGATCCCGTGCGCATCGCCGAGGAGTACGCGATGCTGCAGCACCTGGCGCAGGGCCGCATGGACCTGATGCTCGGCCGCGGCAATACCGCACCCGTCTACCCCTGGTTCGGCAAGGACATCCGCAGCGCGCTCCCCCTCGCGCTCGACAACTACAACCTGCTGCACCGTCTGTGGCGCGAGGACGTCGTCGACTACGACGGCAACTTTCGCACCCCGCTGCAGGGCTTCACCAGCACTCCGCGCCCCCTCGACGACGTGCCGCCGTTCGTGTGGCACGGGTCGATCCGCACGCCGGAGATCGCCGAGCAGGCCGCCTACTACGGCGACGGCTTCTTCGCCAACCACTTGTTCGCGCCCTCCGAGCACTTCCTGCGCCTGGTGCGTTTCTACCGCGAGCGCTACGAGCATTACGGCCACGGCACGCAACAGCAGGCGATCGTGGGTCTGGGCGGCCAGGCGTTCATCGCGAAGCGGTCGCAGGACGCCGTGGATCGCTTCCGCCCGTACTTCGACGAGGCGCCCGTCTACGGTCACGGTCCCCGGCTCGAGGATTTCACCAGCCAGACGCCACTCACCGTCGGCAGCCCGCAGGAGGTCATCGACAAGACCCTCGGCTTCCGCGAGGTCTTCGGCGACTACCAGCGCCAGATGTTCCTCGTCGACCACGCGGGGCTCCCCCTCAAGACGGTGCTCGAGCAGCTCGATCTGCTGGGCGAGGAGGTGATCCCGGTGCTGCGCCGCGAGATGGCGAAGGATCGGGATCCCGAGGTGCCCGAGAGCCCCACCCACGCCTCACTCGTGCGGGCCAAGTACGGCGACGAGCCGCCGCGCCAGCCGCGCCCGCGGGCGAACCGCGGTGATAACGTGACGGGCGGATCCCCCTACCTCGATTCATCGCCGAAGAGCGGCGCGGCCTTCGGGCTCTGACCCCGCTGCGGCGCCACTCGCGCGCCCCGGATCGCACACGCTTCGCAACCAGAAGGAATGACCATGAACGCACGCACCGACCTCAGGCTCGCCAACGAGGCCTGGGAAGCGGTCATGACCGCCCACGCCGCGCTCATGAGCGGCTTCGCCGCGGAGGACATGTGGAGCGAGGTCGGCATGCGCGAGTACGACGTGCTCTACACCCTCGCGAAGGGCGACGAGCCGATGCGGATCTGCGAGATCCAGGACGGCGTGCTGCTCAGTCAGCCGGCGCTCTCGCGCATGGTCGACCGACTGGCGGGGCGCGGCCTGGTGCGCCGCGAGGCAGACGCCGAGGACGGGCGGGCGGTGCGCGTGTCGCTCACCGATGCCGGCGCGCGCATCCAGCGCGAGGTGGGACGCGCGCACGCGAAGAGCGTGGGCCGCGAGCTCGGATCCGCGCTCAGCGCCGACGAGATGCGGGAGCTCCAGCGCCTCTGCCGCAAGCTCGTCGCGTAGACGGGTTTCTCCCGCTGGATCCTGCGACTCCGGCTCGTTCCTCGCCTCCGCGCAGGATGACAGGAGCCTCGCCGCTCGAGATCCCAACCCGGTCATCCTGCGCGGAGTGAGCGCAGCGAACGCAGCCGCAGGATCCACACCCGAGGATCCTGCGACACCCCACGATCAGATCACTCTCGAGAAAGCACGACAGCACATGAACGCACCATTCGACGGAGCCGCTCAGCGCACGACCGCGGAGCCGGGGCAGCCCGCACCGCCCCGCACCCTCGCGGTGATCACCGCCGGCACGAGCGATCCCTCCACGACCACGATGCTCGCGACCCGGGTCGCAGACCGCGCCGTCGCGCTGGCAGCACGGCGCGGCTTCGAACTGGGCGTGCGCCTCATCGATCTCCGGGCCCTGGCCGCGGACATCACGACCGCCCTCGTCGCGCAGCACGTCTCGCCCGAGCTGCAGCGCGCGAGCGACACGCTGCGCGACGCCGACGCGCTCGTCGCGTCGACTCCGGTCTACAAGGCCGGACCCAGCGGCCTGTTCACGTCCTTCTTCCAGGTGCTCGACAACGACCTGCTCATCGGCACTCCCGTCGCGCTGGCCGCGACCGCGGGCAGCGCGCGCCACGCGCTCGTGGTCGACGAGCAGTTGCGCGGCCTCTTCGCCTACCTGCGCACGGTCACGGCGCCCACGTCGCTCTTCGCGGCCCCCGAAGATTGGAACGACCGCGGCTTCGGCGGGCGGATCGAGCGCGCGGCCGGCGAGCTCGTGGCGCTCGTGGCCGGAGGCTTCCGCACGGCGGTGCGCGGCGATGCGTGGGGCAGCTACCAGCACTCCTACGGCAGCGCTGGCGGCGCCGAGCTCGGCATCGACCTCGACTCCGACCTCATGCGCCTCGCGACCGGCGGCCGCTAGGCCGACCGAGCCCCGGGCCCCGCAGCACCTGCACCCCGCCGCACCCGGGCCCCCGCAGCACCCGGGCCTCGCAGCACCTGCACCGCACGGCACCCGGGCCCCCGCAGCCCGCATCCCGCCGCACGCAGCACGCAGCCCGCGGCACGCGCGAAGTGGGAGTCCCGTTCTGCCGCATCCGTCGGAACGATGCGGCAGAACGGGACTCCCACTTCGAAGCGACCGGCGCGACCGGCGCGACCGGCGCGACCGGCGGCCCCGCGCGCCGAACGGGGTGGCCTGTGCCCGCCGTCGGCGCGCGGCTTCACGCGCCGACCGCAGGGCCTACGCGCCGGTGGTGTACCCGTCGGCCACGTCGAGCGCCGCGTCGATGATGTCGAGGCCACGCACCAGCTCGTCCTCGCCGATCACCAGCGGCGGGGCGATCTGCAGGCGGTTGAAGTGCACGAACGGGAACAGTCCCCCGGCCTTGCAGGCCGCGACCACCGCGTTCATCGGCGCGGCCGCCTCGCCGGCGGCGTTGTACGGCACGAGCGGCTCGCGGGTCTCGCGATCCAGCACCAGATCCATCGCCCAGAACAGTCCGAGACCGCGGAACTCCCCGACCGACGGGTGCTTGGCGGCGAGCTCGGCCAGGCGCGGTGCGATGACGCGCGAGCCGAGATCCCGCACCCGCTCGAGGATCCCCTCCTCCTCGAAGATGTCGAAGGTCGCGACGCCCGCGGCGCACGCCAGCGGGTGGCCCGAGTAGGTGAGCCCGCCCGGGAAGGCCCGGTCGCCGAAGGTGTTGTGGATCGCCTCTGAGATGACGACGCCGCCGAGCGGCACGTAGCCGGAGTTGACGCCCTTCGCGAAGGTCACCAGATCGGGCTGCACATCGAAGCCCTGGTAGGCGAACCACTCCCCGGTGCGGCCGAAGCCCACCATGACCTCGTCGGCGATCATCACGATGCCGTACCTGTCACAGAGCGCGCGCACGCCGGCCAGGTAGCCGGGCGTCGGCACGAGCACGCCGTTGGTGCCGGTGACGGTCTCGAGAATGATCGCCGCGATGGTGTCGGGACCCTCGAGCTGGATGGTGTGCTCGAGGTGCGCGAGCGCGCGCTCCGTCTCCTGCTCGGGGCTCTCCGAGAAGAATTCGGAGCGGTACGGGTAGGGCCCGAAGAAGTGCACCACGCCGGCGTCGAGCACGCCGTTCGCCCAGCGGCGCGGATCGCCGGTCGCCGTGATGGCCGTCGCCGTCGAGCCGTGGTACGAGCGGTAGCGCGCGAGCACCTTCTGCCGGCCGGTGTGGTGGCGTGCCATGCGCACCGCATACTCGTTGGCCTCGGCGCCGCCGTTGGTGAAGAACACCGAGCGCGCGCCATCGAAGGAGTGCTCGACGATGCGCTTGGCGAGCTCGCCGCGCACGTCGTTGGCGATGGACGGCTGGATCGTCGCGAGGCGACCGGCCTGCTCCTGGATCGCGCGCACGAGGCCCGGGTGCTGGTGACCCAGGTTCAGGTTGACGAGCTGCGAGGAGAAGTCCAGGAACTCGTTGCCGTCGTAGTCCCAGAAGCGCGCGCCCTCGCCCTTGGCGATGGGCAGCGGATCGATCTTGTTCTGCGCCGACCAGGAGTGGAAGACGTACTGTCGGTCGTTCGCGCGCACCTCGCGCTGAGCGTCGGAGTCGCCGAAGCTCTGCTCGGCGCCGTTCAGGTCGATGAAGTCGGTCATGCGGTCATTCTCTCTCGTGTGTCAGGATCTGTGCGGCCCGGCGGCCGGAGGTGCGGAGCGCGGCGGAGCCGGGATCCGCTGGTGCGGAGCGCGGCGGAGCCGGGATCCGCTGGTGCGGAGCGCGGCGGAGCCGGGATCCGCTGGTGCGGATCTCGACTCCGCTCGATCGGCGGCGCGAACCGCGCGACCGGTGGGGTGAACCGCTCGATCGGCGGAACGCCCCCGCTCGATCGGAGCGATCGGCGGAGCGGCCCGCCGATCGCTCCGATCGCGGAGGAGGATCAGCTGTTGCTGGGGAAGCCGAGGTCGACCTTCGACTGCTCGGGCTTGGGCCAGCGCGTGGTGACCACCTTGGAGCGGGTGTAGAAGTGAACCGACTCGGGGCCGTAGATGTGCGCGTCGCCGAAGAGCGAGTCCTTCCAGCCGCCGAACGAGAACGAGCCGACCGGCACGGGGATCGGCACGTTGATCCCGACCATGCCCGCCTCGACCTCGAACTCGAACTGGCGGGCGACGCCGCCGTCGCGGGTGAAGATCGCGGTGCCGTTGCCGAACTGGTGCTCGTTGATGAGCTGCACGCCCTCTTCGTAGGTGTCGACGCGCACCACCGCGAGCACCGGGCCGAAGATCTCCTCGCGGTAGACCTTGCTGTCGGTCTTGACGTGGTCGATCAGCGAGACGCCGGTGAAGAAGCCGTCGCCCTCGAACTGCGCCTCGCGGCCGTCCACGACCACGGTCGCGCCCTCGGCCTCGGCTCCTGCGACGTACGACTCCACGCGCTCCTTCGCCTCTCGCGTGATGAGCGGACCCATCTCGGAGGCGGGATCCGTGCCGTCGCCGATCGTGAGGTCGGCCATGCGGTCGGCGATCTTCTGCACGAGCTCGTCGCCCACGCCGCCGACGGCCACTACGACCGAGACCGCCATGCAGCGCTCGCCGGCCGAGCCGTACGCGGCCGAGACCGCGGCGTCGGCCGCACCGTTCAGGTCGGCGTCGGGCATGACGATCATGTGGTTCTTCGCGCCGCCGAGCGCCTGCACGCGCTTGCCGTTGGCGGCCGCCCGCTCGTAGATGTACTTGGCGATGGGAGTGGAGCCGACGAAGCTGATGGCCTTGACGTCGCGGCTGTCGAGCAGGGTGTCGACCGCCACCTTGTCGCCGTTGACGACGTTGAGCACGCCGTCGGGCAGCCCGGCCTCGCGGAAGAGATCGGCGATGAAGATCGATGCGGAGGGATCGCGCTCGGAGGGCTTGAGCACGACCGTGTTGCCGCACGCGATCGCGCTGGCGATCATCCAGAGCGGCACCATGACCGGGAAGTTGAACGGGGTGATCGCCGCGACCACGCCCACCGGCTGCTTGATCGAGTGCACGTCGACGCCGGTCGAGACCTGCTCGTCGCGCTCGCCCTTCAGCAGGTGCAGCAGGCCCGAGGCGAACTCGACGTTCTCGAGCCCGCGCGCGATCTCGCCGGCGGCGTCCGAGAGCACCTTGCCGTGCTCGCTCGTGACGATGGCGGCGAGCTCGGGGGTGCGCTGCTTGAGCAGCTGGCGCAGGTTGAAGAAGACGTCGGCGCGCTTGGTGAGGCTCGTCTTGCGCCACGCCGGCAGTGCCGCCTTCGCAGCGGCGATGGCCTCCTCGACCGTCGCGACCGACGCGATCGCCAGCTCGTGCTGCTGCTCGCCAGTCGCCGGGTTGTAGACCGGCTGGGTGCGCTCGGCCGCGGTGATCTTCTCTCCGCCGATGACGTGAGGGATGAGTGCCATCCGATAGTCCTCTCAAATCGATCAATATGTTCGGGATCGCTGAAGCGCGATGCCTCCCAGTATTTCAACGGATTCACGGCATCACCACCGGCACAGTATCGCGAACTTCCACGTTTCCCGTACACTGTGTATGGACGCTGTCGAACCGCGGCACCAGGGACGGCTGCGCCGGGAACCGCCGCACCGGGGCAGCCGCACCGAGAGACCGCATGGAGGGCAACCGCATGGATCACGCGCCGGGCGCCTTCTCGGTGAGCGACGCCCTCGAACTGCCCGAGGTGCTGGCCGGATCCCCCGAGCTCATCGCGGGATCGCTCGGCCTCGGCCGGTCGATCCGCTGGGCCCACGTGGTCGCGGGCACCGGAGCCGCGCAGCTGCTCGACGGCGGCGAGCTCGTGCTCACCACCGGCGCGGGGTGGCCCCGCGACACCGCCGAGCTGGACGGCCTCGCGCGCCGGCTCGCCGAGGCCGACCCGGCGGCCGTGATCCTCGAGCTGGGCCGCAACTTCGATGCCGCGCCCGCACCGCTCGCCGCGGCGTGCGAGGCGCACGGCATCCCGCTCATCGCCCTGCACCGCGAGGTGCGCTTCGTGCAGATCACCCAGCGCATCCATCAGCGGGTGCTCGCCGACCAGCACGAGGCGCTCGCCGCCCGCGCCGAGGTGCACACGATGCTCACGGAGCTGGGCCTCAATCGCAGCCCCGTCGACTACGTCGTCGAGCGCCTCGCCGACACCCTCGATGCGACGGTCGTGCTCGAGGACTCGGCACGGCGCGTCGTCGCGTGGTCGGGTCCGGACGACGCCGACAGCGCGCTCGCGCACTGGGGCGCGACGGCGCAGCAGCCTCCCGCTCCCGCGGACTGGGATCGCGTGCCGGTCGAAGCGCAGGGCCGGCGCTGGGGCCGCCTCACCGCGCTGCCGGGTCCGCCGCATCCCGCGGGGCGTCGCACGGTGCTCGAGCTCGGAGCCTTCGCGCTCGCGCTCGGTCGCCTCGCCGACCCGGAGGGCGAGCAGTGGCTCGAACTCGGCTCGAAGCGCCTGTTCGACGTGCTGCTCGGCGGCCGCTACCGCAGGGCCGACGAACTGGCGGTGCAGCTCGCGGCGGGCGGCCTGCCGGTGGAGGGCCGCACCCTGCTGGGGGCCACGCTGCGGGGAATCGGCGACTTCGACTCGACTCACGGGCACGACGCCCCGCTCGAGCGCGCGATCCTCGAGACCGCGCTGCGCCGCGCCGTGGCGCCGGAGGGGCGGGTGATCCTCGCTCCCGATACCGCAGATTCCGGCAGCCCGATGGGCCGCGCAGGGATCGGCGACGACGGCGGCCCGGTGCTGCTCGCCCTGCTCTCGTTCTCCCACGACGACCCCCGCATCGCCGGCACGGGCGAGGCGGTGCCGCCGCTCGCGGTGCGGCTCGCGCACGAGCTCGACATGCTGCTCCCCGAGACGACGCCGGCGGTCTGGCGCGCGCATCTCGGCATGGGCGCCTCCGGCACCCGCGTGCGCTCCCTCATCACCTCGCTCGAGCAGGTGCGCGCGGCCGGTGTGCTGGATCCCGCGGCGCGCACCGGGCGCGTGAGCGTGCAGCAGGCCGAACGGCAGCCGCTCGCCTACCTGGTGCGCGGGCTGTCGGCCGCGCCGGAGGTGCAGGAGTTCGCGGCCGAGGCGCTCGCGCCGCTGCTCGAGCACGACGCCGCGAGCGGCCCCGGGCACAGCGGCGACCTGCTGCTCGTGCTGCGCGCCTACCTGGAGCACCCGACGAACCGCTCGCTCGCGGCCCGACGCGCCAGGCTCTCGCGCTCGGTCTTCTACCAGCGCCTGGCGCTCATCGAGGAGCTGCTGGGGGTCGACCTCGCCGACGGCAGCGTGATCGCGACGCTCGCCGTCGCCCTGCTCGCGAAGGGCTGACCCGGGATCGGTCGTTGTCAGAGGTTCGCAGTAGAACTCAATTCATGAGTTCATCTGACCCCCTCGGCCGTGGCAATCGCCCGGCCGGTCGAACTCCCGGCGCTATTCCGTCCACAGGCTCGGGTAGTCGTGACCGAGCTCGATCACGAGCCGCCGCAGTGCCGGCAGCGACAGGCCGATCACGCAGCTCGGAGCGCCCTCGACGCGCTCGATGAACGCACCGGCGAGCCCGTCGATCGCGAACCCTCCGGCCAGCTCCAGGGGCTCGCCCGTCGCCACGTAGGCCGCCAGCTCGGCGTCGCCGAGGTCGGCCGAGAGCGTCACGAGCGCCGTGTCCACGGCGCCGGCGGCCGCGCGGACCTCGCCGCCGGTGTGATCGACGAGCCAGTGGCCGGAGTGCAGGGCACCCGTGCTCCCGCGGTGCCGCCGGGCCCGCTCGAGCGCCACCTGCGGCTCGTGCGGCTTGCCCAGGATCTCGCCGTCGAGCAGGAACATGGAATCGCCGCCGAGCACGAGTCCGTCGATCTCGTGCCCGTGCCGGCGCACAACGTCCTCGGCCTTGAGCCGCCCGAGGTACTCGGTGAGCTCCGGGGCCGCGAGCGGTCGGCCCAGCTCGGCCTCGCGCGCCGTGACCGCCGCCTCCTCGTCGACCTGCGGGGCGATGCAGATCGGCTCGATCCCGGCTCCGCGGAGCACGGAGAGGCGGGCCGGCGACGTGGAGGCGAGGTACAGACGCATGGGGCCGAGTCTACGCGGGATCGGCGCCCCACCCCGCCGGGTCTGGTGCCGCGTCGGAGCGAGTGGGATGATGGGGGGATGGGGCATCTCATCTACGCAGCATCGGTCGAGTATCCGGTCGAGGATCGCACGCTGGCGCACCTCAAGGTGGCGGTCGGCATGAAGCTGCGCCGCCAGGAGAGCTTCTTCCTGAGCTGGACCAATCCGGTCGAGCGCGGCAGCGGCCGGGTCTCGCTCTGGCTCTCGCCCGCGATCCCGCTCATCTTCCGCTTCTCCGGCAGCCGAACGCCCGAGCTCAACGAGACGTGGATTGACGTGCTCGGCGAACTCTCCCACACGCCGCGCGGCTTGATCCTCATCACCGAGAAGGAAGCCGAGACCTACGCGGCGCAGCGCTCCGCGGGCTGATCCGCCCACCATCGTCCACGCACCCCTGAGGAGGCATCCCGTGGGATACCTGCACTACGGCCCGTCGCAGATCTTCCGCTTCGACGACCGCGCGCTCACCCATCTGCGCACGGTCGTCATGACGAAGCTGCTGCAGCAGGAGAGCCTGCTCTTCACCTGGAACGACGCCGGCATCCAGCGCAGCATCTGGCTGCAGCCCTCGATCCCCCTGCAGTTCGAGTTCGAATCGGCCGACACGCCGACGCTCAACCGCGCCTGGATCGAGGAGCTGACCGCGGCGGCCAACGCCCCCGCCGGCCTGCGCCTCCTGCCCGAACCGCCTGATCAGGACCATCAGTGATCTCGCGCGGCGCCCGTTCTACACCGCCCGGCGCCGCCCTCGCAAGCCCCTTACCGCCCGCGTTCGGCACGCCGTACCGTTGACGCCAGAAAGACGGATCCTCCGTCCCGAAGGTAAGGAGTTCTCATGGGCATCCTCGCATTTCTGATTCTCGGACTCATCGCCGGCGCCATCGCGAAGGCGATCCTTCCCGGCCGCCAGGGCGGCGGCTGGATCGCCACGCTGCTCCTCGGCGTCGTGGGGGCGATCGTGGGCGGATGGCTCGGCTCGCTCCTGTTCGGGGCCGACATCGGCGCGTTCTTCTCGCTCGAGACCTGGCTGCTCGCCATCGGCGGATCCATCCTGGTCCTGCTCATCTACGGGCTCATCGTGGGGCGCAGCCGACGCGACGCCTGACATCGCGGGCCCGGTTCGCCGAGCAGGGCGCGCCGCGCGGCGGCGGTCCCACGGGCCATCGAACGCCCGAGGCCGGCGGCTCCCCCGAAGGGGGCCGCCGGCCTCGGCGCGGTCACCGGCGGGGCCGGTGCGAGGTCACGTCGTGATGTAGCCGTTCGGGTTGAGCACGTACTTCTTCGCGGCACCCTGGTCGAACTCGGCGTACCCGCGCGGAGCGTCCTCCAGCGAGATCGGCGTAGCCCGCACGGCCTTCGCGATCTGCACCTTGTCGTGCAGGATCGCCTGCATGAGCCGGCGGTTGTACCGCATCACGGGGCACTGCCCCGTGGTGAACGACAGCGACTTCGCCCACCCCAGGCCGAGGCGGATCGAGAGCGAGCCCTCCTTCGCCGCCGCGTCGACACCGCCGGGATCGCCCGTCACGTAGAGCCCTGGAATGCCGAGCGCGCCGCCCGCCTCCGTGAGGTCCATCAGCGAGTTCAGCACGGTCGCGGGAGCCTCCTGCGCGGCATCCGCTCCGTGCCCCCGGGCTTCGAAGCCGACGGCGTCGACCCCGCACTCCACCTCCGGCACGCCGAGGATCTGCTCGATCTGATCCCGCGGATCCCCCTGGGAGACGTCGACGGTCTCGCACCCGAACGAGCGCGCCTGGGCGAGTCGATCCTCGTTGAGATCCCCCACGATCACGCACGCGGCGCCCAGCAGCTGCGCGCCCACCGCCGCCGCGATGCCCACCGGGCCGGCCCCCGCGATGTAGACCGTCGAGCCCGGTCCGACCCCGGCCGTGTAGGCGCCGTGGAAGCCCGTCGGGAAGATGTCGGAGAGCATCGTCAGGTCGAGGATCTTCTCCAGGGCCTGATCCCGGTCCGGAAACTTCAGCAGGTTCCAATCGGCGTAGGGCACCAGCACGAACTCGGCCTGTCCGCCGACCCAGCCGCCCATGTCGACGTAGCCGTAGGCGCTGCCGGGCCGATCCGGGTTGACGTTGAGGCAGATCCCGGTCTTGCCCTCCTTGCAGTTGCGGCAGCGTCCGCACGCGATGTTGAAGGGCACCGAGACGATATCGCCGACCTTGATGAACTCGACGTCGGGCCCGACCTCGACCACCTCGCCCGTGATCTCATGCCCGAGGACGAGCCCCTCGGGAGCCGTGGTGCGGCCGCGCACCATGTGCTGATCCGAACCGCAGATGTTCGTGGCCACCGTGCGCAGGATCGCGCCGTGCGGCACCTTGCGGCCCACGTTGGCCGGATTCACCCCCGGGCCGTCCTTCAGCTCGAACTCGGGATAGGGGGTGTCGATCACCTCCACCACACCGGGACCCTGGTATGCGACTGCTCTGTTTCCAGACATCTTCGTCCTTTCCGACAGGTGGCCGACCGTGCCACGTCCCCCGAGTATCGATGAACCTGGAACCCGGTTCAATTACTCCGGCGACGGGCAGAAGCCATACCTTCGAGTAGCCGTCTTCGGGTAGGCTGCCGCTATGCCGGACCAGGTGCCGACCGAGGGGCTGCTGCGCGAACTCGCAGACGTGCTCGCCGCGCCGCTCGGCGCGATCCTGCCCGGGCTCTCCCGCCTCCTCGCGCCGATCGTGCCGCACTCCGGCATGGTCATGCTGACCGCCGACGTGAGCGGCGGGCGGCTGCAGGGCTGCGGGGATCCCACGTTCGTCAGCGGCGTGCGCGGCCTCGACCTCGAGCGGCTGCGCCGGGGCACCTCCGAGGTCGAGACCGTGCGCCGCACCCACATCGACACCGGAGACCGCAGACGTCCGGCGCTGCAGGTGGTCGCCCGCAACGGCGCCCTGCTCGTGCTGGCCGACCCGAGCCCCCTCGAGAACACCGGCCTGGTGCTCGACGTCTGGAACATCGTCTCGCTGCACGTGCAGGAACGCGCCGATGAGGCGAGGCCCGACTATCTGCAGCACGCGCGCTCGACATCGGGGGCGCGCCTGAAGGCGCTCGCCGAGCTGGCGGACGAGTACGCGACGACGCTGGAGGCGCTGCTCACGGCACTCCGCTCGCGCAAGCTCTCCGATTCCGAGGCGAGGGCGGCGGGGATCGCGCGCGCCGCCGACGGGCTCGTCCGCTTGCGGGCCGTGACCGACGAGGTGCGGACACTGACCGAGGAGCCCGTCGGCGTGGCCTTCGACCGCCTCAAGCAGGATCTGCTCTCCGCCGTGCGCCTGCGCGATCTCGAGCTGCAGTTCGGCGATCCCCCGTCCGACGGCCGCCCGCTTCCCGACGAGGTCGCGAGAGGCGCTCGTGCCGTCGCACGACGCGTCGTGCTCAGCCGCATCGACATCCCCGAGGTGACCCGGATCCGGGTGCAGTGGAACTGCGACGGCGTCCATCTGCTCATGTCGGTGCGCGACGACGGCCCCGGGGATCCGGCCGATGCCGAGATGCTCCGCCGCGCCACGCGCCGGCGCATCGACTCGCTCAACGGACGCCTCTCCGTAGACGCGACGCCCGGTTGGGGCACCGAGCTCTCGGCGGTCCTCCCGCTCGACCCGCCGCGGGCGCACCTGTCCTCGTCGGCGATCTCTCGCCTGCGGCCGCGAGAGGTGCAGGTGGCCGAGCTGCTCGTCGCCGGATCCGGCAACCGCGCGATCGGCGACCGTCTCGGCGTGAGCGAGAACACGGTGAAGTTCCACGTCTCACGGATCCTGCGCGCGCTCGGGGTCGCCTCGCGCAGCCAGGCGATCGCGGCGCTGCTCGCCGAGCAGCGCTCCTGAGGCCGAGCCACGGGTCACGGATCGCGGGTCCCGCCGCACGGATCGCGGATCCCGCCGCACGGATCGCGGTGCGTGCGCCGGTGATGGGACAATGGAGCACATGTCATCACGCGCGCCCTCCACGTCCGCTCCGCTCGAGATCGGAGAGACGATCGAGCTCGAGATCACCGGGATCGCCCACGGCGGCGTGAGCGTCGCGCGCCACGACGGCCGGGTGGTGTTCGTGGCCGACGCGATCCCGGGCGAGCGGGTGCGCGCGCGGGTGACCGACGCACGGAAGAAGTCGTTCGCGCGGGCCGCCGTGGTCGAGGTGCTCGACGCCTCCGAAGCCCGTCGCCCGCACGTCTGGGCCGAGGCCGCGGTCGAACGCGCTCCCGAGGATCGGGCCGGGGGCGCGGAGTTCGGGCACATCGCCCTCCCCCATCAGCGCCTCTTGAAGGCGCAGGTGCTCGCCGATGCGATGCACCGCTTCGGCGGGGTCGAGCTCGCGGCGGCCGACGACGACGAGCTCGGCGAGGCGCTCGCCGAGTTCGTGGAGGCCGCTCCCGGTGACGACGAGGCGAACGGGCTCGGGTATCGCACCCGAGTGCGTCTGCACGTCGATCCCGAGACCGGCGCGATCGGCCCCTACGCGGCACGCAGCCGCCGCGTGATCCCGGTCGCCTCCCTGCCGCTCGCCAGCGCGGGCATCGGGCGGATCGCGCCGCTCGAAGAGGCGATGCCGGGGGCGGCCACCGTCGACCTCGTCGATCCCTCTGCCGACGACCCGCGCATGCTCCTCGGTCTCGCGGGCGAGAAGACCCGCGCGGGCGAGCACGACACGATCCGGGAGCTCGTGGAGGATCGCGGCTTCCTCGTGCGCGCCGGAGGGTTCTGGCAGGTGCACCGCGAAGCCCCGGCCGTGCTCTTCACCGCCGTGAGAGACGCCGTGGCCGAGCTGATCGACGAGGGCCGCTTCGACCCGGCGGCGGGAAACCTCGACCTCTACGGCGGGGTCGGCCTGCTCGCGGCGGCGATGGCGGAGGCCGCCGGGCCCGGCACCAAGGTGACCACGGTCGAGGTCGATGGCGGCGCGACGGACGACGCGGCCGAGAACCTCTCCGAACTGGTGGGGGCGCTCGCGGTCACCGCGCGAGTCGATCGTCACCTGGGCGAGCTGCTGCGGGCCTCCGCGCCGGTGCGGGATCGGCTGCGGCGCGGCACGGTGGTGCTGGATCCGCCGCGCTCCGGGGCGGGCGGGGACGTGATGGGGCAGCTCGCCGAGCTCGCGCCCGCGAACGTCGTCTACGTGGCCTGCGACCCGGTGGCGCTGGCCCGGGACACGCGCAGCCTGCGCGATGCGGGGTACGAACTCACCGGCTTGCGCGCTTTCGACATCTTCCCGCACACCCACCACTTCGAGTCCCTGGCGGTCTTCCAACGCGGCTGATCCGCCGCAGCCCCCTCCTACGCGCGCCAGTTGTTGCGGCCAAACCGCGCGCGAGGCAGCACCTACTGACGCGCGAAGGTCGCAGCGGGCGCGGGACGGGCGGGGAGGGGCGCGAACGTTGGGGAGGCGCGCGGCGGGCGCGCGGCGGGCGCGCGGCGGGCGCGGGCGGATCAGCGGACGCGCACCCGCACCACGCCCGTCATCTCGGGGTGCACCGAGCAGAGATACGGGTACTCCCCCTCCTCCTCGAAGAGGTGCGTATAGCTGCCGGAGGTCATCAACTCGCTCACGAAGCCGCCGTCCTCGGCCACCACGTCGTGTTCGGCGGGGCCCTCGAACTCCCAGCGCACGGCCTGCCCCGGAGCGACCTCCACCTCGGGCGGATCATAGGCGTTGTCGAAGGCTCGCACCGTCACCGCCGCCTCGACGTCGTCGTCGGACGGCACCGCGTCCGGCTTGCCCGCGGCGCATCCCGCGAGCGACGCCGCGGCCCCGATCCCGATCATGCCGAGCATGCCTCCCAGCACGCTGCGCCGCGACGGCCCTTCGATCCTCATGCCGACTCCTCGTTCCTGTCGTTCGGCCCGCGCCGGGTTGATCCGTGCGAGGCGCCGGGGCCTCAGTGCTGATGCAGCGCGCGAGCCGCGTCGGTGATCGCACCCGTCATCGACGGGTACACGGCGAACGCCGAGGCGACCTGGTCGACGGTGAGCCGGTGCTCGACGGCGAGCGCGAGCGAGAAGATGAGCTCGCTCGCGCGGTGCGCCACGATGACGCCGCCGATCACGGTGCCCGACGCCTTCCAGGCGAAGAGCTTCACGAAGCCGTCCGTGAAGCCGATCATCTTCGCCCGCGGGTTGACGCTGAGCGGGACCGTGTGCGTGACGTGCTGCGCCAATCCGGAAGCCTCGGCGAGCGTGCGCTCGTTCCAGCCGACGGTCGCGATCTCGGGGTACGTGAACACGTTCGCTGCGACGTTGCGCAGATCGATGGGGCGCACGAAGTCGCCGAGCGCGTGCATGATCGCGGTGCGGCCCTGCATCGAGGCGACCGAGGCGAGGGGGAAGAAGTCGGTGCAGTCGCCGGCCGCGTAGACCGAGGGGACCGCCGTGCGCGCCACCTTGTTGACGCGGATATGGCCGCTGTCGGTGAGCTCGACGCCGGCCTCCTCGAGGCCGAGGCCGTCGGTGTTCGGGATCGAACCCACCGCCATGAGGCAGTGCGACGCCTCGATCGTGCGACCGTCGGAGAGGGTGACGAGCACGCCGCGCTCCGTGCGCACGACCGAGTCGGCGCGCGACTTCGACATCACGTGCATGCCGAGGCGCTTGAACTCGCGCTCGATGACGGCCGCGGCATCCGGATCCTCGCCCGGCAGCACCTGCTCGCGGCTCGACACGAGAGTCACCTCGGCACCGAGCGTGCGGTAGGCGTTGGCGAACTCGGCGCCCGTGACGCCCGAGCCGACCACCACCAGGTGATCGGGGATCGCCGGGAGGTCGTAGAGCTGCTTCCAGGTGAGGATGCGCTCGCCGTCGGGCTTCGCCGAATCGAGCTCGCGGGGGCTGGAGCCGACGGCCACGACGATGGTGTCGGCCTCGATCCGGTCGAAATCGGTACCTCCGGAGGCGGCCGTCGACACGAGCACGGCGTTGGGGCCGTCGAGCCGCCCCTCCCCCTGCACAACGCGCACGCCGGCGTCTTCGAGGGATCGCAGCATGTCGACCGACTGCGCGCCCGCCATCGCCAGGAGGCGCTTGTTGACCGCGGCGAGATTCACAGCGATCTCCGGGCGCACCGGCTTGCCGTGAGCCCCCGGCACGAATGCCTGCACGCCGAGACGACCGGCGTCGCGCACCGCCTGCACGCCTCCCGCTGTGGCGATGAGGCTCTTCGAGGGGACGACGTCGGTGAGCACCGCGGCACCGCCCACCCCGGCGCGTTCGATCAGAGTGACCTCGGCCCCCAGCTGGGCGCCCGCGAGCGCCGCCTCATAGCCGCCGGGGCCACCGCCGAGCACCGCGATGCGGTGCTTCCGTTCATACGCTTTCGCCATGCCTCAAGTCTACGAGGTCGCGGCGGGCCGGCGGGTGCCGGCGGGAAGTGGGCGTTCGTGCAGGAGAACACCACTCGTGCAGGACCGATCCGCCGCTTTCCTCCTGCGCGAGCGGCTTCCTCCTGCGCGAGGTGCGGGCGCCCTCAGTGCCTGCGCGGGCAGGAGTCGCGGCAGGCGTTCTGGCAGTAGCTCGGCCAGCGCTTCTCCAGCCGACGGTCGAGCGCCGCCCAGTAGCTCTGCATCACCGAACTGGTGCGCGCGCCCATCCAGAGCTGGATGTTGCGCACCGCCGCGCTGTCGGCCCACAGCCACTCGTCGAACCACGCGTCAACGGCATCCGCGAGCGCTTCGCCGCGCCGACGGCCGAGGCCCGGACGTGGGCTCTTCTCACGCTGCTCGCGGCACAGCCAGGTGACGCCCACGTTGGCCGGCGCGGGCAGATCCTCGATCTGCATCTCGGCAAAGACCTCGATGAACACCCGCCCGTATGCATCCTCGGGGAGCCCGCCGAGCCAGGCCCGCAGTTCCGTCAGGTCGGACGCGTCACCGGCGGCGAGCACGCAGTCGATACCGGCGGGATCGAGCACGGAGACGAACTGCGGGTCGCCCGGGTCCGGGATCGAGGCATCAGGGGCATTCACGCCTCCATCTTAGGTCATCCTTACCTTCGTCGGGTGATCTCTCGGCGGATCATCAGCTCGGGGCAGACACGCACTCGGTGAACGCGCGCTCGGCGGACGCACACTCGACGGATGTCCGCTCTGCGGACGCGCGCGCTCGGCGGATGGGGGGTCCGGAGCCCCGGACGGGCGGGTGCCGATCCGCGCATCCGGGTGCGCCTAAGATCGTGACAGGGGATGACCGCGCCGCTACGCTCGCGCCGCGGCGCCGGAGGACGAGGACGTTTGGAAGGACGAGCCGCTCATGACGAGGATCAAGACCGCCCACAGCACTGCCGCCGAGACGCGCGGCACGATCGCCGGCGGCGACGTCCTCCGTTCCCGGACCGCACCCCGCTCCGGGGCGGCCTCGCTCGAGCGCGATCCCGGGATGCCGTCGAGCACCTGGCGCCTGCGGAGCGATGCGTGGGAGTACCTGCGCTTCGCGGTGAAGCGCATCGCGATGGGCAACGACAACGACGGCGTGCTCTCCCAGGACGGAGAGGTCTTCCGGTCGCTGCGCGCGCTCGAGACCATCGAGCTCTACTGGGCCGGGTTCGGCCAGCGCTACGTGCGCGCCATCCGCGATCTGCTGGTCGAGGGCGACTACCCGGCCGCACTCGAGCGCATCGGCAGGGTCGTCAATCGCTTCCGGGGCAGTTCCGTGCCCGACGAGCCGCGGGACGAGCAGTTAGAGGAGGCCGAGCGGGCCGAGCTGCAGGACGACGCCGACCCCAGACCCCGCTTCGAGGTGCTCGTGGTCGACGAGACCACGGAGGCCGACCGGGACGCGCTCGCCGCGGAGTCGCTCAAGATGCGCGGGCCCGCAGACGCGTTCATCTACGACTTCGTCGTCGTGCCCTCGGCGGAGGACGCGATCGCCGCGGTGCTCACCAACCCCAAGATCCTCGCCTGCGTGGTGCGACCGGGGTTCAGCGACCGCACCAAGCAGCCGCTGAGCAAGGAGCTCCAGGAGACCATCGAGCTCGCGAAAGCCTCGGCCGGCACGCACCCCGCGTCGTCGCGCAGCTCGCTCGCCTCGGTGCAGCGCGTGCTGGGTCTCGCCGACGCGCTCGCCGATCTGCGCCCCGAACTCGACCTCTACCTCGTCGCGGGAGCGCACATCGAGGAGCTCGCCGGGGTGCTGACCCGCCGCTTCCGCCGCGTGTTCCGCCGCGAGGACCAGCTCGAGCTACACCTCACGCTGCTGCGCCGCATCTCCCACCTCTACGACACGCCCTTCTTCTCGGCGATCCAGTATCACGCCCGCCGTCCCGTCGGGGTGTTCCACGCGCTGCCCGTCGCGCGCGGCGGATCGGTCGTGAACTCGAAATGGATCAAGGATCTCGCCGACTTCTACGGGCTCAACCTGCTGCTGGCCGAGACCAGCGCGACCTCGGGAGGGCTCGACTCTCTGCTCGCGCCCACGGGCGCCATCAAGAAGGCTCAGGATCTGGCCGCGCGCGCATTCGGCGCCAAGCACTCGTTCTTCGTCACGAACGGCACCTCCACGGCCAACAAGATCGTGCACCAGGCACTCGTGGCACCCGGAGACGTGGTGCTGGTCGATCGCAACTGCCACAAGTCCCACCACCACGCGATGATGCTCACCGGCGGACGTCCGGCCTATCTCGAGGCCTACCCGCTCGACGAGTTCGCCTTCTACGGAGCGGTCCCGCTCAGCCGCATCAAGCAGATGCTGCTCGACTACCGCGCCGCGGGCCGCCTCGACGAGGTGCGCATGGTGACGCTCACCAACTGCACCTTCGACGGCATCGTCTACGACCCCGAACGAGTCATGGCCGAGTGTCTCGCGATCAAGCCCGACCTGGTGTTCCTCTGGGACGAGGCATGGTTCGCCTTCGCCGCCTTCCACCCGGTCACCCGCCGGCGCACGGCGATGGCCTCGGCCAAGCACCTCGAGGCGAAGCTCAAGTCGGCCGCGCACGCGCAGGCGTATCACGAGCAGCAGCAGCGCCTGTTCGAGGCGGACGGCACCCCGAAGCCCGACGACGCGTGGCTCGACGAGCGCCTGATCCCGAGCCCCGACGCGCGGATCCGCGTCTACGCCACGCACTCCACGCACAAGACGCTCACCGCGCTGCGGCAGGGCTCCATGATCCACGTCTACGACCAGGACTGGGTGCGCGAGGCCGAGGAGCCCTTCCACGAGTCCTTCATGACGCACACCTCGACGTCGCCCAACTATCAGATCCTCGCCTCGCTCGATCTCGGGCGACGCCAGGTGGAGCTCGAGGGCTTCGACCTCGTGCAGCGCCAGCTCGATCTCGCCACCAGCCTCGCGCAGGCAATCGCCCGCCACCCGCTGCTGCGCCGCACCTATCGGGTGCTGACTTCCACCGAGCTCATCCCCGCCGAACACCGCGAGGTGCAGCGCCCGATGCCGCTGCGCGACGGGCTCTCGACCATGTGGCGGGCCTGGGCGGGCGACGAGTTCGTCATCGACCCGAGCCGCATCACCGTCGAGATCACCCGCACCGGGGTCGACGGCGACACCTTCAAGCACGAGTACCTGATGAACCGATACGGGATCCAGGTCAACAAGACGAGCCGCAACACGGTGCTGTTCATGACCAACATCGGCACCACGCGAAGTGCCATCGCCTACCTCATCGAGGTGCTCGTGAAGCTCGCCGAGCGGTTCGAAGAAGAGCAGGCGCAACGCGATCCCGACCTGCCGCGCACCCCGGAGCAGGACATGCCGCCGCTGCCCGACTTCAGCTACTTCGCCCCGGAGTACGCGTCCGACGCCGGACTCCCCGACGGAGATATCCGGCCGGCGTTCTTCCTGGGCCAGAAGCGGGGAGCGGTAGAACACGTGGGGCTCGATGCGCTTCGCGAGCGGGTGGCGCGGGGGGAGGAGCCCGTCTCCGCGGGCTTCGTCACGCCGTACCCGCCCGGCTTCCCGGTGCTCGTGCCCGGCCAGGTCGTCACCGCCGGCGTGCTCGACTTCATGGCGCGGCTCGACACCCGCGAGATCCACGGCTATGACCCGAAGCGCGGCTACCGCATCCTCAAGGAGGGGTAGGCGCCGCGGTCGGGTTTCGACTCGCTGCGCTCCCTCAACCGGCGCCGCTCGTCGCCCTGCGCGCCCCGACCGTCATCCTGCGCGCACCCACCGTCATCCTGCGCGCCCCCACCGTCATCCTGCGCGCACTCACTGTCATCCTGCGCGCACCCACTGTCATCCTGCGCGCACCCACCGTCATCCTGCGCGCCCCCACCGTCATCCTGCGCGCACCCACCGTCATCCTGCCCACCCACCGTCATCCTGCGCGCAGTCGCAGGATCCACCGCGCAACCTCCGCCTCCCTCAACCGGCGCGAGCCCCCCCCCGGGCCCAAGAGCACAGCCCCTAAGCTGGACTCCATGACCGAGCCGCTCGACCCCACCGCCCGTGCCGCCGAAGCCGCGGCGGCCATCGCCCGCCTCACCGGCGTGGATCGCCACGACATCGGCCTCACCCTGGGCAGCGGCTGGGGCCGGGCCGCCGACGTGATCGGCGAGACCGTCGCCGTGATCCCGGCCGAGGAGGTGCCCGGCTTCCATGTCTCGGGCGTTCCCGGCCACTCGGGGACGCTGCGCTCGATCCGTCTCGCGAGCGGCCGGCACGCGCTCGTCATCGGGGCGCGCACCCACTTCTACGAGGGTCGCGGCGTGCGCGCAGTCGTCCACGGCGTGCGCACCGCCGCCGCCGCGGGCGCCGGGATCATGCTTCTCACCAACGGTGCGGGCGGCATCGATCCCGCGTTCCGGGCCGGCGAGCCCGTGCTGATCAGCGATCACCTCAATCTCACCGCGGCCTCCCCGGTCGAGGGTGCGAACTTCGTCGACCTCACCGACCTCTACGCCGACCGGCTGCGCGCACTGGCGCGCGAAGCGGAACCGTCGCTGCAGCAGGGCGTCTACGTGCAGCTGCCCGGCCCGCACTACGAGACCCCGGCCGAGATCCACTACCTGCGCACCATCGGCGGGCAGATCGTGGGCATGTCGACCGCGCTCGAGGCGATCGCCGCCAGGCAGGCGGGCATGGAGGTGCTGGGCCTCTCGCTCATCACGAACCCCGCTGCTGGCATGGGCGAGGATCCGCTCAGCCACGAAGAGGTGCTCGCCGAGGGCAAGGCGGCCGAGCCCCGCCTCGCCGAGCTGCTCTCCCGCGTCGTCGCGCGGCTGTAGCCGCCCCGCCGACCCCGCCCGCCCGACCGGCCCGCACCGCCAAGCCCGTTCCGCCCGTCCCGGCCCGCCCGCCCGTCTCGCCCCGCCCATCCCGTCGCACTCGGCCCGGCCCAACCCGATCTTCGCGCGTCAGTAGATGTCGGTATTCCAGCGGTGAGGCAGCACCTACTGACGCGCGTACTGAAGTTGCGTGGGTGAGCGCCGGGCCGCGGCCGCACGGGGAGCGGGAGCGCGGGCGGATCCCCCTACGTTCGTATGATCCTCGCCCTCGATTCCGTGAGAACGTCTGCGGCGCGCACCCGGAGCCCGCGGATAGGCTGAGATCCGGTGCGATCCGTGCCGGCCCCGAACTCGAAGGAGAGAACATGCAGTCGGTCGATGTCGTGGTGATCGGCGCCGGATTCGCGGGGCTCATCGCCTCACGCGAGCTCGGCCGGGCCGGCCTCGAGGTGCTCACGCTCGAGGCGCGCGACCGCATCGGCGGGCGCACCTGGACCGACCACCGCCTGGGCCGAGACCTCGAGATGGGCGCCAACTGGGTGCACTGGGTGCAGCCCCACGTGTGGGCCGAGATGACCCGCTACAGTCGCGGGATCGTGCGCAGCCCCCGCGCCGAGGAGGCCTCCTGGCACGGGGCCGACGGCACCCCGCGCACGGGCACCCTCGAGGAGTTCATGGCGCTGATCGATGAGGGCCAGCAGCTCGTCGTCGACGACGTACGCGAAGCGATGCCGCGCGGCGTCGATCCCACGAACGGTGCGATCCGGGATCTCGATCGCCTCAGCCTCCAGGACCGCTTCGACGCGCTCGACCTCGACCCCGAGGCCCGTGCCGCCAACGAGTCGGTGTGGGTGGGCCACGTGAACGCCCCGCTCGACCAGGTGGGCCTCTCGAGCGCGCTGCGCTGGGTCGCTGCCACGGGAGGCCACTGGCAGCTCATGCACGAGGCCTCCGCCACCTACCGAGTGGTCGATGGGATGCGCGGCTTCACCGACGCGCTCGCGGGCGACATCCCCGGCGAGATCCGCCTGAACACGACCGTGATCTCGGTGACTCAGAACGGTGCGGGATCCGACGCGCACGCGGTCGTCGAGACGGCCGACGGCGCGCGGATCCGCGCGCGGCGCGTGATCAGCACGCTGCCCGTCAACGCGATCGCGGGGATCCGATTCGAACCCGCGCTGCCGGAGGTCTGGCGGCGGCAGAGCACCGAGACCGTCGCGTCGCAGGGCACCAAGGTCTGGCTGCGCGCGAAGGGGCACCTGCCCCGCTTCTTCGCCTACGCGAGCCAGCACCATCCGCTGTCGGTACTCAAGGCCGAGTTCTACGAGACCGACGAGCAGGGCGACTACACGGTCCTCGTCGCCTTCGGCCCCGACCACACCCGCATCGACCTCGACGACCTCGCGGGCGTGCAGGCCGCGGTCGACGCATTCAGGCCCGGCATCGAGGTCACGGAGGTCACCGCCCACGACTGGATGACCGACCCGCTCTCCCGCACCACCTGGATGACGCACCGGCCCGGCCAGCTCACCCGCGACCTCGCGGAGCTGCAGCAGCCCGACGGCGCCGTGCACTTCGCCACCACCGACAACGCGGACCTGTGGGGCGGCTTCATCGACGGCGCGATCGAGTCGGGCCTGCGCGAAGCCCGCAGGGTCGCCGAAGCCCTCCTGCCCCACTGAGCGCGAGGGCGCGCTCAGCGCCGTCGGCGCGAAACGCTCACGCGTTTCCCTGAGCGCCTTGCCGGGGGCGGCTTCATCGACGGCGCGATCGAGTCGGGCCTGCGCGAAGCCCGCAGGGTCGCCGAAGCCCTCCGATAGCGCGCACGCGCGTCAGTAGTTGTCGTCAAACCTCAGGTTTGGCGACAACTACTGACGCGCGAAAGATGGTCGGCGCGTCGGGCGGCGCGGGTCCGCGCGACGCGCGAGCGGACCCGCGCCGCACCGGCTACTGCCGGTGCACCACTCTCCCCTCGACCACGGTGAGCCGGATCGGCACCTCGGGCAGCTCATCGGGCGTCGCGTCGACCGGATCCGCGCCCCACACCGTGAGGTCCCCGACCGCGCCGACGGCGAGCACCCCGCGATCCTCGTGCCCGCGCGCCCGCGCCGGCCACAGCGTGTAGGCCAGCAGTGCCTCCTCGCCGCTCAGACGCTGCTCGGGTTCGAAGACGGGCGCCGCGGGATCTCCCGGGGCGTGCCGCCCTCGCGCCCACGCCATGCCGAGTCGCGGATCGTACTGCGCCACCGGCCAGTCGGAGCCGAGCACGAGCGTCGTCCCCGAGTCGAGCACGTCGCGCACCCGGTAGCCCGTGGCGTCGCGTCCCGGGCCCAGGCGCACGGTCCAGTTGTCGCTGTGGTCGGCCGCGCGCCACTGCATGTGCAGCGGCTGCATGGACGCGGTGACGCCGCTGCCGCGCAGCTGCTCGACATCGGCGTCCGAGAGCACTTCGAGGTGCTCGATCGAGTGGAACGGCAGCCCGTCGCGGGCGGGCAGCGTCGCGTAGACCTCGAGCACACGACTCACCGCGTAGTCGCCGACCGCGTGCGTCGCGATGAGCATTCCGGCCTCATGATAGGCGCGAACCACCTCGGCGTAGCGCTCCCACGACGGCCAGAACGGCACGCGGCCGTCGCCGCACGCGTCGACGGTGTGCAGCCAAGCGGTGCCGGTGTCGATCACACCGTCGCTGAAGAGCTTGATCGCGCCCGTCTGCCACAGGCGCCCCCGGCGGTCCCCGGCCGCGATCACTCGCGCCACGTCGTCGTCATCATCGCCCACCGCGTGCCAGTGGTGCACGGTGACCCGGTGGTCCAGCTCGCCGCGGCCCTCGAGCTCGGCGAGCAGCTCGACCGTGCGATCCCGGCCGTCCATGATGGCCCCGCCCGTCAGCCCCACCGCAGCCAGACGCCGGAACATGTTCCGCAGCGCGTCGCGCTCTTCCTCGGCCGATGGTTTCGGCGCAGCGTCGAAGACCAGGTTGTACGCCGTCGGTTCGCGCAGCTCTCCCGTCGGCACCCCGGCGTCGTCGACGACCACCTCACTGGCGTCGGCGAACTCACGCGCCCCGGTGATCCCCGCCGCGGCGAGGGCCGGAGCCGTCGCGAGCCCCGTGTGCAGGTCGTAGCAGATGAGCGCGACAGGGCGCCCGGGCGCCGCGTCCTCGAGCAGGTCGCCGCGCAGACCCGTCTCCTCGAACGGCTCGTACTCGAGGTTCCAGCCGCGCAGCCAGGCGCCCTCGGGCAGGCGCGCGTGCTCGGCCGCGATGACTTCGCGCAGCTGCGCCACCGTCTCCAAGCCGCCCAGATCAATACCCGCGGTGACCTCCGCGGCCCAGTGCGGGTGGGTGTGCGAGTCGAAGAGCCCCGGGGTCACCGTGGCGTCCGACGCCTCGTGCACCGGGATGCCGGCCGCTTCGGCCTCGGCGCGGATCGCCGCGTCGTCGCCGAGCGCCGCGATGCGGCCCGCGCGCACGAGCAGGGCCGTCGCCCCGATCCCCTCATCCGTGTTCGTGCGCAGCCGCGCACCGACGATCGCGAGATCGCCGCCGAGATGCTCCGTCATGTTCTCGTCCTTCCCCGTTCGCGTTCGCCGGCCCGGTACGCGGATCGCGCTCAGTCGTCGATGGTGGTGTAGTGCTTGCGCAGCGGCTCGTGCACCCGCCAGACGCCCTTCCAGCCGGAGGGCATCACCATGACGTCGCCCGGGCCGAACTCCTCGGGATCCTGCCCCTCGACCTCGATCGTGACGCGGCCCGAGAGGATCGTGCAGATCTCCGTGTAACCGTTGCGCTCGGCAGAGAAGTCTCCCGGGGTGCACTCCCAGAGCCCGGTGTCGATGCGGCCGTTCGACCAGGTGCTCGCAGCCGCCTCGGTGAGCCCGTCGGTGGTGGCCGTGGGCTTGGGCGCGTGCGGTCCGAGGTCGACCGCGGCCGTGTCGTGCACCGCGTGCGTGCGGATGGTGGTGGTCATGGGTGGTCCTTTCTGAAGGATCGTGCTGCGCGGATCGGGTCTCGACTCGGCTTCGACTCGCTCAACCGGCGGGGAGCTCAGTGGCGTCCGGTGACGACATCGGCGAGATGCGCGATCGGGGAGGTCTTCTCCCGCCCGGCCAGCTCCGTGCGATCCGCCATCCCGTAGGCGGCGTAGAGACCCTTCGTCGCGATCCAGCGCAACGGCTCCGGCTCCCACTTGCGCACCCGATGGTTCACCCACGGCAGTCCCGCGATCTCGCTGTCGTGCCCGAGGATCAGGTCGGAGATGGTGCGCCCGGCCAGGTTGGTCGACGTCACCCCGGTTCCCACGTAGCCGCCGCCCCACGCGATCCCCGTCTCGCGGTCCAGCCCGACGGTGGCCGCCCAGTCCCGCGGCACGCCCAGCACGCCGGACCAGACATGGTCGATCGCCGCGCCGCGCGTGGCCGGGAAGAAGCGGTGCAGGATCTCGCTCAGCGTCTCCACGGTCTCGAGCGCGGTCTCACCGTCGGTGTCGGTCTGCGACCCGTACTTGTAGGGCACGCCGCGCCCGCCGATCGCGATCCGGTCGTCGGCGGTGCGCTGCGCGTACATGTACACGTGCGCGAAGTCGCCCAGCACCTCGCCCTCGCTCCAGTGCAGTTCGTCCCACACCTCCGGCACAAGCGGCTCGGTCGCGATCAGCGACGAGTTCATCGGCAGCCACAACCGTTTGAGGCCCTTGAGCCCCGCGGTGAACCCCTCGGTGGCCCGCACGATGTACTCGGCCGACACCGTGCCGTGCGTCGTGCGCAGTCGGTGCGGCTCGATCTCGACGACGCGCGTGCGCTCGTAGATCTTCACGCCGGCGCGTTCGACCGCGTCCGCGAGACCGGCGGCGAGCTTCGCCGGCTGGATCCGCGCCGCATGCGGATGCCACACCGCCGCGCGCGTCCCCGCCACGTTGATCTTCGCCGTCGCCTCGGGGGCCTCCAGCAGCTCGAGATCGGTGTACTTCCAGGACTGCTCCTCGGCCGCGAACGCCCGGATGCGGGCCTCCTGCGCCGGCGTGTAGGCGACGTTGAACTCGCCGCCCTTCTTGATGTCGGCGTCGATCCCCTCGGCCGCCGCGACCCGGATCACCTCGTCCACGGTCTCGTTCATCGCCCTCTGGAACCGCTCCGCCGCGTCTCGTCCATGGGTCGGCTCGTACTGCGCCCGGCCGCCCGTCATCGCGGAGGTCAGCCAGCCGCCGTTGCGGCCCGACGCCCCGTAGCCCGCGTGCCGCTGCTCCACGATCACGATGTCCAGATCGGGGCGCGCCTGCGCGAGGTAGTAGGCGGTCCAGAGTCCGGTGTAGCCGGCGCCCACGATCGCCACGTCCGCCGTGATGTTCCCGGGCAGTTCGGGCCGCTGCTTCGGCTCCCCGATCTGCTCCCACCAGTGGGACACATTGCCGTTGATCATCTTCGATTCCTCCGCCTCATCGAGCCTCACGCTCAACGATACCGATTTCGTGCCTGTATATGGAAAAGGGCGACTGATTCAGCATGCCGATCACCGCATGAGCGGCGATTCCGGCCGCTGACGCGTTCGCTCGGCCGTTCGTCTTCCTGCGCGAGCGCACCCTCCGTCATCCTGCGCGAGCGCACCCTCCGTCATCCTGCGCGAGCGCAGCGAGTCGCAGGATCCAATCGGTTATGGATCCTGCGACTTCGCGCAGGATGACGGGGGACCGCGCAGGATGACAGGGGACCGCACAGGACGACGGGGGACCGCGCAGGACGACGGGGGACCGCGCAGGATGACGGGGACCGCGCACGCCAACGGAAACGACCGCGCAGGACGACGGAGCGCCCCGCGCGAGACAACGGAGCTGAGCCGCCCCTACGTGGCCGACTCCCCCGCCTCGCCGGTGTCGACGAGCAGCACGCCGGACGAGATGTCCCACATCATGGCGACCTCGTCGCCGCGATTATGGATGCGCGCGTCCTGCCCCAGGCGCACCGCGCCCTCGCTGCCGTCGGGCAGCCGCACCGAGTAGCGGCGCGAGGCACCCAGGTAGGTGACGTCGGTGATCGTGACCGGGATCGCGTTCTGGTGCTCCGACGGCACGGTCGCCGCGGGCTCCAGCCGCAGATTCTCGGGCCGGATGAGGATCGCCAGATCCTCGTGCCGGCTCTGCCCGTCGGCGACGATCCGGTGGCCGGCCACCTCGATCGCGGTCTGCCGGTCGCCGACCGGAGCGCCCCGACCCAGCAGCACCGTGGACTCGCCGAGGAAGCGCCCGACGAACAGCGTCTGCGGGGCCTCGTAGAGATCCTCGGCCGTGCCGACCTGCTCGATCCTGCCGTTGTTGAAGACCGCGATGCGGTCCGACATCGACAGCGCCTCCTCCTGATCGTGCGTCACGTAGACGAAGGTGGATCCCACCTCGCGGTGGATGCGCTTGATCTCCGTCTGCAGCCACTCGCGCAGCTTCTTGTCGAGCGCGCCGAGCGGCTCGTCCATCAGCAGCACCCGCGGCTCGTAGACGAGCGCTCGCGCGAGGGCGACGCGCTGCTGCTGACCGCCCGAGAGCTCCGACGGGTAGCGGTCGCCGAAGTCGCTCATGCGCACCATCGCGAGCGCCGCCGCGACCTGCTCCTTCTGCTGCGCCTTCGAGAGCTTGCGGCGCTGCAGCGGGTAGGCGATGTTCTCGGACACGGTCTTGTGCGGGAACAGCGCGTAGTTCTGGAACACCATGCCGATGTCGCGCTTGTGCGGCGGCAGCTTCGCGACGGGCTTGCCGTAGATGTGCAGGTGCCCGTCGGTGACGCTGGTGAAGCCGGCGATCATGTTGAGCGTGGTGGTCTTGCCCGACCCCGAGGGGCCCAGGAAGGTCATGAACTCGCCCGGCTCGATCACCAGATCGATCTCGTCGACCACGGCTTTGTCGCCGTAGCGCTTGGTCACCTGGTTCAGGCTGATCCCCGCTTCGCCGATCGCGTGGATGGCCGAGGTGTTCAGCCCCCCGTCGCGCAGCTCCTGCTCGTGCCCGCCGGGCACCGGGATGTCGTTGTGGGTCATAGCGTTCACGCTACCGGTCGCTTTCTCTTCCTCGTGGCGAACTGGGCGATGAGCATGACGACCACCGAGGTGAGCATCGTGATCACCGCTACCGCCGCCACCGTCGGGTCGTTGGTCTGCGTGACGCTGTTGAAGATCTTCACCGGCAGCGTCTGCAGTGTGGGGCTCTGGATGAACAGTGACAGGATCACCTCGTCGAACGAGGTGACGAAGGCGAACAGCGCGCCGGCCGTCACACCGGGCGCGATCAGCGGCAGGGTGATGCTGAAGAAGGTGCGCACCTTGCCGGCCCCGAGCGTGGCC
Organism: Leucobacter triazinivorans; assembly: GCF_004208635.1. Lineage (NCBI taxonomy): Bacteria > Bacillati > Actinomycetota > Actinomycetes > Micrococcales > Microbacteriaceae > Leucobacter > Leucobacter triazinivorans. The sequence continues at coordinate 2,470,576 of NZ_CP035806.1, read as the reverse complement.
GACGCCTGTTCGAGCCGCGGATCGAGCCCCTGCAGCGAGGCCATCACGTTCGTGATGACGAGCGGCATCGAGACGATCGTGTGCGCCAGCACGAATCCCGGGAGGGTGCCCAGCAGGTCCATGCGCAGGAACAGCGAGTAGAGCCCCACGGCCAGCACGATCCCCGGCACGATCAGGGGGAGCAGGAAGTAGCCCTCGAGCAGCCCCTTGCCCCGGAATCGGAGCTTCGAGAGGCCGAGCGCCGCCAGCACGCCGACCGCGGTCGCCACCAGCATCGTGAGCACGGCCACCTGCAGCGACGAGAAAAGCGCTTTCAGCCAGAGCGGGTCCGTGAAGAAGTTCTCGTACCACTGCGTCGAGAAGCCCTTCGGGGGAAAGTTGAACGACGTCGCGGTGTTGAACGACATCGGCACGATCACCAGCGTCGGCACGATCAGCCACAGCACGATGAGCACCGCGAAGGCGCCCAGCAGACGTTTCGTGGTCATCAGCGATCCACCCCCGGGAACAGGCTGCCGTTCTTGTTGAAGCGCGATACCAGCACGAGGATCAGGATCGTGCACACGAGCAGGAAGATCCCGAGCGCGGTGCCCTGGCCCCACATCAGGAACACGCTGATCTGCTGCTGGATGAGCGCCGAGATCATGATCTCCTTCGAGGATCCGAGCAGCGCTGGGATGATGTAGAAGCCAAGGCCCAGGATGAACACCGTCACGCCGCCCGAGAAGATGCCGGGCTTCGACAGCGGCAGGTACACCGTGAAGAAGGCGGTCACGGGATTCGCGCCCAGATTCGACGCGGCGGGCAGCAGCCGCTTGTCGATCTTGGCCATCGACGAGTACAGCGGCAGCACCATGAACGGCAGCAGCACCTGGCACATGCCGAGCGCCACGCCGAACGTGGTGCGGATCAGCGGGATCGGGCCGATCCCGAACCACGCGGCCAGCAGCCCGTTGATGGGGCCCGTGTCCTGCAGCAGCACCATCCAGGCCAGAGTGCGCACGAGGATCGACGTCCACAGCGGCATCATGATGAACAGCTGCATCATGTTGCGCGTGCGATCCGAGACGATGGTCATGAGGTACGCGTAGGGGTAGGCCAGCACGAGGCAGACGATCGTGACGAGGATCGCGGTGCCGAAGGTGCGGATCACCACCGTGAGGTTGGCCTCGGTGGTGAAGAGCCAGACGTAGTTCTGCAGGCCCGGCTGCGGATCGGTGACCGATCGGATGAAGACATCGATCAGGGGCGCCAAGAAGAAGAGCGAGACGATCACGAACGCCGGGATGAGCAGCAGGAGCGGGCGCCAGTTCTTCGGCCCCCGCCGCTTCCGCATCCCGGGGTCCGCACCGAGGACGTCGCCGCTCTGCGCGGCGACGGCCTCGGTGACGGTGGTTTCGGTCACGGTGATCAGTTGCCCGTCGCCCAGGCGGCCCAGGTCGCCGACAGCGCGTCGTAGTTGTCGACCCAGAAGTCGATGTTGGGCGAGACGCCGGTATCGAGATGCTCGGTCACGAGCCACTCGGCGAGCTGGTCGTCGACGTCGGGGCGGGCCTCGCTGTTCACCCCGGCGTAGGAGGTGAGCTCGGTCATCTCGGCCTGCTGCTCGGCGCCGATCGAGTAGTTGACCGCGGCGAGCGCGGCCTGCTTGTCGGAGACCCCCTTCGGGATGCCGTTCGAGTCGACCATGATCATCCACTCGTCCCACATCGGGGCGACGGGGGCTCCGGCCGCCGCGGCGCCGTAGCCGCGACCCGACCAGACGAGCCCCATCACGGCCTCGCCCGCCTCGAGCTGCTGCTGCGCCTGCGCCCCGGTCGTCCAGCCGATGACGTCGTCGCCGAGGGCCTTGTACTTGTCCATTCCCGTGGCGATGTCGTCGACCGTCAGATCGTCGACGGAGCGGCCATCGGCCAGCAGGGCGAACTCGATCGTCTGCGGGTCGACGTAGGTGGACTGGCTGACCGTGCGCTTGCCCGGGAACTTCTCGGTGTCGAAGAAATCGGCCGCGCTCGTGGGCGGGTCGTCGCCGAACGCATCGGTGTTGTAGACGACCACGAGGCCGTAGAGGATCTGCGGCACCATGCAGGCGTCGGTGATGAGCTCCTCGGGTACGTTCGAGGTGTCGACCTGGTCGTAGTCGTACTCCTCGTAGAGCGTGCCGCAGCCGCGGGCCGTGTCGAACTGCGAGGTGTTGACGATGTCCCAGCTGACGTTGCCGCTGTCAACCATCGCCTTGAGCTTGCCCGCGTCGAAGGCGTCCTGGGTGAACATCGCGCCGGATGCCGCGGCGAACGGGTCCCAGAGCGCCTCCGTCTGGCCCTCCTGGAAGATCCCGCCCGAGCCGGCGAACGTCAGGGTCACGCCGTCGAGCACCCCCGCCTCGATCTCGCCCGCGACCGGCGTGCCCAGATCGCGCTCGGGAGCCGGCTCGTCGTTTCCTCCGCCGCTGCAGCCCACCAGGGTGAGCGCCAGCGCCGCAGAGCCCGCGAGGAGCGCGAGCCCCCGGCGGGTCTTGGGGTTCTTCAGAGTGGACATGTGTTTCCTCACCTCATCGTGATCGTGGTGCCCGCCGGCGGGGCGCCTCGCCTCGGGCGCCTCCACAGGGTTCGGAAGCCCGGCGGGTGCCACCGAAGCTAGCAGCGCGCGGGCCCGCCCACCGGGCCCCCGTTACCTCTTCGTTACCGCTCGGGCCATCTTTCATAGATTCGTACATCCGCTCGATCCTCAGTGGTACGAACATAAGGATTCGGCCGATCAAGCCGATTTCCGAGCCCCCGATCGCGGCCCCATCCCTAGCATGGAACCGGCATCGCTCGCAGTTCGAGGAGGAACAGGCATGGACATCGTCGTCATCGGAGCCGGGCTCGCGGGACTCACCGCAGCGTGGGAGCTCGGCAAGGCCGGGCACGCCTGCACGGTGCTCGAGGCCCGCAACCGGGTCGGCGGACGCACCTGGTCGGAGCGCCTGGGCAACGGCGAGATCACCGAGCGGGGCGGCGAGTACGTCTTCCCCACGGAGTTCCCGATCCGCCGCCTCGCCGCCGAGGTCGGCGTGCCCCTCATGTCGCACAACGTGCGGTACGGCCGGCGCACGGTCGATGGTCGCGTGATCTCGTTCGCGGAGCTCGCCGAGACCGGCGAGCGGGTGCGCGCGACGCTCGCCCGGATGCTCGCGGACGGGGAGTCCCGCGTGTCGCTCGAGCGCGCCTTCGCCGAGGCGCTCGGGGCCGACTACCGCCTCGATCCCGTCTATCGCCGCACCACCACGTCTGCCGCCGCCGACCCGAGCCGCATCAGCGCCGAGGCGGTGCTGCTGCACGAGTCCTCGACCGTCGACGGCTACATCGAGGACGGCGCCCGGTTCGTCGGCGGCAACCAGGCGCTCGCGATCGAGCTGGCGCGCCGCCTCGGCGATCGCGTGCGCCTCGAGCACCCGGTCTCCGGCGTCGAGCAGACGGCGTCCGGGGTGCAGGTGCGGCTGAACGACGGGACCCGGATCGACGCAGACGCCGCCGTCGTGGCCGTACCGCTGCCGATCCTGCGCGAACTCGAGCTCGGATTCGCGCTGCCCGAGGCGCAGCAGCTGGCGCTGGATCACCGCTTCATGGGCGTCGCAGCGAAGCTGGGCGTGCCGCTGAAGCGCGTCGACGACGACATCGCGCTCCAGCACCCCGACCACACCTGGTGGTCGTGGCGCTCGCTCTCGATCGACGGCGAGCACCGCATCGACGCGCTCTCCTCATTCGCCGGCGGCCCCTTCGCCCTCGATGCTCTTCGCGTGACGGAGGGCCCGGACGGGTGGGTGCGGGCTCTGCAGGGGATGCGTCCGGAGCTCGAGATCGACGGCGAGCCCCTGCTCACGACCTGGGCTGACGATCCCTGGACCCGCGGGTCCTACACCGCGGCCGGGCTCGACTGGACCGCGGCGGATGCGACGGCCTTCGACCGCCCCGCGGGACGGGTGGCGATCGCCGGCGAGCACACCGGGCTCGCGCAGTCGCTCTCGGGAGCGGTCGCCTCCGGGTACCGGGCCGCCGCCGCGCTCAGCTCGGGGCTGACGCGATGACGCGCGACGACGGCCGTATTCTGGGCACATGACCTTCACCGTCGGGTCGCTCCTCGCACTTCCCTCGGCGGGCACGATCTCATTGACGCCGGGGGTGGGTGAGGACCGCGCGATCACGTGGGCGCACGTGTGCGAACTGCCCGAGCCGTGGAAGTGGCTCGGTCGCGGCGCCCTCGTGATGACGACGGGGATCGGCCTGCCGGCGACCGCCGACGAGCAGTGCGCGTACCTCGACGGGATGCACGCGGCGGGGATCGCGGCGGTCGCGATCGACGCGATCATGCCCGAGACGCCGCTCGCCGACCGCGCGCTGGCCCACGCAGCGGAGATCGGCTTCCCGGTGCTGCAGACCGAGCACGAGGTGCGATTCGTCTCGCTGGCCATGGCGGTCGCCGAAGCCGGCCAGGCCGAGCGCACGGCGCGGGCGCGTCAGGCCGAGCAGCTGCACGGATCGCTGCTGCTGGCCGAGCTGTGCGGCGGCTCCGTACCGTCCGAACCCGCCGCCCGGCTCGTCGCCACCTACGACGTCGAGCCTCCCTACCAGCTCGCCGTAACCGAGAACGACGACGTGCGCACCGCCCTGGACGGGGTGCACGCGGCGTTCGCGGCGCATCGGGTGCCGGCACTCGCGACTATCAAAGACGGGCAGGTGCTCATCCTCACCGATGCCGCCGAGCGCGTCGACCGCGTGCTCGAGTCGCTGACCGGCGAGACCGGGCGCATCGGGGTGAGCGCCCCCTTCCACCAGCTCGAGGATCTGCCCACCGCGCACCGGCAGGCGCGCAGCGCCCTGATCCGCAATCACCAGTCCGGCCGCGTGCTGCGCTTCGAGGAGAACACGACCGCGTCGCTCTTCCTCCCCAACGACGCCGACCAGCTCCGGGGCATCGCCCGCCAGGTGCTCGGCCCGCTGCGCACCTACGACGAGCAGCGCGGCACCTCGCTCACGCAGACGCTGCGGGTCTTCCTGGAGGAGAACCGCAGCTGGGTGCGCGCCGCCGAGCGGCTCTACGTGCACCGGCAGACGCTCATCGCCCGGGTCTCGCGCATCGAGAAGATCATCGACCGCGACCTGTCGTCGATCGAGGACACCGCGGAGTGCTGGCTCGCAGTGCAGGCCGCCATCGGCTGCGGAGACCTCGAGCCGAACGACACGGCGCCCCACGCGCCGGGAAGCGACGACGGCTAGGGTCGGTACGCCCGGCGGTCGGGGCCCGTCACGCCGCGATCACCGCGGGCAGGCGCAGCGCTGCTCCTCGGCCACGCCGGCGAGGGCCTCCTCGATGTGCAGACCGCACCCGGCCCAGGTGGTCTTGCCGCAGTCGGAGCAGCGCACGGGAGCGCACATGGCGGGTTCCTTTCGACGAGGATCGGGGCGAGAGGTCTCGGCGGCGAGCATCAGCCCCGCTGATCGAGTTCTCGAGGCGGAGCTGAGTCGATGCACCCGCTCCGCAGGTTTCGACTCGCCACGCTCGCTCGACCTGCGGGGCCGACGACACGGGAGACGACGTACAGCAGGCAGCCTACTCCGGACCGCGGATCGGGGCGAAACACGACCGCCGGAGCCTGACGCGGCAGACGCTCGACGAGTGGTAGCTTGAGAACACTTCGGCGCATGCCGTGGGGAGGGAGTGACCGCGATGGAACTGCCCGGAATCGGGTCGTCGCCCGCGAGCGACGCGGGATCGCCGGCGTCGCCGGGGAACGGGACGGAGCGGCTGCTCGCCGCAGCCGGCGAATGGGCGGCGCAGGACATCGACCCCGAGACGCGCGCGGAGGCGCGGCGCCTCGTGGCCCAGGCCCGGCAGGGCGACGCCCGCGCGATCTCCGAGCTGGGCGACGCCTTCGGAGGGCGCCTGGCCTTCGGCACGGCCGGGCTGCGCGGACGCCTGGGCGCCGGGCCGCGGCGCATGAACCGGGTCGTCGTGTCGCAGACGAGCGCCGGCTTCGCGGCCTACCTGCTCGAGCGGACGCAGCGGGGTGCGGCCGAGGATCCGCCCTCGATCGTCATCGGCTACGACGGACGCGTCAACTCCGACGTCTTCGCCCGCGATGCGGCGGAGGTCATGGCGGGCGCCGGCGTGCGCGTCTTCCTGCTCCCCGAGGCGGGGCCCACCCCGCTCACCGCGTTCGCCGTGCGCCACCTGGGCGTCTCGGCCGGGGTGATGATCACCGCCAGCCACAACCCGCCGCGCGACAACGGGTACAAGGTCTATCTCGGCGACGCCGACGCCGGTTCGCAGATCGTGCCGCCGGCGGACGGCGAGATCGCGGCGCACATCGAGGCCGTAGCTGCGACGCCGGCCGCCGGGATCCCCCGCGCGACCGACTACGCGGTGCTCGGACCGGGCGTGGCCGACGCCTATGTCGCGGAAACGGCGGCGGCCGTGCTCGCGGGCTTGCCGCAGCGGCCCGAGGCCCCCGGCGTCGCCGTCGGCGCCGACGCCGGGCTCACGGTCGTCTACACGGCGATGCACGGCGTGGGATCCGACATCGCCCGTCGAGTCTTCACGTCGGTCGGCCTGCCGCGGGTGATCCCGGTGCCGCAGCAGGATCGCCCGGACGGCGCATTCCCCACGGTCTCCTTCCCCAACCCCGAAGAACCGGGCGCCCTCGATCTCGCCTATCGCGCGGCGCGCGACGCCTCGGCCGACCTCGTCGTCGCGCACGATCCGGATGCGGATCGCCTGGCCATCGCGCTGCCGCACCCCGAGGAGCGATCGGGCTTCCGCCGGCTGACGGGCAACGAACTCGGTCTGCTGCTCGGCTGGCGCGCCGCCGAGCGCGCCCGGGTCGCCGCGGCGCGCGCGGGATCGCGCCTGACCGGCACCCTCGCCTGCACCATCGTCTCCTCCCCCGCCCTCGGCGCGGTCGCCCGCGACTACGGCCTCGACTACGCCGAGACGCTGTCGGGGTTCAAGTGGGTCTCGCGCGTGCCGAACCTCGTCTTCGGATTCGAGGAGGCCCTCGGTTACCTCACCCACCCCGCGATCGTGCGGGACAAAGACGGGATCTCGGCGAGCGCCGACGCGATCGCGATGGTGCGGGAGTTGGCCGCGGAGGGGCGCACGGTGTGGGATCTGCTCGACGAGGCCGGTGAGCGTTTCGGGCACTTCGCGAGCGCGCAGGTGACGCTGCGCCTCGAATCGATGCCGGCGTGCTCCGCGCTCGCGGCGCACGTGCGACAAGACCCGCCGCGGGCGTTCGGCGACGCGGCGGTTGCCGAGACCCGGGATCTGCTGGTGCCGGGCGCCGCAGCCGTCCCCGCAGACGTGCTGCGGTACGACCTGGCGGACGGCTCGCGCGTGATGATCCGGCCCAGCGGCACCGAGCCCAAGCTGAAGGTCTATCTCGACACCTTCAGCGACGAGGGCTCGGCCGACCAGCGCCGCGCGGCGGCCGAACGCGCACTCGGCGAACTCGAGGCCGCCGTGCGCGACTCCTTGGAGCAGCTGCAGCGGCGCGCGGCCGACGCGGGGACTCCGCACCGGTGACCGAGCACTGGACCCGGGAGCACGCGGCCGAGCGGCTGCGGCGCCCGGGCGCGCACGACGACAAGTATCGGCGCGGCGTGCTCGGCCTGCGCACCGGATCGGCCCGGTATCCCGGGGCCGCGGTGCTCGGCGCATCCGCCGCCTGGCGCACCGGGGCCGGGATGGTGCGCTATCTGCCCGGGCACGACGAGGATCCGCCCTACGGGCTGCCGGCCCCCGCGGCGGCCGTGCTCGCGGCGCATCCGGAGACCGTCTTCGGACCGGGCCGCTGCGACGCCTGGGTCATCGGATCGGGCACGGACCCCGCCGCTCGCTCCGCGCTCGAACAGTCCGAGCTGCTCGAGCTGCTGCACGGCTCCGCGCCCGTCGTGGTCGACGCGGGTGCGCTGGATCTGGTGCCCCGCCCGAGTGCGGATCGCGCGCCACTGATCCTCACGCCGCACGCGGGCGAGTTCGAGCGCCTGTGGGAGCGCACCATGCGCGCCCCGCTGCCGCGCGAATGGGTCGCTCGGCCCCCCGCAGACGCCGAAGCCGGCGGAAACGGTGCTGCCGCGCGGCAGGAGGCCGCCCGGCGCCTCGCCGAGCGGCTCGACGCGACGCTGCTGCTCAAGGGCTCCCTCACCTTGATCGCGTCCCCCGGCGGGCGCGTGCTCAGCTGCGGCCCGGCGACCCCCTGGCTCGCGAGCGCGGGGACGGGCGACGTGCTCGCCGGGATCCTCGGCGCCCTCGTGGCCGCACGCAGCGCGGAGGTGCGCGACGACCGGGAGTCGCTCGGGCCGCTCGGCGCTACGGCCGCAGTGCTCCACGATGCCGCGGCGCGCACCGCCTCGGGCGATCCCGCCGCTACCGCCGCGGGTCGGCCGATCACCGCGGGCGATGTCGCGCAGGCGATCCCTGCCGCCTGGCGCGCGCTCGTCTGAGCGGTCGCGCTCGTCTGAGCGGCCCGCCGCGTCTCGCGTGTGCACCGCCCTCGCCCGGAGACGCCGAGCGCGCTACCCCGCGGCCTCCGGCTCGGGGCGCCCCAGTTCGCGGTCGAGGCCCGTCGCGATCCAGGCCGAGGTGAGCAAGAGCGTGCGGCAGATGAGGTTGAACCACAGCAGCAGACCGATGATCACCGCGAACGATGCGAGGAGCGGATTGCTCGACGCGCCGCCCAGCAACGCGTTGCCGAGCACCTTCAGGCCGAGCATCGCGAGCCCGCCCAGCGCGCAGCCTCTGATCAGCTTCCACCACGGCATGCGCACCTCCGCCAGGAAGCGATGCATCGCGATGAGCACGAGGATGTCGAAGACGAGCATCGCGCCGTAGCGCACCAGCGTGCCGAGCCAGCCGAGGAACCAGGTGTCGGGGTCGGCGCCGAGCCAGGAGAAGACGAGATCCGTGAGGTTCGAGCTGAGCACCGTCAAGCCCGCGGAGACGATGATCGCCGCGAAGAAGCAGATCGCCAGCACGAAGTCGCGCAGCTTGAGCAGCAGCGCGTTGCGGTACCGTTTGACCTCGAGGCCGAAGATGATGCGGATCGACCGTCGCGTGCCGGTGAACCAGTTGAGCGCCACCCACAGCAGCGATGCGCCGGCGACCAGACTGGTCCAGTTGAGCGCCCGGGCCTGCAGCAGGGTGTCGAGCTCCACCGCGCCGTCGCGACCGTCCTCGGCGAGCAGGCCGGGAACGAAGGCGTTGATCTGCGTGACGAGCGAGTCCAGCAGTTCGGGCCGGTCCCGCAGCATGATGCCGAGGATGCCGAATCCCACCCACAGGCCCGCGAAGACGGCGAAGAGCGCCTGGTAGCTCATGCCGCCGGAGAGCACGCTGCCGCCCACGTCGGTGAAGTGCGAGAAGGCGCGCCAGGGCCGCAGCCGCTGCGCCCAGGCCCACCGCTGGCGACCCTCGGCGACCAGTTCGGACACACGCGACGCCCCGGACTCCTCGTCCGCGCTGGGCGGCGAAGAAGTTCGGGGCGTCGTCATGGGGCCATGCTAGCGGGCGACCGCCCGGCGGGTTCGCGCGTCAGGCGGTCTTGCCGGTGCGGATCGCGGCCTTGACCTCGGCGATCGCCTTCGTGACCTGGATGCCGCGCGGGCACGCGTCGGTGCAGTTGAAGGTGGTGCGGCAGCGCCAGACGCCCTCGGTGTCGTTGAGGATGTCGAGACGCACCTGGGCATTCTCATCGCGCGAGTCGAAGATGAAGCGGTGCGCGTTGACGATCGCCGCGGGGCCGAAGTACTGCCCGTCGGTCCAGAACACCGGGCAGGAGGTAGTGCAGGCCGCGCACAGGATGCACTTGGTCGTGTCGTCGAACCGCTCGCGATCGTCGATCGACTGCACGCGCTCCTTGCCCGGCGCCGGTGCCGTGTTCGACACGAGGAACGGCTGCACCTCGCGGTACGCCGCGAAGAACGGCTCCATGTCGACGATCAGGTCCTTCTCGAGGGGCAGGCCCTTGATGGCTTCGACGTAGATCGGCTTCGAGATGTCGAGATCCTTGATCAGCGTCTTGCAGGCCAGGCGGTTGCGCCCATTGATGCGCATCGCGTCGGAGCCGCAGATGCCGTGCGCGCAGGAGCGGCGGAACGACAGCGAGCCGTCCTGATCCCACTTGATGCGGTGCAGGGCGTCGAGGATGCGATCCGTCGGATACATCTCGACGTCGAAGTCCTCCCAGTAGGCCTCGCGCTCCGACTCGGGGTCGTAGCGCCGGACGAGGAGGGTGACCGTGAACGGCTTCGGCGCCTCGGGGGCGTCCGTGACCGTCGCCTCAGCGGTTGCAGTGCTCATCGCCTAGTACTTCCTCTCCAGGGGCGGGTACCTCAACTCGCCCTGCTCGTTCCTCGTCACGACCACCGGCTTCCAGTCGAGGCGGATGTGGTCCTCGGGGTTCGCCGAGTGCGGGTCGCCCGCGAGGTACGCCATGGTGTGCTGCATGTACTGCTCGTCGTCGCGGTTGGGGTAGTCGTCGCGCATGTGCCCGCCGCGGCTCTCGCGCCGATTGCGCGCCGTGTAGGTGAGCACCTCGGCCAGGTCGAGCAGGAAGCCGAGCTCGATGGCCTCGAGCAGGTCGGTGTTGTAGCGCTTGCCGCGGTCCTGCACCCCCACGTTCAGGTAGCGCACGCGCAGATCGTGGATCACGCGGAGCACCTCGGTGAGCGACTCCTCGGTGCGGAACACCTGCGCACCGCGGTCCATGGCCTCCTGCAGCTCCCGGCGCAGATCGGCGATGCGCTCGGTGCCGCTGCCGGTGCGGAAGCCCTCGACCAGCTCACGCACCTCCTTCGCGGGGTCCTCGGGCAGCGGCACGAAGTCGGCGCGACTGGCGTAGTCCGCTGCGTTGTTGCCGCTGCGCTTGCCGAACACGTTGATGTCGAGCAGCGAGTTGGTGCCGAGGCGATTCGACCCGTGCACCGACACGCAGGCGCACTCGCCGGCGGCGTAGAGTCCGGGCACCACGGTGGTGTTGTCGCTCAGCACCTCGGCGTCGTTGTTCGTAGGGATGCCGCCCATCGCGTAGTGCGCCGTGGGGAACACGGGCACGGGCTCGGTGACGGGGTCGACGCCCAGGTAGGTGCGCGCGAACTCGGTGATGTCGGGCAGCTTGGTCTCGAGCACCTCTGCGCCCAGGTGGGTGCAGTCGAGGTACACGTAGTCCTTGTGCGGGCCGGCGCCGCGGCCGTCGAGCACCTCCTGCACCATCGAGCGGGCCACGATATCGCGGGGCGCCAGGTCCTTGATGGTGGGGGCGTAGCGCTCCATGAAGCGCTCGCCCGATGCGTTGCGCAGGATCGCGCCCTCGCCACGGGCGCCCTCGGTGAGCAGGATCCCGAGCCCGGCCAGCCCGGTCGGGTGGAACTGGTAGAACTCCATGTCCTCGAGCGGCAGCCCCTTGCGCCAGACGATGCCGACGCCGTCGCCCGTGAGGGTGTGCGCATTCGAGGTGGTCTTGAAGATCTTGCCGAAGCCGCCCGTGGCGAACACGATGGACTTGGCCTGGAAGACGTGCAGATCGCCCGTTGCGAGCTCGTAGGCGACCACGCCCGAGGGGCGCTTCACGCCGTCGGTCTCGGTCATCACGAGGTCGAGCACGTAGTACTCGTTGAAGAAGTTGACGCCCAGCTTCACGCAGTTCTGGAAGAGCGTCTGCAGGATCATGTGCCCCGTGCGATCGGCCGCGTAGCACGCGCGGCGCACCGCGGCCTTGCCGTGATCGCGGGTGTGGCCGCCGAAGCGGCGCTGGTCGATCTTGCCCTCGGGCGTGCGGTTGAAGGGGAGGCCCATGTTCTCGAGGTCGATGACCGCGTCGATCGCCTCCCGGGCGAGGATCTCGGCAGCGTCCTGGTCGACGAGGTAGTCACCGCCCTTGACGGTGTCGAAGGTGTGCCACTCCCAGTTGTCCTCTTCGACATTGGCGAGCGCCGCGGCCATGCCGCCCTGCGCTGCGCCGGTGTGCGAACGGGTGGGGTAGAGCTTGGTGATGACCGCGGTCTTCGCCTTGGGCGCTGCCTCGATCGCCGCGCGCATGCCCGCGCCGCCCGCGCCGACGATCACGACGTCGAACTGGTGGTAGATGACGCCGTCCTTGACGGTCACTTCCTCGCCCTGATGGGTGTCTGTGGTCACGAGAGTCCTATTCTTCGATTCGAAACAACCTGCGATGCGCGCGGATCGCCGACTACGAGGCCGTGCAGAAGGAGGCGACGAGCGCGGGGTCGGCGCCGGCGGGGCACGGATCGAGCGTGTAGATCACGAATGTGCCGAGCAGGATCAGCAGTGCCGCGGAGAGGAACAGCAGCACCTTGAAGGTCTTCGCGAGACCGGGGCGCTCGACGTAGTCGTTCACGATCGTGCGCATGCCGTTGGCGCCGTGGATGAGGGCGAGCCACAGCAGCAGCGTGTCCCAGATCTGCCAGAACGGGCTCGCCAGCTTGCCGGCCACGAAGCCGAAGTTGATGGCGTGCACGCCGCCCTCGGTGAACAGCAGGTTGGATGCGAGGTGCCCGAAGACGAGCACCAGGAGCAGCACGCCGGAGACGCGCATGTAGATCCAGCCCCACTTCTCCCAGTTGGTGCGCTTCTTCGCGGGGGTGCTCGAGCGCGGAGCCTCAATCGTCATCGTCATGTCTTGATCTCCCTAGGCCGAGTGCCCGAACACGTTCATCAGGTGACGCGGCAGGAAGCCGGCCATCGTGATCGCCCAGGCCGCGATCACGATCCAGAACATCGCGCGCTGGTACTGCGCGCCCTTACGCCAGTAGTCGACGAGGATGATGCGGATGCCGTTGTAGGCGTGGAACACGATCGCCGCGACCAGCGCCGCCTCGCCGAGACCCATGATCGGGGTCTTGTAGGTGTGCATCACCGCGTTGTACGCCTCGGGGCTGACCCGGATGAGCGCGGTATCGAGCACGTGCACGAGGAGGAAGAAGAAGATGGCGACGCCCGTGATGCGGTGCAGCACCCACGACCACATGCCCTCGTTGCCGCGATAGAGCGTACCGCCCGGGCGGCTCTTCTGCTTCGCCGCGGGTGCGACCTCTGCCGTTTGGGCTGACACGGGCTTCCTCCTTAGTCCTGCTTCGAGGAGCCCTGCTCCCCGGCTGACAACGCGGACCCAGCGCGCTCGAGTGCACTCCGCACAGGGCGTTGCTGAGAATCCGCCGCATCCCATTATGGCACCATTCCGATAGGCCCTCGGCACGCTCGGCGTTCGCACGCGGCACTCATTCCTCTGATGACCTCCGGCCGCGCCGCGGCGGGCGCGCGGAACGGCCCTCCGTCTCAGGCGCCACCCCGCCGGCCCGCGCAGCGGAGGTAGTCTGTATCGCATGACCGAGGCGAGCAGCAGCACCCCAGCACTCGAGAGCTTCACGTGCGTGATCCCGGCCGGCGGCGTCGGTTCCCGCCTGTGGCCGCTGTCGCGGGCCAACGCCCCGAAGTTCCTGCTCGATCTCACCGGCTCGGGAGACTCGCTGCTGCGGGCCACGTGGGATCGCCTCGCCCCCATCGCGCCTCCCGAGCGCGTGCTGGTGGTGACCGGGGTGACCCACCGCGACTCGGTGGTCGACCAGCTGCCCGAGCTCCGGTCCGAGAACCTCATCACCGAGAGCGAGCCGAAGGACTCCTCCGCAGCGATCGGTCTCGCCGCCGCTCTGCTGGAGCTGCGCGATCCCGACGCGATCCTCGGCTCCTTCGCCGCCGATCACGTGATCCGCGGCGACGTGCTCTTCCAGCGCGCGGTGACGACGGCGGTGCAGGCCGCCGACCAGGGGTACATCGCGACCATCGGCATCCACCCGTCGCATCCGGCCACCGGCTTCGGCTACATCTCCTGCGGCCGCGCGCGCGGCGACCTCGCCCCGTTCGACGTCTACGACGTGACCGAGTTCGTCGAGAAGCCCGACGCCGCGCAGGCGGGCGAGTACCTGGCGCACGGCGGCTACCTCTGGAACGCGGGCATGTTCATCGCCCGCGCGACAGTGCTGCTCGACCAGATGGCACTCGCCGAGCCCGAGCTGGTCCGCTCGCTGCGCGAGATCGCTGCGACCTGGAACACGGAGCGCGGCGCCGAGGTGCGGGAGCGCCTGTGGCCCGCGCTGCCGAAGATCGCGATCGACTACACGGTCGCCGAGCCCGCGGCGGCGGCGGGCAAGATGGTCTGCGTCGCCGCGCACTTCGACTGGGACGACGTGGGCGACTTCGCGTCCGTCGCCAACCTGCTCACGCGCGGCCGGGGCAGCGACCTCGCCGTGCTCGGCGACGGGGCCCAGGTGCTCTCGGACGCGTCGAGCGGCATCGTGGTCTCCGAGAGCGACCGCCTCGTGGCGCTCGTGGGGGTGGAGGACGTGGTGGTGGTCGACACGGCCGACGTGCTGCTCGTCACGTCCAAGAGCCGGGCCCAGGACGTCAAGAACCTCGTGAACCGGATGAAGGTGACCGGGGGCGGCCACCTGCTCTGAGCCGGGACCGGCGCCACCCGGTCATCCTGCGCGCCACCCGGTCATCCTGCGCGCCACCCGGTCATCCTGCACGCCACCCGGCCATCCTGCACGCCACCCGGCCATCCTGAGCGCCACCCGGTCATCCTGCGCGCCACCCGGTCATCCTGCGCGAAGTCGCAGGATCCACCGCTGCGTGCCATGGATCCTGCGACTCCCTCCGGCCGCGCAGGATGACCGCACAAGGCCGGCCCCACGTGACGCCGAAGATGGGCGTCGCGGCCTCAGGCCCGGGCGATGAGCGAGAACGGATACCGCCGCGAACTCACCGAGCGCGCCGATCCCTCGGCGCGCCGATCCGCTGCCGGCAGCCGGTCCCCCGTCTCGTAGCCGGCGTCGCTCGACACGACCACCCGCCCGCCCGCGTTGACCAGGGTGACGTCGGCGCCGCCGGATAGCCGCGGCAGCAGCGCATTCTCCAGCGACGCCACGAGCACGTCCGCGCAGATCACCCCCAGGAACCGCCCGTCGTGCATCACCGGGATCGATGAGGTGATCGTGATCTCGTTCGAACAGAGGTAGTCGACGAAGGGCCCGGCGATGTGGCGCTCTCCGGTGGCCTCCGGCACCCGATACCACTCGAGGCGCACGAGATCGATCGCGGCCTGTCCGGGCCCGAACGTGGAGGACGCCAGCAGGCTGCGCTCGGGCCCCTGCCACCACGCCAGCGGGTTGCCCTCGGAGACCACGAGCTCGCTGGCGCAGTACCCGGCGCCGTAGAGCGGCCGGTCGACCGCATCGAGGATGCGGTGGGCATCGGGCTCGACGAGCGCCGCGAGCTGCGCGCCCGTGAGCCTGCCCTGCCGCAGCTCGCGCACCAATCGCTCGGTGAGCTCGGGCAGCCACGCGTCGAGGGGCGCGAAGACGCCGTCGAAGAACTCGTCGACCGCGTCCATCGCGGTGTCGAGCTCGTGCAGCGCCCGTGTGCTCACCCGCGTCCCTCCTCGTCGAGACCGGCGCGGGGTCCACCGCCCGCCCGGCGTGACACCAGTGTGTCACGAATCGTCTCGTCCCGAGGGTCGGCGAGCAGCTCGCGGCGGAAGGCCACCAGCCAGCGCACCGAGGAGCGGATGCTCTCGCGCACCGAGGAGCGCGCTGCAGGGATGTCGCCGGCCCGTGTGGCGACGGTCTGAGCGACGAGCGCATCGTGGGTGGCCATGCGCGCGCGTTCGTCCAGATCCTGCAGCGCGAGCAGCGGGGTGAACTCGGTCTGCACGCTCACGTGCTCGGTGGTGAGACGCACCGACTGGCTGAGCGCGGCCAGTTCGAGCTGCACCTCGGTGACGCGGCGTCGCCAGACGTCGGGCGCCAGATCCCGGGATTCCTCGAGCAGTCGCTGCACCACCGCCAGCTCCTCAGGGGTCGCGCGCAGGCAGGCGTACTCGGCGCAGGCGCTCGCGATCACCTCGTAGTGCACGCCGAGATCGGCGAGGGCCACACGCGGCATGGCCATGAGCGCCCGCGCGTTCACCTCCTCCACCGCGCCGCGGCTCGTGCGCACGAAGCTGCCGCCGTTGCGGCCGCGGCGCGTCTCGATGAGTCCTCGGTGACGCAGCGTGCCGAGCGCCTCGCGCACGGTCACCACCGCGACTCCGAGCAGACCCGAGAGCTCGGTCTCGCTGGGCAGCCGCTCCCCCTCGATGAACGCCCCCACCGAGATGGCTTGGATCAGCCGCGACTCCACCTGCTCGGTGCGCCCCTCCTCCCCGATCGGAGAGAAAGCGGCGACGCGCAGACGGCTCGGAGGCGCCTGTTCGACGGTCGTGCTCACCGGCTCCTCCCCTCTGTGGTGTGGCTCGAGTCTGACACGAGCCGCATGAGGATTCCCCGGAACTCGCCGTGACCGAAACGTAACACGATCGATCCACCACCGTCGCCTAAACCTATAAAACCGCATGTTATAGTTCAAGAACTGGCCCGACAACGACGTTGAGGAGCATCGACACCATGCCTCACACCACATCCGCCGCACCCGCCGGGGAGCGCGCCGCCGGCACCGACGGCGACATCGCAGTCTCGGTGCAGGGGGTGCACAAGCAGTTCGGCGACCTCGTCGCGGTGAAGGATCTCGACATCGACATCCGGGCCGGCGAGTTCTTCTCCATGCTCGGCCCCTCGGGATCCGGCAAGACGACCGTGCTCCGCATGATCGCCGGATTCGAGGAACCCACGGCCGGCAGGATCCTGCTGCACGGGGAGGACGTGACCCGCTCGGCCCCGTTCGATCGCCCGGTCAACACGGTCTTCCAGGACTACGCGCTGTTCCCGCATCTGAGCATCGCCGAGAACGTCGCCTACGGACTCAAGGTACGCGGCGTCTCGAAGACGGAGCGGGCTCGGCTCGTCTCCGAGGCCCTCGAGCAGGTGCGGTTGGGGCACGTCGCCGAGCGCAGACCGTCCCAGCTCTCCGGCGGCCAGCGGCAGCGCATCGCGCTGGCACGGGCCCTGATCCTCCGCCCCCAGGTGCTGCTGCTCGACGAGCCGCTCGGCGCGCTCGACAAGCAGCTGCGCGAGCAGATGCAGTTCGAGCTCAAGCAGATCCAGCGCGACGTGGGCATCACGTTCGTCTTCGTGACGCACGACCAGGAGGAGGCGCTGACGCTCTCGGACCGCGTGGCCGTGTTCAACGACGGCAGAATCGAGCAGGTGGGCAGCCCGCGCGAGGTGTACGAATTTCCCCGCACCGAGTTCGTGGCACGATTCCTCGGGATCACCAATCTGCTCTCGGGCGAAACCGCCCGCGCGCTGCTCGGCGATGCCGCCCCGCACAGCGTGCGCCCTGAGCGGGTGCAGCTGGCCGCCCCCGGCGCCCCGAGCGCGGACGGCGCCGTCTCTCTCGCCGGCCGTGTGCTCGAGACGGTGTACGCCGGCGCCCACACCCGCTACCTCGTCGAGACCGAGATCGGGGTGCGCTTCATCTCCGAGCAGCAGAACGCGCACACTCCGCACACCGCGCCGAGCGTGCAGCGCGGCGACGCAGTGAGCCTGCGCTTCGCCCGCGACCACGTGGTCGCGGTTCCGGCTGCGGCCGGTTGACCCCGGCGCTTCGACTCGAACCCGCTATCCCGCACTACGAAGGAGTAATGATGAACAAGAAGTACCTGCTCGCGCCCGCAGCGCTCGCGGCCGCGCTCGGGCTCGCGCTCTCCGGCTGCGCCAGCGGCGGCGACGCCGCACCGGGCGAGCTCCAGATCGACGTACCCGATGTGCCGCAGCTGGATGCGCTCGGCGACACCGAGGACGAGGTCAACATCCTCGCCTGGTCGGGCTTCGTCGAGCCCGCGTGGACCGATCAGTTCACCGCCGACACCGGCTGCGCGGTGAACCGCAAGATATTCGCCACCAGCGACGAGGCCGTCCAGCTCATGCGCACCGGGGAATACGATCTCGTCTCCGCCTCGGGCGACGCCAGCCTGCGCCTCATCGTCGACGGCAACGTCCAGCCGCTCAACACCGAGCTGATCCCGAACTTCAGCGATGACATCGTCGAGGGCATGAAGGGTCAGCTGTACGACACCCTCAACGGCAACGTCTACGGAATCCCCATCGGCCGCGGCGCCAACATTCTGCAGTACAACGGCGACGAGGTAACCGAGGAGCCGACCAGCTGGGACGTGGTCTGGGAAGCCGACAGTCCCTACGCCGGCAAGATCGCCGCCTACGACAGCCCGATCTACATCGCCGACGCCGCGATCTACCTCATGGCAACGCAGCCCGAGCTCGGGATCGAGAACCCGTACGCGCTCGACGAGGAGCAGCTCGCCGCGGCCACCGAGCTGCTCAAGCAGCAGAACGGCATGGTCTCGGAGTACTGGAACCCCGCCACCAACATCACCTCGTTCACCGGCGGCAACTCGGTCGTCGGCACCTCGTGGGAGGTGCTGCGCAAGGCCACCGGCGATGAGAAGTTCAAGAGCGTGCTGCCCGAGGAGGGCTCCACGGGCTGGTCGGACGCCTGGATGCTCGCGGCCGACGCGCAGCACCCGAACTGCGCGTACGCATGGATGGACTACACCAGCTCGCCCGAGGTGAACGGTCAGATCGCCATGAACTTCGGCATGGCCCCGGCCAACGGCGCGTTCTGCGAGACGAGCGACGAGGCACGCGAACACTGCGACTACTACAACGCGACCAACGAGGAGTACTTCGAGAAGGTGTGGTTCTGGACCACCCCCATCGATCAGTGCCTCGACGGCCGCACGGATGTCCAGTGCACCAACTACCAGGACTGGACCAACGCCTGGGCGACGGTGAAGGGCTAGAACCCCCTCCGCCGGTTGAGCGCTCAGAGGTCATCCTGCGCGAAGCGCGGAGTCGCAGGATCCCCCACCCGCATGGATCCTGCGACTTCGCGCAGGATGACCCGAAACGCATCCCCGATCCCCCGCACCCGCCACCCCCCACCCGCATGGATCCTGCGACTCCGCGCAGGATGACCCGAAACGCATCCCCGATCCCCCGCACCCGCCACCCCCGCCACCCCCACCACCCCACTGCACCAGCATCACCCGTCAGCGAGGACCCACCGTGAACACCCAGACCGTTCTCGAACGCCGCCCCAAACCGCTCTCCACCGCGCTCTACCGGCATCCGAAGGGCCGACTGGCGTCCCTGCTGACGCTGCCCATGACCTGGCTCGTCGGCGTCTACATCCTGTCGCTCGCGCTGCTGCTCATCACGGCCTTCTGGACGACCGACCCGTTCACCTCTCGGGTCAAGCCCGGATTCACCCTCGAGAACTTCCAGCAGCTCTTCAGCGTGCCCGCGTACTTCGCGACCGCCATGCGCACGCTCGGCATCGCGCTGGCCGTGACCGTGATCTGCGCCGTGTTCTCCGTTCCCCTGGCCGTCTTCATGGTGAAGATCGCGGGCCCCAGACTGCGCGCGCTGCTCGCGGTGCTCGTCACGCTCCCGCTCTGGGCCGGTTATCTCGTGAAGATCATCGCGATGCGGCTCGTCTGGACAGAGAACGGCTTCTTCAACTGGTCGCTCTCGCCCGTCGGGGTCGAAGGGCCCGGCTTCGGCGTCGTCGCCGTCATCCTCACGCTCGTCTACCTCTGGTTCCCGTATATGGCGATCCCGGTATATGCTGCGGTGTCCCAGATCCCTGCCAACCTCTTCGACGCCTCCTCCGACCTCGGCGCCAGCGGTTTCCGCACCATCCGCACGGTGGTCGCGCCGTTGCTGCTGCCCTCGCTCATCGCCGGCTCGGTGTTCACCTTCTCGCTCAGCCTCGGCGACTACATCGCGGCCATGTACGTCGGCGGATCCACGCAGATGATCGGCAGCATCATCGCGCAGAACATCAACCTCAACCCGCCGCTCGCCGCCGCGTTCTCGGTCGTGCCGATCGTGCTGGTGGTCATCTACCTCGCCGCGGTGCGCCGCACCGGCGCACTGAACAACCTGTAGACCCGCCCCGGCGCCCGCTGCAGCAGTTCCAAGAATCAATAGGAGGATCGACATGCTTCGTCTGAATCGAGGCACCAGGATCGCGCTGGCCGTCGTCACGCTCGTCGTGCTGGGGTTCATGTACATCCCGCTGTTCGTGATCATCATGAACTCGTTCAACTCGGGCCGGGTCGCCGGCTGGCCGATCCCCGGGTTCTCACTCGAGTGGTGGGGCAAAGCGCTGGTCAACCCGGCGGTGCACGCGGCGCTGCTCAACTCGGTGATCGTCGCCTTGGTCGCCACGGCGTTCGCGCTGCTGCTGGGAACCCTTGCAGCGTTCGCCCTGCAGCGGTTCAGGTTCTTCGGACAGCACACGGTCAACCTGCTCATCGTGCTCCCCATCACCCTGCCAGGAATCGTCACCGGTGTGGCGCTGTCGAACACCTTCCATCAGGTGCTGAAGCCCATGGGCATCAGCGTGGGCTACTGGGGCATGATCATCGCGCACGCCACGTTCTGCGTGGTCATGGTGTTCAACAACGTCATCGCGCGTCTGCGTCGCATGAACCCGAATCTCGAGGAGGCGTCGATGGACCTCGGGGCCGGGATCGGTCAAACGTTCCGGCTCGTCACCTTCCCGCAGTTCCGCAGCGCGTTCATCGCCGGCGGTCTGCTGGCCTTCGCCCTCTCCTTCGACGAGATCGTCGTCACGATCTTCACCGCCCCGCCCGGCGTCGAGACGCTGCCGCTGTGGATCATGAACCAGATGGCACGGCCGAATGAGGTGAATCAGGTGAACGTCGTCGCGACCGTGATGATCCTGCTGTCCCTGATCCCGGTCTACTTCTCCCAGAAGGCCTCGGCCGCGGGCGACGCGAAGTAGTGGCGCTCGATCCTCTCCCCCCCCTGTTCGCGCGTCAGTAGATGTCCCCAAAACGGCGGTGAGGCCGCACCTACTGACGCGCGTCGCGGGGGGCGCGGTTGTCGCCGCCGAAAACGGCTGCGCCCTCTCGATCCGTGAGGGATCGAGAGGGCGCAGCGGGTTCAGCCCGGGGCTACGCCTGCAGCACCTTGCGCTTCGCGGAAGACCGCACGAGCGCGAGGTACACGACGGCCGTGACCGCGAATCCGACGAGCCAGGCGATGTCGATGTACTGCAGCGGCTCGGCGAACGGGCCGGTGAAGAGCGGCGTGATCATGAACGGGATCTGGGCCGCGAGACCGATGGCGTAGCTCCACAGGCCGACCGCGTTCCACTTGCCGTACCTGCCGCCGTCGGGCATGAACATGTCGGCGATCGAGTATTCGCCCTTGTGCACGATGAAGTAGTCCACGAGGTTGATCGCCGACCACGGGATGAGCACGTAGAGCAGCAGGGTGAGGAAGGCCTCGAAGTTCAGCATGAAGTCGCCCTGGCCGAGCACGGCGATCACCGTGGCGAGCGTGCCCGAGGCGATGGTCGTCCACACCCGCACCCGAGAGGTGATGGTCACCCTGAAGTTCGACTGCAGCACCGTCAGCCCGTTCATCACCGCCGAGTAGAGCTCCACCCCATTGATGAGTGCTGAGCTCACGGCGAATACGAGCAGCACGATCAGGCCGATCGCACCGAGGTGGTCGCCGAGCGCGGCGAGCGGGTTCTCAGGATTGGCCGCGCCGAGCAGCACGCCGAGGGACATCACGAAGACCGAGCTCAGCATGAGCCCCAGGTAGGTGCTCCAGAACGCGGTCTTCGGACCGGTCTTCTTCGGCAGGTAGCGGGTGTAGTCGGAGACGTAGGGGGCGTACGCCAGCTGCCACACGACGCCGATCGCGAGCATGGCGAAGAAGCCCTCGGGGTTGAAGGCGGCGTCGTCGCGCGAGGTGACGATCTCGGGCTGCATCCAGAACATGACCATCGAGACCGCGACCGCGATGCCGATGAAGATCGACAGCCAGACCATGGTCTTGCGCAGCAGATCGTAGCCGAAGACGCAGAGCACGATCCCGATCACCGCGAAGAGCACGATCGCCAGCGTGCCGTCGAACTCGGGCAGCACCACGAGCAGGGAGTCCTTGGCGACGATGAGGATGCTCGCGAAGAAGCCCATGAACATGATGAACGCGATGAGCGCGAAGAGGCTGGCACCCAGGTAGCCGAACTGGGCCCTGGCCTGCAGCATCTGCGGCACGCCGAGGTGCGGGCCCTGCGCGGCGTGCAGCGCGGCGCCGAACGCGCCGATCACGTTGCCCGCCACGATGGCGAGGATGCTCCACCCGACCGGGAGGCCGTAGGAGCCGCTGGCGACGGCCCCGGTGACGACGGCGAGCGGCATCATGTTCAGACTCACCCAGATGGCGAAGATCGACCAGTTGGTGCCGGTCCGCTTGTTCTCGGGGATCGGCATGATGTGCTCTTGCTCGAACTGCAGGAAGCTCTTCGTGACGACGGGGGGTTCGTGTGACATGGTTCTCTCTCCATTGAGGGGTTGAGCATCCGCGCGGGATGCCGGTGCGCCGGAGACGTCGGCTCACCCCACGTCTCCGGCACGGGATCTAGAGGCCCGCGCGCTCCGTCGCGATGGTGAACGCGCGGTCCAGCAGATCTGCCAGCTCGTCGATGTCGGCGCGCGTCATGACGAGCGGCGGCGAGACCTGCACGAGCGGGTTGCCCTCGGCGTCGATGGCGACGCGGCAGATGAGGCCTACCTCGGCGAGCGCCGGGGAGAGATGCTCGCCCACGAAGTCGCCGGCGCTGATCGGCTCGGCCTGCCAGCGCTTCGCCGCATGGTCCGTCACGAGCTCGAAGCTGCGGTGGAAGCCGTCTCCGCGGAAGTCGCCGACGATCCCCGCGTGCTTCTGCGCGACCGCGGCGAGCTGCTGCTCGAGGTACGGGCTCAGCTCGGCGACGTTCTCGACGACGCCCTCGCGCTCCATGATCTCGAGGTTCTTGAGCGCCGCCGCGCAGGCGACCGGGTGGCCGCCGTAGGTGAGCGCGTGGTTGAACATGCCGACCGGGCCGTCGAGCACCGTCTCGATGATCCGGTCGCTCGCGATCACGCCGCCGAGCGGCATGTACGCCGAGGCGATGCCCTTCGCGAACACGATCATGTCGGGCTGGAAGCCGTAGTGCTGCGAACCGAACCAGCTGCCCAGTCGCCCGAAACCGGTGATGACCTCATCGGCGATCATGAGGATCCCATACGTGTCGCAGAGGGCGCGCACGCCGGCGAAGTACTCGGGCGTCGGGGGCGTGAGGCTGCCGCCCGCGTTCTGCAGCGGCTCCATGATGATCGCCGCGATCGTATCCGGGCCCTCCTGCACGATGAGGGACTCGAGCTCGCCGAGCAGAAACGCGGTCGTCTGCTCGGGCGTCTCGCCCTCCGGGCGGCGGTAGCGCTTCGTGTTGTGCGTGTGGCGCACGCCCGACATGAGCGGCTCGAACATGGAGCGCACCGCCGTCATGCCGTTGAGCGACATCGCGCCGAAGCTGGTGCCGTGGTAGGCGACGCGGCGGGCGATGAACTTGTGGCGGCTGCCCTGGCCGATGGTCTGCTGGTACTGGCGGGCGAGCTTGATCGCCGCCTCGTTCGACTCCCCGCCGCCCGAGGCGAAGAAGACGCGGTTGAGGTCGCCGGGAGCGAGCTGCGCGATCTTCTGGGCGAGCAGCGCCGCCGGCGGATGCGTGACGCTCCACGTGGTCTGATAGGGCAGGGCGGCGAGCTGCTCGCGCACCGCGTCGCCCACCTCGGCGCCGTGGGTGTACCCGAGCTGCACGCAGAACAGCCCGGCGAGGCCGTCGAAGAAGCGGCGGCCGTTCTCGTCGAACACCGAGCAGTGCTCGCCGCGCACGAACACCGGGAGCTCGTCGTCGCGGTACTTGCTCGCGGGGGTGAAATTCATCACCAGGTGACGCTTTGCGATCTCCGCGAGACCGCTCGGAGCCGCAACTGCCACGTCGGCCAGGTCGATGGTGTCTTGCTGCAGAGTCATGATTCCTTCGTGTCCTCTCAGTCGGCTCTGACTGGGCGACGGAGCCGTTGTCCATTCATCGTCACACCGGTCGAAATATCTGTAAAATAGTGAAAATCTGTCTTGTTCATCTGGAAATCAGATCGAGATGGGTGTGCGAGAACGGCCTCGGACCTGCGCTGCGAGCACGCCCCGCCGGTCGAGCGAACGCACCCCGCCGGTCGAGCGAACCCACCCCGCCGGTCGAGCGAACCCACCCTGCCGGTCGAGCGAACCCACCCTGCCGGCCGAGCGAACCCACCCCTCTTCGCGCGTCAGTAGGTGTCGGCAAAACCGAGGTTTAGTGACACCTACTGACGCGCGAAGAGGGGCGCGGGGCGACCCGCCGGGGCTCGCTCAATCAGCGAACGGCGCCCCCGGAGCGAAAGCCGCCTCACCGAGGAGCGCTCAGCCCCACTGCATCCAGGTGGTCTTGTAGTCGGTGTAGTTCTCGAGCGCGTGCACCGAGAGATCCCGCCCGAAGCCCGACTGCTTGAACCCGCCGAACGGCGTGGTGAAGCCCAGCGCGTCGACCGTGTTCACCGACACCGTGCCCGCCACCAGCCGCGAAGAGACCCGGTGCGCCCGCGATAGGCTGCCGGTCCACAGCGAAGCCGCCAGGCCGAACGGGGTCTCGTTCGCACGCGCGATCGCCTCGTCCTCGGTGTCGAAGGGCGTCACGACGGCCACCGGGCCGAAGATCTCGCGGGTGTGCACCTCGTGGTCGGCCGGCACGTCGGTGACGATCGTGGGCTCGATGAAGGCCCGGGATCCCCCGATGTCGGGACGGGATCCCCCGGCGTAGATCGTGCCGTCGCGGCGCGCGTTCTCGATCGTCGCCCACACTGTATCGGCGTGGGCCTCGGAGACGAGCGCGCCGATCCCGCACTCGGGATCGAGCGGATCCCCCGGCGCATACGCCTGCGCCGCCTCCGCGTAGAGGCGCAGGAACTCCTCGTAGACCTCGCGCTCGACGAAGATGCGCGAGTTGGCCGAGCAGACCTCGCCCTGATTGTAGAAGCTGCCGAACGCCGCTTTCTCGGCGGCGAGCCGCAGGTCGTCGCAGTCGGCGAAGACCAGGTTCGCGCTCTTGCCGCCGGCCTCGAGCGCGAGGCGCTTCATGTTCGACTGCCCCGCGTACTGCTGCAGCTGCTTCGCCACCTCCGTCGACCCGGTGAAGGCCAGCATGTCGACGTCCTCGTGCAGGCCGAGGGCCCGGCCCACCGTCGATCCGCGGCCCGTCACCACGTTGAGCACGCCGGCCGGAATGCCCGCCTCGATCGCCAGCTCGGCGAGCAGCAGCGTCGAGTGCGAGGCCTCGACGGGCGGCTTCACCACGACCGTGTTGCCGGCGGCCAGCGCCGGCGCGAGCTTCCAGGTGGCGATCTCGAGCGGGTAGTTCCAGGCCACGATCACGCCGATGACGCCGAGGGGCTCGCGGGTCACGAGCGCCGTAGACCCCGGCGGGGTCACGGGGATGAGGTCCTCCCGCTTCTCGATCGCCTCGGCGTAGAAGCGGTAGAGGGCGGCGGATCCGGGCGCATCGATGGTCGACGACTCGCGCACCGGTTTGCCCATGTCGAGGCTGTCGTAGAGGGCGAAGTCGTCGGCGCGCTGCTCGATGAGCCGCGCGAACTCGAGCAGCCGCTCGCGGCGGAAGCCGGCGCCGGCGCGCGACCAGGCGCCCGATGCATAGGCCGCGCGCGCCGCGGCGACGGCGGCGTCGACGTCGCTCGCGTCGCAGGCGTGGATGCGGGAGATGACCTCGCCCGTCGCGGGGTTCGTCTTCTCGATGGTCTCGCCGGAGCGCGCATCCACGCGCGCGCCGCCGATCACCGGGCGGCCGTCGAACTCGAGGGCCGCCGCGGCGGCCCTCCACTCCTCTGTACTGCGGGACATGCCTATCCTCTCTTCGTGGGGTTCGGGATCTCGTCGCCGCCGGTGCGGCGCAGCGCCACATCGAGCGCCGTCCAGGCCAGCGCGGTCGCGCCGTCGCGCAGCGTCTGCTCGGCGACGGGGCCGACGCAGGCCGCGGCGAAGCCCGGCTGATGGTTGCTCGCCTCGCCGCCGACACCGATGTAGGGGTGGATCGCGTCGACGACGAGCGAGACGTTGCCCATGTCGGTGGACGCGCGGTTCATGGTCGCGGCCTGCGGATCCACGTCGAAGTCGCGGCCGAGCGCGATCGCGTTCGCGCGGTAGCACGCGAGCGCGTGCTCGTCGGTGCGCATCTCGGCGTAGCGCTTGCTCTCGGGGGTCACGGTCAGCCGCGCCCCCGTCGCGAGCGCGCCCGCCTCGAAGCACCTGAGCACGCGCTCCTCGAGCTCGATCAGCTGCTCGGTGGTCTCGGCGCGCACGTACCAGCGCCCCTCGGTGCGCTCCGGGATCGCGTTCGGAGCCTCGCCGCCGCGCGTCTGCACGCCGTGCACGCGCACGCCCGCCGGCAGCTGCTGCCGCATCAGCGAGATCGCGAGCTGCGCGACGAGGAAGGCGTCGTTGGCGTTGATCCCGCGCTCGGGATAGGCCGCCGCGTGAGCCGCACGGCCGTCGTACCGCACGTGCCAGTGCGCCACCGCGAAGGGCCGCGCCTCGGCCACGTCGACCGGAGCCGGGTGCGCCATGAGGGCGAAGTCGAGATCCTGGAACGCCCCGCGCTCGAGCAGCTCGATCTTGCCGCCGCCGCCCTCCTCCGCCGGGGTGCCGATCACCTCGACGGCGATGCCGAGCTCGTCGGCGACGACGGCGAGCGCGATGGCGCCGCCCGCGGACATCGCGGAGATGAGGTTGTGCCCGCAGGCGTGGCCGAGCCCCGGCAGAGCGTCGTACTCGGCGAGGAACCCGACGGTGAACCGGGGACCGGCGGATCCGGATCCCGCGCCTGCCACCGCTCGGAACGCGGTCTCGAGCCCCAGGTAGGGCTGCTCGACCGCGAATCCGTGCGCGGTGAGCAGCTCCGCGACCGCGGCTGACGAGCGATGCTCCTGCCAGCCGAGCTCGGGATCGGCGTGCAGCCGGTTCGACAGCGCCACGAGTTCGCGATCCACCTGCTCCCTGCGCTCGGCGATGCGGCGCTTCAGCGCGTCACTCATCGCCGGGCACCCCGTATGACGGGGCGGCCGAGGGATCGATGCCGCGGTCGACGTAGTCGTCGCGCTGGGGCAGCCACGCCTCCAGCACCCGGCCGAGGGCGCCGATCGGATCCTCGTCGACCCAGTCGACGCGCAGGTCGGTGACCCGCCAGCCGGCGTCGGCCACCACGGAGATGCCGGCCGAGTGCACGGGGCCCTCCTCGCCGCCCGCGACCATCGCCGCCTGCAGCGCGGCGTACAGACGCTCCTCGATACGGCCCTTCGCCGACAGCGCGGTGTCCACGAGCGCGTCGAGCACGTCGAGGCTCGCGAGCATGTTGCCGCCCGCGACCGCGTTCTCCCGGGTCGCCGACCCGAAGACGCCGAGCGCGCGTCCGCCAGAGTAGACCGCGGCTCGTCCGGAGCCGTCGAGCACCAGCAACTGCCGGTAGTCGATGGTGGTGGGATCGGCCGCGGCCACGACGGCGTCGATCGCCTGCTGGGCGGTGGCTCCGGATCGCAGCCGCTCGAGCAGCTGCGGCCCTAGGCGCGGATCGGTGACGTTCTGCGAGTTGGCGCCGCCGACGCCGTCTGCGAGGTTGAGGCAGCGCGCGGCGACCGCGGGCGAGGAGGAGGAGATCGCCGAGCCGAACTCGCCGGTCTCCGGGTCGCGCAGGATCAGGGAGAAGGTCATGGCGCGATCCCTATCGCTCGCTGATGACGGCCGTGGCGTCGATCTCGACGAGCCACTCGGGGCGTGCGAGCGCCTGCACCACGATGCCGGTCGAGACCGGGTAGACGCCCTTCAGCCACTTGCCGACGGTGCGATACACGTCCTCGCGGTATCGGGGGTCGATGATGTAGATGGTCACCTTGACGATATCCTCGATACGGCTGCCCGCCTCCTCGAGGAGCATCTTGATGTTCGCCATGGCCTGCTCGGTCTGAGCGGTCACGTCGCCGATCCCCACCGACTCGCGGGTGTCGAGATCCTGCCCGATCTGCCCGCGGAGGTACACGACGCCGTTCGCCACGACCGCCTGGCAGAGGTCGTTGTCGAGGTTCTGCTCGGGATAGGTCTCCTGCGTATTGAACTTCCTCAGGCGCACGTGGGTCGTCTCGGCCACGGGGTCCTCCTCGTCGAGTGGTGAATGATCGTGTTCTCGTGGCACCATTCTCGGGAGCGGTAGCAGCATCTGTAAAATAGAGAAAAGTTACCCAGTCGATCTATTGAACAGATCACCTGCGGCGCGGCGCGGCGCGCGGCGCCGCAGCGGGACCGGACGCAGGGAGAACGACCGTGCCGCAGCGATTCCCGATCACACTCACTCAGCTGGTCTACTTCGCCGAGTGCGCGAAGACGCTCAACATGACCGCGGCCAGCCAGGAGCTCCACGTCGCGCAGTCGGCGGTGTCGACGGCGATCACGCAGCTCGAGCGCGCCCTCGGCGCACCCCTGTTCATTCGGCAGCACTCCAAGGGCCTCGTGCTCACCCCCGCCGGCGAGACGCTGCTGCGGCACTCGCACCAGCTCTTCGACCACCTGAACGACACGATCGAGACGATCCGCGCCGAGCAGCGCGACGTGCGAGGTTCGATCACGGTCGCCTGCTTCAACACGCTCGCACCCTTCCTGCTCCCCCAGCTCATCAGCACGCTGCAGCAACGGCACCCCGAACTCGAGGTCGCGGTCACCGAGGGCGACCACGAGGAGAGCATCGCCGCACTGCGGGGCGGTCGCGCCGAACTCGCAATCACCTACGACCTCACCGAGGCCGACGGCATCGACCGGGAGATCGTGGGCGAGTTCCGCCCGCACGTCATCGTCCACACCGAGCACCGACTCGCATCGCGCAAGCGGATCGCCCTGGCCGACGTCGCCGAGGACCCGTTCGTGCTGCTCGACCTGCCGAGCAGCAGCGCCTATTTCCAGGGGATCCTGCTGCAGGCGGGCATCACCCCGCGGATCAAATACCGCAGCTCGAGCTACGAGACGGTGCGCTCGATGGTCGCCGCCGGGCTAGGCTACTCGATCCTCAATCAGCGGCCCCGCATCGAGCAGACATACACCGGCGCGCGCACCGTCGCGATCGAGATCACCGACTCCGTGCCGAGCCTCAGCGTCGCGGTCTCGTCGCTCGCGCAGTCTCGGCGCTCTGCGCGGGCGCGGGCGGTCGAGGCCGCGGTGCGCGAGCTGCTCGCCGACCCGCTGCCCTGAGCGCGGGCCCCCTCACGCGCCCGCGCCCGCGCCCGCAGCGCCGCCCCCGCCGCCCGCACCCGCGCCTGCAGCGCCGCCCGCACCCGTCGAGTGGATCCTGCGATTCGCTCCGCTCACGCAGGATGACGGGGCGGCGCCGCCCGCGCGAACCGCCCGTCGAGTGGATCCTGCGATTCGCTCCGCTCGCGCAGGATGACGGGGCGGCGCCGCCCGCGCGAACCGCCCGTCGAGTGGATCCTGCGATTCGCTCCGCTCACGCAGGATGACCGGGCAGCCCCACGCGTCATCCTGCGCGCAGAGAGCGCAGCGAACGCAGTCAGGATCCACACGCGCGAGCTGATGAGCTCCACATACATGCATGAAAGCGATCCAGTTCGATGGCTGCATCTTTCCAGTAGATGCAGTGGACCGCGAATCCATATTGGCCTTGCCGGCACTTCCTGGGGTTTGCTGGGGGCAGCGGGATGAGGTGGTTCTCATCCCCGGCGCGGATCCCGGCGGGCACGCCGGACCGCTCCTCGCCATCGAGCCATCCGAGTGGAGAAGAACTATGTCCAGCCCAGAAGCCGAGGTCACCGAGGTCCTCGTCGTCGGCGCCGGCCAGGCCGGGGTCGCCATGAGCGAGCACCTGACCGCACGCGGCATCCCCCACGTCGTCCTCGAGCGCAACCGCATCGCGGAGCGCTGGCGCTCCGAGCGCTGGGACTCGCTGGTCGCCAACGGCCCTGCCTGGCACGATCGCTTCCCGGGACTCGAGTTCGACGACGTCGACCCCGACGAGTTCGCTCCGAAGGAGCGCGTCGCGGCCTACTTCGAGGCCTACGCCGAGACGTTCGGACTGCCGATCCGCACCGGTGTCGAGGTGGCCTCGGTGCGCCGCAACGAGGGCCGCGGCGGCTTCGTGGCGCAGACCAGCGCGGGTCCCGTCGAGGCCCGGTACGTCGTCGCGGCGACCGGCGCCTTCCAGCTGCCGTCGGTGCCGCCGATCGTGCCCGCGGGCGCCGATGTGCAGCAGATCCACTCCAGCCACTACCGCAATCCGCAGCAGCTGCCTGAGGGAGCCGTACTCGTCGTCGGCGCGGGATCCTCGGGGGTGCAGATCGCCGACGAGCTGCGCCAAGCGGGGCGGGAGGTCTTTCTCGCGGTCGGCCCGCACGATCGCCCGCCGCAGCGTTACCGCAACCGCAGCTTCGTGTGGTGGCTCGGCACGCTCGGGCTGTGGGAGAAGTCCACGCCGGCCGAGGGGGCCGAGCATGTCACGATCGCGGTGAGCGGCGCGAACGGCGGCCAAACCATCGACTTCCGCGATCTCGCGGCGGACGGCATTACCCTTGTGGGCCGCGCCAACGCCTACGCCGACGGCGTGATGCGCTTCGGCTCTGACCTGGAGCAGAACCTGCGTCGGGGCGACGAGAACTACCTCTCGATCCTCGACGAGGCCGACGCCTACGTCGCGCGCATGGGCATCGACCTGCCCGAGGAACCGGAAGCACGCGACCTCGGCCCGCTCCCCGCGTGTGCCGCGGATCCGATCCTCGAACTCGATCTCGCCGCGGCGGGCATCACCTCGATCGTCTGGGCCACCGGCTTCCGCGTCGACTACGGCTGGCTGCAGGTCGACGCCCTCGACGAGCACGGCCGCCCGCAGCACGAACGCGGCGTCTCGACCGAGCCCGGCGTGTACTTCCTCGGCCTGCCCTGGCAGTCGCACCGCGGCTCCACCTTCATCTGGGGCGTGTGGCACGACGCCAAATTCATCGCCGACAAGATCGAGATCCAGCGCGGGTATCTCGCCTACGACGGCGACTCGATTCCCGCGGGCGGCCTGCCGGCTCGGGCCGGATCGGCTGCGGATTCGTCAGGAGCCGCCGGAGCGGCCGGCTCCAGTGCGGGAGCCGGATCCGCCGCGGGATCCGGCTCCGGCGCGGGATCCGGCTCCAGCGCGGGATCCGGATCCGCCGCGCCGCAGCTCGCGAGCGCCTGAGGCACCGGGCGAGACCGCCCCACCTCCTGAGCCCTTCCCGGCTGTCTGCACCCGGGAAGGGCTCAGCCGTTGCACCGCAACACGGACTCCGCCCGCTCGACCACGATGCGGTCTCAACCTGCCCACCGCGATGGTTCCCTCAGGCCCCACAGCCTCGGCCGAGTGGCGGAAAACGAGGGAGATTCCCCCGTTTCGCCCCCGTTTCTCGCCTGTCGAGGGTCGGTGGGGCGAGGCGCAACACGAAAACCCCACCGCTCAGCGGTGGGGTTTTGGCGGAGGGTAGGGGATTTGAACCCCTGATGCAGGGTTACTGCATGCTTGTTTTCAAGACAAGTTCCTTCGGCCGCTCGGACAACCCTCCGCCGTCGAGCTTAGCAAAGCGGCGGTGGCGCGATCCCACGCCACCCGACCCGCGCCGCTGTCGGCCCCACGGCTGCCCAAGGGTTTCGCGCGTCAGTTGTTGTCACCTCGCGCCGGTTGAGGTCACAACAACTGGCGCGCGACGCGGGGCCCGGGAGCCGCACGGGTGACCACGGCGCTCCATACTCAGAGGTTCGCGCGGGATCACAACCAGGCGAAGCGCTCGCGCAGCGCGGTGAGCAGGCCGACCTCCTCGATCGTGCCGGTGACGCGGCCCGCCGCGGCCTGCACCTCAGGCACGGCCTGCCCCATCGCCACCGCGTCGCCGCGACGCGCCGCCCAGCGCAGCATGTCGATGTCGTTGCGCCCGTCGCCCGCCGCGAAGATCCGGGAGTCGTCGATGCCGACCTTCTCCGCGATCACCTCGAGCGCACTCGCCTTCGTCACGCCGTCGGGTGCGATGTCGAGCCACGACGTGCTGCCCACGGCGTACGAGACGTGCGTGAGCCCGAGGGTCTCGACCGCGTCCAGGAACTCCTCGAGCCGGTGATCGGGCGACACCACGACCACGCGCGAGGCCTGCACGCCCAGCAGCTCCTCGAAGCGCACGCGGCGCTGCCGCGACGGCAGCGTGCCCGTGGGAATCGTGTCGGTGTACAGGAAGCCGCCGTCGGCCAGCTCGACCGCGAAGCGGGCGGTGACGAGCTGCGTGCGGATCTTGACGAGCGCGTCGCTCGGGTCGAAGGCCTCGACGTACTCGCGCCGGTAGGCGCGATGCGCGAGCGGATCCCGGCGCAGCGTCACCGCGCCGTTGGCCGCAACGATCCACTCGGGGCGGATCCGCAGCTGCTCGACGATCGGCAGCGTCGCGTCGACGGAGCGGCCCGTCGCGATGACGACCTCGTGGCCGGCATCGTGCAGCGCGCGGATCGCGTCGCCGAGCTCGGGGTCGATGTGCCCCGATTCGGGATCGTCGCCGGCGCCGGCGAACCCGTGGTGCAGCACGGTGCCGTCGAGGTCGAGCGCGATGAGGTGCCGCTCTGCGGCGGAGACGGTATTCGCCATGCGCTCAGGCCTCCGGAGTCAGGGTCTCGAGCCCGCCCAGGTACGGACGCAGCGCCTCGGGCACCACGACGCTGCCGTCGGCGCGCTGATGGGTCTCGAGGATCGCCACCAGCCACCTCGTGGTCGCGAGTGTGCCGTTCAGCGTCGCGACCGGCGCGGTCTTGCCCGACTCCGTGCGGAAGCGCGTCGCGAGACGGCGGGACTGGTACGTGGTGCAGTTGGACGTGGAGGTGAGCTCGCGGTAGGCGCCCTGGGTGGGCACCCAGGCCTCGATGTCGAACTTGCGCGCCGCGCTCGATCCCAGATCCCCCGCGGCCACGTCGATCACGCGATAGTGCAGCCCCAGCGCCTGCAGCATCTCCTCCTGCCATGCGACCAGACGGTCGTGCTCGGCCTCGGCTTCCTCAGGCGTGGTGTAGACGAACATCTCGAGCTTGTTGAACTGGTGCACGCGCAGGATCCCTCGCGTGTCCTTGCCGTGCGAACCGGCCTCGCTGCGATAGCACGTGGACCAGCCCGCGTAGCGCACCGGCCCGCGCGACAGGTCGAGGATCTCGTCGGCGTGGTAGCCCGCAAGGGCCACCTCGCTCGTGCCGGTGAGGAACAGATCCTGAGCCGGCAGATGGTAGACCTCGTCGGCGTGCTCTCCCAGGAAGCCCGTGCCCTGCATGATCTCCGGCTTCACGAGCGTGGGCGTGATGAGCGGGGTGAAGCCGTGCGCGAGCGCCCGATCCAGCGCCAGGTTCATGAGTGCCAGCTCGAGCCGCGCGCCCACGCCGCGCAGGAAGTAGAACCGCGCTCCCGACACCTTCGCGCCGCGCTCCATGTCGATGGCGCCGAGCATCTCGCCCAGCTCCAGGTGATCCCGCGCCTCGAAGTCGAACTCCGGCTTCGAGCCGACCTCGCGCAGCGTGACGAAGTTCTCCTCGCCGCCCGAGGGCACCCCCGCGACGACGATGTTCTCGATGCGCATCGCGACGGCCTCGAGCGCGGCCTCGGCCTCCTTGGCGCGGGCCTCGGCAGCCTTCACCGAGGCGGCGAGCTGCTGCGCCTGGGCGATGAGCGCCGGCTTCTCGTCCTTGGGCGCGGCCTTCACGCGCGCGCCGAACTCCTTCTGCTCGGCGCGCAGCGTCTCGAACTCCGTCAGCGCCGAACGACGGGCGGTGTCGGCGGCGAGCGCCTCGTCCACCACGGCCTCATCGTTTCCACGCGCTCGCTGGGAGCGCTTGACGGCCTCGGGATCGGTGCGGAGCAGTACTGGATCGATCACGGCTCCCAGCTTAGCGGTGCCCGTCTGTACCGCGCCCGGGCGGCGAACCGCCGCTCGCGCCGGCGAGAGCCGCCGCTCACGCAGGACAAAACCGATCGCGCAGGAGCGTTTCGCCGCTCTCGTCCTGCATGAACGCGCATCTCCTGCACGAACGTCGGCCGCTACGCTGGATCCCATGCCCAGCACTCCCGCGCGACACCTGCCGAGCGCTGCCGTGGTCTACCACCCGCTCAAGACGGATCTCCCGGCGCTGCGCACCGCGGTGGCGTTCCGCGAGCGCCAGTCCGGCTGGGCTCCGACGCGATGGTACGAGACGTCGGCCGACGACGCGGGGATCGCGGCCGCCCGCAGCGCGATCGCCGACGGCGCGAGCGTCGTTCTCGCGAGCGGCGGGGACGGAACGGTCCGCGCCGTCTCCGAGGTGCTGCGGGGCAGCCGCACGCCGCTCGCGATCGTGCCGCAGGGCACCGGCAACCTGCTCGCCCGCAACCTCGGCGTGCCGCTCGGGCGCTTCGACGAGAGCGTTCGGGCGGCCTTCGTCGGCGCCAATCGCCGGATCGACCTCGGCGTGCTGAAGATCGTGCGCGAGGACGCGTCGGAGAGCGAGCACGTCTTCCTGGTGCTGGCGGGCATGGGCCTCGACGCTCGCACCATCTCGGCGACGAAGGCCACGCTCAAGAAGCGCCTGGGGTGGCTGGCCTACGTCGATGCGGGAGTGCGCACCATGCTCACCGACCGCCCGCTGCAGATCCACTACTCGGTCGACGGCGCACCGGTGAAGCCGCTCTCCGTCTACACGGTGATGATCGGCAACTGCGGGCTGATGCCCGGCGGCGTGCTGCTGATCCCGGATGCGGAGATCGACGACGGCAAGCTCGACGTGGTGGCGCTGCGGCCGCTCGGCGCGTTCTCGTGGCTGCGCATCTGGAACAAGATCGGCTGGGAGAACGGGGTGCTGCGCAAGTCGAAGGCCGGGCGCCGCATCATCGACCTCGTCAACGACACGAAGAGCGTCAGCTACACGCGCGCCACCAGGTATGCGCTCGCGGTGCCCCGGCCCGAGCCGATCCAACTCGACGGCGACGACTTCGGTCTCGCCGTGGCGGCTCGGGGCGAGGTGGATCCGGGGGCGCTCACCGTGCGGGTGCTGCCCGAGTGGTCGCCCCGCGTGTGAGCCGTGGTCCCCTGCTGTCGGGCCGCTCAACAGCGCCGCTCCACCTGCCTGAGCAACCGGGCCACTCCACCTGCCTGAGCCGCCGGCCCGCGCCACCGGCCCGCGCCGCCGGCCCGCGCCGGCTGGAGACGCGGGGCCCGGACCAGCCCCCGTTCGGGGCCGGTCGGGTCACTCCGAGTGATCGACTCCGGTGATGACCCCGCGCAGCCAGTCTCGGGCGTCCCGGAAGGTGTCGTCGTCATGGGCGTCCCGGATCGTCGCGGCTACCCGGTCGGCGCGCGGGTACGAACCGAGGAAGACGACCCCGGGGCTGAAGCGCTTCACGCCGAGCAGGGCGTCGGCCACGCGTTCGTCCTTGATGTGCCCCTCGGCGTCGATGACGAAGCGGTAGCGCCCCATGCGGTCGCCGATGGGGCGCGAGGCGAGCAGGGTGAGGTTGACGCCGCGGGTCGCGAACTGCTCGAGCAGCTCGAGCAGCGCGCCCGCACGATCCTCGGGAAGCTCCACGATGAGCGAAGTCTTGTCGGCACCCGTGGGCTCGCCCACCGGCGCGGTGCGGCTGACGAGCACGAAGCGGGTGACGGCATCCGGATTCTCGGCGATCCCCTCGGCGAGCACTTCGACGTCGTAGTGCGCCTCGATGCCGGGGGGCGCGATGGCCGCGTCGATACGCTTCTCGGGGTCGAAGAGATCCGCCGCCGCCTGCACGTTGGAGGTGGCCGGGAGGTGGCGGTGCCGCGGCACCTGATCGTCGAGCCAGGCACGGCACTGGCCGTATGCGACGGGGTGGCCCGTCACCACCGCGATGTCCTCCAGCCTCGTGCCGGGTCGCGCCACGAGCACGAAGCGCACCGGCACGAGGTACTCGCCGACGATCCGCAGCCCCGGAATCGTGGCCAGCGCGTCCTGCGCCACGGTGACGCCGCCGTCGATCGAGTTCTCGATCGCGATCATCGCAGCATCGCTGAAGCCGGAGATCACGTCGCCGAGCGCCTCGCCGAGATTCGTGACGGGGTTCCACTCCTGCCCCACGGCCTCGGGTACCTGTTTGAGGGCGGCCTCGGTAAACGTCCCCGCCGGCCCCAGGTAGGAGTAGCGGCGGGTGGCGGCGGGCGTCTCGGGCATGGGCACCAGCGTACTCGTTCGTGCGCCCGGTCGGGGCGTCGGGGAGCTGCTGCAGCACGACATCGCGTCATCGAGATGTGCATGCGCGTCGCACAACTCTCCTCCGCGAACGTGCCGCCTCAGGTCCCCGACGCCCCGACCTCGTTGAGTCGGCCCCTCGAGCAGGCACAAGGGGCTCAGGGGGCGAGCACCCGCGCGACGAGCGCCTGCGCCGCCTCCTGCACCTCGGCCAGGTGCTCCTGCCCGCGGAGCGACTCGGCGTAGATCTTCAGCACGTCCTCGGTGCCCGAGGGGCGCGCCGCGAACCAGGCGTGCTCGGTCTGCACCTTCAGCCCTCCGATGGGTGC
The DNA here is from genome assembly GCF_004208635.1 of Leucobacter triazinivorans. Taxonomy (NCBI): domain Bacteria; kingdom Bacillati; phylum Actinomycetota; class Actinomycetes; order Micrococcales; family Microbacteriaceae; genus Leucobacter; species Leucobacter triazinivorans. The sequence continues at coordinate 2,434,035 of NZ_CP035806.1, read as the reverse complement.
GCCGTTGCCCGGCGCCGCGGTGAGGATCGCGGTGATCGGATCACCGGCGAGCTCGGTGTCGGTCACGTCATCGGGCGAGAGAGCCCCGAGCCGCGCCTTCTGCTCCGGCGTCGCCGCCGAGTCGAGGCGGGCGTAAGCGGGTGCGCCGAAGCGCTCGGTCAGTTCGCGGTATCGCTCGGACGGCGACTGACCGGTGACGGCAAGGATCTCCGCAGCGAGCAGCGCGAGCAGGATCCCGTCCTTATCGGTGCTCCAGGCAGAGCCGTCGAAGCGCTGGAACGACGCACCCGCGCTCTCCTCCCCGCCGAAGACGAGGCTTCCGTCCGAGAGACCCGGCACGAACCACTTGAAGCCCACGGGCACCTCGAGCAGCTCGCGTCCGTGCGCGGCGACCACGCGATCGATGAGCACGGATGAGACGAGGGTCTTGCCCACTCCGGCGGCCGCGGGCCAGTCGGGGCGGTGCCCGAGCAAATAGTCGATCGCCACCGCGAGGTAGTGGTTGGGGTTCATGAGCCCGCCGTCGGAGGTGACGATGCCGTGCCGGTCGGCGTCGGCGTCGTTGCCGGTGACGAGCGGGTAGAGGCGCTGGTACTCCTCGACGGTCGCCATGACGTGCCGCGAGGAGGGGTCCATGCGGATGCTGCCGTCCCAGTCGAGGTGCATGAATCCCCACTGCGGATCCACGCCGGGGCCCAGCACCGTGAGATCGAGCCCGTGGCGATCCCGGATCGCGGCCCAGTAGGCCGCGCTCGCGCCTCCGAGCGGGTGCGCCGCGATGCGCACCCCGGCCTGCCGGATCGCCGCGAGGTCGATGACCTCGCCGAGCGACTCGACATACTCGCCGAGGAAGTCGTAGCGACCCACCGGCACGCCTCCGATTCCGTCCTCCGAGGCGCGCGGAATCGCGTCGACGCCGCTCGCCAGCAGCTCGTTGGCGCGCGCCGCGATCCGATCGGTGGCCTCGGAGCCGGCCGGCCCGCCGTGCGGCGGGTTGTACTTGAATCCGCCGTCGGCGGGCGGGTTGTGGCTGGGAGTGACGACGATGCCGTCGGCGCGCTCGGGATCGTCGGCGGCGCGGTCGCGGTTGTGGGTGAGGATCGCGTGGCTCACTGCCGGGGTCGGCACGAAGAGCTCGTCCCCGCTGCCCGACTTCGCGAGCACGTGCACCCCGGCCCCCGAGAGCACCTCACGGGCCGTGTGCTCGGCCGGAGAGGAGAGGGCGTGCGTGTCGGCACCGATGAACAGCGGGCCGCGGATCCCCTGAGCCGCGCGGTACTCGGCGATGGCCGCGCTGATCGCGACGATGTGCGCCTCGTTGAAGGAGCCCCGCAGCGAGGAGCCCCGGTGGCCGGAGGTGCCGAACACGACGCGCTGCGCGGGATCCGCGGGATCCGGCACCACCTCGGTGTACGCCGCGAGCAGCGCGTCGACGTCGATGAGGTCTTGCTGCTGTGCCGGCCGTCCCGCTCTCTCGTGCATGCCTCCAGTGTGCCAGCACCCTCCGACACGCTCCAGTGCCCGTTCCCCGCCGGCTCATCCCCGCGCCCGAGACCTCGTCGATCGTCCCGTCATCCCGCTCGGAGCGAGCGCAGCAGTCGCTGGATCCACCAGAGCGTGGATCCTGCGACTCGCTCCGCTCGCGCAGGATGACCGGTTTGGCCTCGCCCCCCCGGGCGCCGCACCCCACACCAGAAGTGGGAGTCTCGTTCTGCCGCATCCCTCATGAGGAAGCGGCAGAACGCGACTCCCACTTCGGATCGACGGCGGAGGTGCAGGAGCGGCGCCCGCGAAACCGCGCGTTCACACGGCGGCACTACGCTGGGGGCATGACCGAGATCGAGATCCCGCAGCGCCGTCGAGAGATCGAGTGCTGGCTCACGGACATGGACGGCGTGCTGGTGCACGAGAACCGTGCGATCCCCGGTGCCGCCGAGCTGCTCCAGCTCTGGCGGGACCAGGAGGTGCCGTACCTGGTGCTCACCAACAACTCGATCTTCACGGCCCGCGACCTCAGCGCGCGCCTCGCCGCCTCGGGCATCGAGGTGCCGGAGGACCGCATCTGGACGAGCGCGCTCGCCACCGCGGCGTTCCTCAAGCAGCAGCAGCCGGGCGGCTCGGCCTTCGTGATCGGCGAGGCCGGGATCCTGACTGCCCTCCACGATGCCGGATACGTGATGACGGAGTCGAACCCCGATTTCGTCGTGGTCGGCGAGACCCGCAACTACTCGTTCGAGGCGATCACCAAGGCGATCCGGCTCATCATCGGCGGCGCCCGGTTCATCTCGACCAACCCCGACGCGACCGGGCCGAGCGCCGAGGGGCCGCTGCCCGCCACCGGCGCCATCAACGCGCTCATCACCGAGGCGACGGGAAAGACGCCCTACATCGTGGGCAAGCCCAACCCCATGATGTTCCGCTCGGCGCTCAACCGGATCGGCGCGCACTCCCACAACACGGGCATGATCGGGGATCGCATGGACACCGACGTGGTCGCGGGCATGGAGGCCGGGCTGCACACGGTGCTCGTGATGACCGGGATCTCGGATCGCGCCGAGATCGAGCGCTTCCCCTTCCGGCCCGACGAGGTGCTCGGATCGGTCGCCGACCTGCTCGAGTAGCCGCACGGGCCGAAGGGCTGCTTTCGACTCGCTCCGTTCGCGGGGCCACGGGCCCGCTCCGCCGATTGCGCGAGCGGGGTGAGTCGAGATCCGAGGCCTGGCGCCGGGTGTCGACGCCGCCGCGCTGCGCTGGGCCACCGGAGCGCAGCTCGGTCCGCGGCGGGGCGGGCCGGGATCACCACCCCAGACTGCGATAGCGGTCGTGGCGCCCCACCCGGCGACGGTCGGGCTGCATGAGCTGCAGCGCGGCGATCTCCTGCGCGATCGCGTCGCCCATGCGCCGGCAGAAGGCCACCGCCTCCTCTGCGGCGTCGGGGTGCTCTGCGACGATGCGGTCCACGATGCGGTTCTGGAGCAGCCGGGCCGAGGCGACACCCTGCTGTTCGGCGAGCTCGGGCGCGTGCGCCGTGTCGCGGTGCACGATCGCCGAGGCGCCCTCCGGAGGGAGGGGCGAGAGCCAGGCGTGGAGCGCCGCGATCGTGCGATCGGCCGGAAGAATCGCCAGGGCACCGCCGCCGGTGCCCTCGCCGAGCAGGATCGACAGCGTCGGGCCGCGATGCGTGGCGAGGTCGGCGAGGCAGTGCGCGATCTCCGAGGCGAGGCCGCCCTCCTCCGCGGCCCGGGACAGGGCGGCCCCCGGCGTATCGATCACGGTGACCAGCGGCAGGCGCAGCTCTTCCGAGAGATGCATGGCCCGGCGCGCGGCGCGCAGCGCGCCGGGACCCAGCGGGGCGTGGGATCGCTGCGCGCGTCGGTCCTGTCCCACGACCACCGCCGGCACGCCTCCGAAGCGGGCCAGGCACAGCGCGAGGCCGGGATCCCTCTCGCCCTGACCAGTGCCCGACAGCGGCACGACGTCGGTCGCCGCGTGGCGCAGCAGCTCGCGCAGACCGGGTCGGCGCCGATCACGGGTACGGGTGACCGAGGCCCAGGTGTCGCTCGAGCCGACCGGGTCGTCGACAGCGGATCCGGGGTCTTCGGCACGGGCGGCCAGCTCGCCGTGCGTCGGGTGCTGCAGCAGGCGCAGGGTGCGGGCGATCACCTCGCGCAGCCCCTCGGGCGGCAGCACTCCGTCGATGATGCCGTGCCGCGCGAGGTTCTCGGCCGACTGCACGCCGTCGGGGAATCGCTCGCCGTAGAGCGCCTCGTAGACGCGCGGGCCGAGGAAGCCGACGAGCGCGCCGGGCTCGGCCACGGTCACCTGCCCGAGCGACCCGAACGACGCGAGCGCGCCGCCCGTGGAGGGGTGCCTGAGATACGTGAGGTACGGGAGGCCCTCGGCCTGGTGCGCGGCGACGGCCGCGGCGATCTTCACCATCGCGACGAAGGCGACGGTCCCCTCCTGCATGCGCGTGCCGCCCGACGCCGTCGAGGCGAGCACGGGCAGCCGCTCGGCAGTGGCCCGCTCCATCGCCCGCACGAAGCGCTCCGCCGCGGCGACGCCGATGGATCCCGCGAGGAACTGGAACTCGCACGCGATGAGCACGACTCGGCGCCCCTCGACCAGCGCCTCGCCCGTGATGATCGACTCGTCCACCCCGCTCTTCGCGGCCGCCGCCGCGAGCTCGTCGCGATAGGCGTCGCCGAGGTCGGGCTCCGCGGGCGGCACGTCCCAGGACTGATAGGTCGCGGGATCCGAGATCAGCTCGATCAGCTCCCGCGCCGACAGTCTGCGCGGCCGCGCGAGGGTGGTCGCCGCGTTCACGCGCCCGCCCCGGCGGTTCTGTTCGCACCCGCGCCGGCGGTCGCGGACGCGGTCGCGGTCACCCCTGCGGGCGCGGTCGCCCCTGCGGACGCGGTCGCCCCTGGGGGCGCGGTCGCCCCTGCGGACGCGGTCGCGACGCGGTCGAGCCCCAGCCACGCGCGGATCGCGGCGCCGTGCTGGTCGAGCACGGGCGGCGCCGTGTGCGCAGTGCGCGCGCGCTCCGACTCCCCCGAGCCGTCGACGTCGAAGAAGCGGATCGCCGGGCCCGGCAGCGAGATCCCGCCCAGCGCGGCGTGATCCACGTCGACCACCAGCCCCTGCGAGTGCAGCTGATCCCACGCGTACACCTCGGCGAGATCCCGCACCTTGCCCGCCGGCACCCCGGCCGCGGCGAGCCGCTGAAGCAGAGACGCCGCATCGTGATCCGCGAACGCCGCCTCGACGAACGCGATCGTCTCATCACGATGCGCGACCCGATCGGGGTTCGCGGCGAGCCCCGGCGTCTCGGGATCCACATCGAACTCTGTGCAGAACGCCCGCCACAGGCGTTCGTTGCCCACGCTGATCTGCACCGCCCCATCCCGGCACCGGAACAAACCGTAGGGAGCGATCGAGGGGTGGTGGTTCCCCTGTGCGGCCGGCACCTCGCCCGCCACCGTCACGCGGGTCCCCTGGAACGCGTGCACCCCCACGATCGACGAGAGCAGCGAGGTGCGCACGACGCGGCCCCGGCCCGTGCGCTCCCGCTCGTAGAGCGCCGCGAGCACGCCGACGACGCCGTGGATGCCGCCCAGCAGGTCCGCGATCGGCGTGCCGACCCGCTGGGGGTCGTCGGGGCCGGATCCGGTGAGCGACATCAGCCCGGCCTCGCCCTGCACGATCTGGTCGTACCCGGCCCGCCCGCCCTCCGGACCGTCGTGTCCGAATCCCGTGATCGAGAGTTGCACCAGCCGGGGATTGAGCTCGGCGAGCGCGGCGGTGCCGAAGCCGAGGCGATCCATCACCCCGGTGCGGAAGTTCTCGATGAGCACGTCGGCGCGTCGCAGCAGCTCGGTGAGCACGCGGCGGCCGTCGTCGCTCTTCAGGTCGAGCGCGATCGACTCCTTATTGCGGTTGCACGACAGGAAGTACGTCGAGAACGCCTCCCCGCCCGAGCCTTGCACGAACGGCGGCCCCCACGAGCGGGTGTCGTCCCCCATCACGGGGGCCTCGACCTTGACGACCCGAGCCCCGAGGTCCCCCAGCATCTGCCCCGCATGCGGGCCCGCCAGCGCACGCGACAGGTCCACCACCAGCACACCCTCGAGCGATCCCTGATTCGGCATGTCAACTCCTTCCATCTCCGTGCATGTGCGAACGGCCGACTTAGGCACCGACGGCGATCCCGAGCCGCGGGTGCATCCGCGACCACCGCGTGCGCTCCTCGTAGGCGTAGGCGGCGCGCAGCAGCAGCGCGTCAGCCCCCTGCGGGGCGACCAGCTGGATGCCGACGGGCAACCCCGACTTCGAGAAGCCGGCGGGCGCGGAGAGCGCGGGCACGCTCATGCCCGATACCACGCAGACCGAGCGCATCCAGTCGAGGTAGTCGCCCATCGGCCGGCCCGCGACCTCGGCGGGCCAGCGCTGCTCAGCAGGAAACGGCAGCACCTGTGCCGTGGGGGTGATCCACAGGTCGTAGCGCGCGAAGTACTCGCGAGTGCGCTGTTCGAGGCGGGTGCGGGCACGGGCAAGCTCGTGCAGATCGGCAGCGCTCTGGCGGGCGCCCGCGGCGACGTTCTCGACGACCTCCGGTTTCACCCGGTCGGGGTGGGCGCGCACCAGCTCGCCCCAGCCGAACTCGTAGTCGAAGGCACGGGTCTGGCGGAAGACGTAGTCGGCGTCGGCGAGGTCGGGCGATGCCTCCTCCACCACGGCACCGGCCTCTGCGAACACGGCGAGCGAGCGCTCCACCACCGCCACGACTTCGGGATCGACCGGCATGTCGAGCCCCATGTCGGGCGACCAGCCGATGCGCAGCCCGGCGATCCCGGAGCGGAGCCCCACCTGGAAGTCGACCCCCGACTCCTGGATCGAGGTGGGCGTGGCGGGATCCGGGCCGGAGAGCACCGTCATCATGAGTGCCAGATCTGTCGCCTCCCGCGCCATCGGGCCGGTGCGACCGAGCCACATCCAGGAGTTGGCGCCGGGGAGCGGGATGCGCCCGAGCGAGGGGCGCAGGCCGAACACGTTGCAGAAGGCCGCCGGGATGCGCAGCGAACCGCCCATGTCCGAACCGTCGCCAATCGCCTGGATGCCCGCGGCGATCGCGGCGGCGGCACCGCCGCTCGAGCCGCCGGCGCTGAGCCCGGTGTCGTACGGGTTCCGCGTGGTGCCGAACACCTCATTGAAGGTGTGCGCGCCCGCCGCGAACTCGGGCACGTTGTTCTTGCCGGTCATGATCGCACCCGCGGCGCGCATACGGCCCACGATGAGGCTGTCGTGCGGCGCCACCACGTGCTGCAACAGAGGCGAGCCCCAGGTGTTGGGCATCCCGGCTGTCTCATTCGTGTCCTTGTTTGTCAGAGGCACACCATGCAGCGGCCCCAGTCGCTCACCGGCTGCCTGGCGCGCATCGGCGCTCTCGGCCGCGGCCCATGCCCCCTCGCGATCCTCGTAGATCACGGCGTTGATCGCCGGGTTCACCGCATCGATGCGGTCCCAGTGCGCCTGCAGCGCATCGCGCGCCGAGAGCTCTCCCGCGCGGATGCGGCTCGCCAGTTCAGCCGCGGACATCCACTTCAGCTCGTCGTTCTCCATGCCGGTCTCAGGCGCTCTGCGCGGTCTGCACGCTCTGCGCGGCCTGCACGCTTTGCCCGGTCTGCACGCTTTGCCCGGTCTGCGCGGGGATCGCGCCGGCCCGGATGAGCTCGAAGATCTCGGTGCGCAGCTCTGCGAAGTCGTGCAGTGCCCGAGTCGAGATCTGGTCACGGGGCGCGGGCAGGTCGATGTCGACGATGCGGGTCACGATCGCCGGCCGGTGGCCGAGCACGACCACCCGGTCGGAGAGGTAGACCGACTCATCGATGTCGTGGGTCACGAGCAGGATCGTCATGCCGAACTCGTCGCGGATCTTGAGGCAGAGATCCTCGAGCTCGAACCGGGTCTGCGCGTCGACCGAGGCGAAGGGCTCGTCCATCACGAGCACCTCGGGGCGGTAGGCCAGAGCGCGGGCGATGGCGACGCGCTGCTGCATGCCGCCGGAGAGCTGCCACGGGAAGCGATCAAGAGCGTGGGAGAGTCCCACCGAGGTGAGCGCAGAGCGCACGCGCCCGTCAATCTCGGCCTTCGGCAGGCGGAGGTGTTTCAGAGGCAGGCGCACGTTCTTCTCGACCGTGAGCCACGGCATCAACGACCGCGTGTACTCCTGGAACACGAGCGCCATCTCCTCCGGCGGCCCGTCGATGACTTGCCCGTCGATGCTCGCCGAACCCGACGTGATCGATTGCAAACCCGTCAGGCACTTCAGCAGCGTGGTCTTCCCGATCCCTGACGGGCCAACGATCGAGACGATCTCGCCGGCCGTCACGTCGAAGGTGAGGTCGGCGATGATCTGTACGTCGGCGCCGCCGACGGCGTAGGACTTGGACAGGTGCTCGACGACGAGCTGGGTGTTGGTCATGGTGTGGTCTCCGTGGTTCGGTGTAAGCGTCGTCCCGCGCGGGTGAATCGCGGGATCTGTGCGGAAGTTCGGTGGATTCTGCGACTCGTTCCTCGCGCAGAATGACGGTGAGGGGTCAGTCGGCCGAGGCGGCCTTCTGCGCACCGAGGTACCAGGCGAGGGCGCGGCGGCGCACCATGGTGAAGACGAGGTTCGCGAGATAGCCGAGGATGCCGAGCAGCACGATGCCGGCCCACATCCCCTTCACGTCGAAGCTCTTCTGGGCGAGGAGCGTCAGGGCACCGATCCCTCGCGCGGCCCCCATCATCTCGCTGGTGATCATCACGATGAAGGCGACCTGCAGGCTCACGAGCGCTCCCGCGAAGATCTGCGGCGAGGCCGCGGGGATGTAGATGCTGCGCAGCTGCTCCCATCTGGTGAGCCGGTAGACCTGCGCCGTTTCGAGGAGCAGCGGCTCGGTGGAGCGCACGCCGTCGATCGTCGAGATGAGCACGGGGAACAGGGCGGCGAGCACGATCGCGAAGATGCGCGCCTCGTTGCCGAACCCCATTGTCGCCAGGATGATGGGCAGCAGGGCGACCGCCGGGATCGAGCGCACGAGCTGCACGATGGGGTCGAGGATCCAGAACAGCGGCTTGACGAGACCGAGCAGGATACCGAAGGCGATGCCGACCGCGCAGGCGATCACATACGCCAGGATGAAGTTGCCGACACTCGGCAGCACGTCGCTCGCGAACTTGTCGAAGAGCCAGAGGTTCTGGAACTCGAGAAGGATGTCGCGCAGCGGCGGGAAGAAGGGGTTGGCGGAGTTCAGGGAGCCGAACCACCAGGCGAGGATCAGCAGGACCGGCACACCGATCTCGAGCCCCAGAAGGAATGGACGACGGCTGCGCACGCGCTTCGCCTTCGCCGCCGCGCGGATGACGGTGGTGCGTGTGGTGGGACTCGGCGCGATGGCCATCTCAGTGCCCCTTCCGGTAGGAGGCGTGCCAGTGGAGCAGGCGACGCTCGGTACGAATTGCGACGGTCTGCAACAGGAGACCCATCAGGCCGAGCACCAGCACGTAGGCGAAGATGTCCTCGTTGCGGCCTGCCAGCTGAGCGATTGCGAGGGAATTGCCGATACCGGGTGCGCCGCCGAGCATTCCCGCGACCACCGTCAGGATCAGGGTGATCGGGGCGGCGACGCGCATCGCGGTGCCGACGAATGGGGAGGCCCCCGGCAAGATGACCCGCCAGAGCACTTCGCCGCGCGTCATGCCGAACGACCTCGCGGTGTTGAGCATCACCGGATCCACCGATTCCACACCGGCTGCGGTCTGCGCAGCGATCGGCAGGGTGACACCGAACACGATGAGGAACACACCCATCTCGGCGGTCGGGCCGAGAATCAGCATGACGAGCGGCAGGATCACGATCGCAGGGATGGGGCGCAGGAATTCGAATGAGAACCGGATGGCGGCGTTCGCGACGTCCGATGTGCCGACCACAACGCCAACGGCCACGCCCAGCACCGCGGCGAGCCCCCAGCCGAAGAGCGCGATCCCCAGCGTCTCGAGCACCTCGATCCAGAACCCTACGGTGAGCAGCAGGTTGCCGAGCGCGCCAACCACTGAGGGTACCGACGGCAGCACGGTCTCCGAGGCGACCTGGATCGAGCCCCACTGCCAGACGGCGAGGAGGACGACGATGCCGAGCATTCCGTAGAGGATGGGCGCGATCGCAGCGCGACTCGCGCGGATTGATGACTGCATATTCGTCCTCCTCCGCTTCCGCCTCTGGACTACTTCGCTACCGGCGTCAGGATCGTGCTGACGTCGATGGCATCGTCGAAGAACCCGATGGCGACGAGCTTGTCGTCGACCTCCTCGAGCTGCGCCTGATCGATGGCATGAGGCCAGTACGACTGCGGCATCTGCTCCGGGGTGAGCTTGAGACCCGAGCGGTCGATCGCGTGCTGCTGTGTCGCTTCGAGGTTCTCGTTCGCCCACTCCGCTGACTTCGCAATCGCGCGCTGGAATCGCGCAACGGCCTCAGGGTTCTCCTGCGCCCACGACTGGGATGCGGCCCACGCGCTGGTGGCGGAACCCTGCGGGAAGAAAACGGCGCTCGGGTTCATGATGCGCTTGAGGCCGGCCGCATCTGCCTCGATCGAGTACGGACTGACCAAGAACGCTGCATCGACTTGGTCGTTCTTGAGTGCCTCAAGGGCGGGCACGAAACCGAGGTTGAGCCACTCGATCTCATCAGTCTCAACGTCGGCTTCCTGAAGTACGGATGTGATGGTCGCGTCGGCCTGCGCTTTCAACTCGGGGACGGCAATGCTCGCACCCGCCAGTCCTTCGATGTTGTCGATACCGCTCGCTGCGCTGGTGTAGACGCCTACCGAGGTATAGTTTCGCTGCTCCTCGAGCGGGGCTTCGGCAGCGACAGGGTTGATCCCGTCGGACGGCGCGATCAGCGTGACCGGCACGTTCTGACGCGCCATCTGCAGCGCGCCGATGGTAGGGGTGAAGGCGAGCTCGAGCTTGCCGGCCTGCAGTGCCGCGATGGCGGAGGAAAGATCGGGCAGGTCGACTATCTCGACGTCGAGCCCTTCCTCCTCGAAGAAGCCCTGTTCGACGCCCAGGTACAGAGGCTCAGCGGCGATGGAGGCCTGCGACTGCACCCGGATCTTGATGGGCCCATCAGCTCCGGCAGCGCTACTGCCACCCGAGGGGGCATCGGACGAGCAGGCTACGAGCGAGACGACCGCTGCGGCGGCGAGACCCAAGAGTCCCAAATTGCGAATCTTCATTGACACAACTTTCACTTCGGGGTTGAGGGGCAACTCGATTTCCCATCGCCCGCACCAGAAATCTGGTATGCCGTCAGCGATGATCGAATTAGCCTTGACTCTACGCAGATGCGACGGGTGTCGTACATGAGTATTGCCATTCTGAAGAAATCAGCGGATAATCCTGCCATGATCACCAGATCGCTACTCGAGCCGCTCGATCGCAAGATCGTTGCCGCGCTGCAGGTAAATGCCCGTGCAGGCTGGCGCCGAATCGCCGCCGTGCTCGATGCACCCGAACGCACAGTGGCTGCGCATGGTACCGAGCTCGTGCGGAGCCGGCGGGTGCGACCCACGTATTTCACCGTGCTGCCACAGGGCGGTGTGCTCGACGGTGCAATCGCCAGCGTGCGATGCATCTCGGGCATGAACCGAGTGACCGCGACCGCGGCCGCTTCCCGGAACAACTCGGTGTTCACCTATCTCACAACCGGCGAGGCCGACTGCGTGTTCGAACTCATGAACGAACGCGCGCAGTCGCTCGCCATGCTGCTCGATGAGATCCCGGGCATGCCGGGTGCGGCAGCTATCGACACCGCCACGATCCTCAAGCTCTACAAAGGCACCCACCAGTGGCTTCCTGGCATCCTCGAGGAAGCCCAAGTCGCCGCCCTCACGGATCTGGAGCAGAGATGGGAGCCGACCGGCGCAGTCGAGCTGGCGCCACTCAGCCGCGAGGAGCAGGCGATCGCGCGGGTGCTCGCGGCCGACGGACGTGCGACGATCGAAGAACTCGCCCGAGCCACAGCGCTCTCCCCCGCATCTGCCCGCCGCAGGCTCGCACATCTCCAGGCGAGCGGCCGCGTATTTGATCGTGCTGTCGTGGAGCCGGCGGCCCTCGGCTTCCCGGTGGAGGCCATTCTGCGTATCCGCACATTTCCAGGCCGCACAGAGTCGGTCGCCATGCAGCTCGCCGGGGTCCCAGAAGTGCGGTACCTCGCGTTCACCACCGGCCGACATCAACTCTTCGTCGACATCGCCTGTGTCGACCACTCCGCACTAGCTGATTTCCTGACCCGGGCCGACTGGACCGAGGACGCCGTGGAGGTCGACACGTCAATCGTGATCCAAGCGATCAAACGCAGCGGGGTGCGCATGGACGATGCTTAAGGCATATCCGAGCGCATCCTCCGTCCCGCTGATCGGGCGAGCGAGCGCCTAGCGCTTCTTGCGTAGCTCCTTGAAGAACATCTGCCCCAGGATGAACGCCAGCAGCAGCGAGAACGCGACGTTCGACCAGAACGGCGGGATGTGCGTCGCGATGACCGAGCCGAGGGGCGAGAGCACCGCGGCGGAGATCCCGAGCGCCACGGCGGCACGGAGATCCACGTTTCGCCGGCGCGCGTTGCCGATGGTGCCCGAGAGCGAACCCGGGATGAGCATGATCAGCGAGGTGCCCTTCGCCACGAGATCGCTCGCGCCGAAGAAGAACATGAGGATCGGCACGACCACGACCCCGCCGCCCACTCCGAGCAGCCCCGAGAGCACGCCGGTGATGAGGCCGGTGACCACGAGCAGCGCGCCCGAGAGCACCGTGATCTCGATCGAGGCATCGCGCTGCGGAACGACGAACCACAGACTGATCACGACTCCCAGCAGGAACGCCATGAACATCCAGCGCAGGAAGCCGGTGGGCACTCGGGAGAGCAGGAAGCTGCCGATCTGGGCTCCCACGATGATGCCCGCGGCGAGCAGCGCGGCAGCGATCCAGTCGACGTTGCCCTGCACCGCGTATCCGATGCCGCCGACCACCGCGGCGGGCAGGATCGCCGCCACGGAGGTGCCTGCGGCGAGCCGCTGCTGGAATCCGAGGATCATGACGAGCATCGGGACGAGCACCACGCCGCCGCCGATGCCGAAGAGCCCGGAGAGCATGCCCGTGGTGGCGCCGAGCAGGGAGAGGACGAGAATACTGGGACGGGGGGTGCTGGTCATCAGGCGATCGATTCTGCAGGTCGTGGGTGATCGGGGCGCGGCGCGAGCGGCGTTCAGCCCGGGCCGGCGACCACGATCGCCGAGCCGTCGGAACGGGGATCGCTCGCGGCTTCGTACCCCTCGGGAGTGACCCGGATCAGGTTCGAGTGGCCGAGATCCTCAGTGTACGCGGGCACCGTGGAGAGTTCGAAACCGGCCTCCCCGAGCGCGGCGCGCACCGACGCCGGAACGTCCTCCTCGATCGTGACCGAGACGGCCCCGTCGCCTCGCGCCTCGTCGACGATCCAGCGCGGCGCGTGCGTGGCCTCGTGCGGCGACGCTCCCGCCAGGGAGCGCAGCAGCAGCTGGGCGTGGATCTGCGGCTGCGCCGCACCGCCCATCGTCGCCGGCACCCACGCGAGCTCGTCGCCACGCAGGATGAGCACGGGCATGAGCGTGTGGCGCGGGCGCTTGCCCGGCGCGAAGGCGTTGGGCGACGCCGGATCGAGCGAGAAGGAGGTGCCGCGGTTCTGGAACACGATGCCCGTCTCGGGCTCGAGGATGTGCGCGCCGAAGCCCCAGTACACGGAGTTGATGAGCGAGACGGCCCAGCCGTCGGCGCTGATGGCGCTGAGCCCGACGGTGTCGCCGCTCGCCGTTGCGGCACCGCCGATCGGGCGATCGGGGGCGGCCATCGCCACGAGATCCGCGCCCGAGGCGCCGCCGAAGCCGGGATCTGCGAGCGCGGCCGCGCGCACCTCGTTGCTCTCGTGGAAGGCGCGGGCGAGCTCGCCGGCCCCGACGCCGAGCGGATCCTCGATTCCCCCGGCCACCGCGTTCAGCGCGCGCAGCAGCATGAACCCGGAGGTGTTGGGCGGCCCGGTGAGCACGCGCAGGCCCGCGAAGGAGCCCTCGAGCGGCTCACCCCAGAACGCCGAGTAGTCGACGGCGTCGCGCGGCCCGATCTTCGACCCGAGGCGCTGCAGCCCCGCGATCCAGCGGGCGGCCGTCTCGCCCTCGTAGAACTCGGCCGAGCCGCCCGCGGCGATCCGGCGCAGTGTGGCCGCGAGCGCGGGCTGCACGAGCGGAGCGCCCTCGGCGAGCGGCTCGCCGCCCGGATAGAAGACGGCGCTCGCGCCGGGATCCCGCGAGAGGGAGTCCCGATCCTCGACGAGCGCAGCGGCCACGGAGCGCGAGTTGGGGAACCCCTGCTCGGCGTGCCGGATCGCGGCCTCGAAGTGCTCGGCCCAGCTCAGCTTCGCTCCGTACTCGTGCAGCGCATTCCAGCCGCACACACCGCCCGGCACGGTTACGGTGTCGATGCCGCGCAGGGGCAGCTGCTCGCCGTGCTTCTCGCGCAGGGCCTCGAGTGTCTGCGCCGCCGGAGCTGGGCCCGTGGCGTTGAGGAAGCGCACCTCGCCGTGCGGGCTGCGCACGAGCGCGACGAGATCGCCGCCGAGCGCCACGTTGTTCGGGTAGACGACGCACAGCGCGGCCGCGGCGGCGAGCGCGGCGTCGACGGCGGTGCCGCCCGCCTCGAGCGCGGCCGCGCCGGCCTCGGTGGCGAGGTGGTGCGACGTCGAGATCGCACCGCGATGGGTGGAGGTGGAGGTGGAGGTCACTTCGCTCCTTCGTCGTGACGCGCGGCGCCGGATTCGTGAGGCGCCGCGCCGGGGTCCTGCGGCACGGCGCCGGTGGCTGCGAGGGCGATCTGCTTGCCGATGTCGAGCACGTGCGCGCGAGCCTCCTGCTCGGCCAGTTCTCCGTCGCCGGCCGCGATCGCCTCGAAGATGCGCCGGTGGGCGGCGCTCGAGGCGTTGCGACGTGCTTTCGTCTGGTATCTGCTGGCACGACTCGGCGCGATCTGCTGCGCGATCTGCTCGTTGATGAGCGCGAGCAGCGGGTTGTGCGCATACTGCGCGATGGCCTGGTGGAAGGCGCGATCGAGTTCGGCGTACCGATCCTTCGTGACGTCCTTCTCCATCGCCTCCACCAGCTCGCGCAGCTGAGCGAGATCGCGCGAGGTCGCCCGGGACGCCGTGATCCTCGCGATCGGAGGCTCGATGATCGCGCGCAGCTCCATGATGTCGTGCAGCTCGGGGCGCAGCGCGTCAACGATCCCCAGGGTGTTCTCCGGCACCTTCGCGCGCTCGCCCGGGGCGAGCACGATCGTCCCTCGCCCCGGCTTCCGATCGACCAGGCCGCGGTTCTCGAGTTCGCGCAACGCGTCCCGGATGGACGGTCGCGACACCCCGAAGTACTCCGCAAGCTCGCGCTCGGGCGGCACCTTTTCGCCTGGAGCGAGCTTCCCCTCAAGGATCAATCGCTCGAGATCGACGGACAGGCGGTCGGGCACCGAGAGAGTCGTCGCACGCCCCACTGCTTCCCAGTCCATATCGGCTCCTTTCGACCGGCTCGCACACCGCAATCCCATTCTGCCTGTCCCGATCGGAACAGCAGCAGCCCCGCCATTTCGCGGCTCGATCCCCTGTGTTTCAGTTCAGTTACGCAGTTGACGATACCGGCGAGGCCGGGTATCGTCCATCACAGCTTAGTCGGTTGGTCAGACCATCAGCCACAGACGACAGCATACTCCTTCACCGAAGAAGGGCAACCCGAAACCACTATCGAATGGAGAGACCGCCGTGGCTTCCTCTCGCAACACATCCAGACTTCTCACCGGAGCGTTCACCACGCTCGTCGCGAGCGCAGCGCTGACACTCGCCGGCTGCAGCCAGGCGGCTCCCGAGCCGGCGGCCAACGACAGCAACGGCTCCGCATCGATCGCGCCGCCGACCA
Source organism: Leucobacter triazinivorans (assembly GCF_004208635.1). NCBI lineage: Bacteria > Bacillati > Actinomycetota > Actinomycetes > Micrococcales > Microbacteriaceae > Leucobacter > Leucobacter triazinivorans. The sequence continues at coordinate 2,418,502 of NZ_CP035806.1, read as the reverse complement.
TCATCAAGGAGGGCGCACTGACGGTCTGCACCGGAGATTCGCCGCCGAACATCTATTACGACGAGAACAACGAACTCATCGGAGTCGAGATCGACTTGGCGAACGCGCTCGCCGACAACCTCGGCCTGGACACGACGCTCGCCGAGTACGCCTTCTCAGGCCTCATCCCTGCGCTTCAGGCGAAGCAGTGCGACGTGATCATGGGCTCGCTCTACATCAAACCCGAACGCGAAGAGATCGCGAACTTCGTGCCGTATCTCTACTCGGGAACCGGTGTCGGCGTCGCGAAGGAGAACCCCAGGAACATCACCGGCAATGACGACAGCCTCTGCGGGCTCAAGATCGTCGCGATCACCGGCGCCACCGGGGCGTCGGCAGCCGAGGCCCGCTCGGAAGCCTGCGAAGAGGCCGGCAAGGATCCGCTCAACATCACGCTGATCGATGAGGGCGCGACCGCGGTCCAACAGGTGCTCACCGGCCAGCAGGACGCCTTCATCGACACCTCGGAGATCATGGGCTTCTACGGACAGCAGAGCGACGGAGCGATCGTGCTCGTCGGCGATGTCTCCGACAAGGTCCGGATCGGGGCCGCGACGCTCAAGGAGAACACCGAGCTGAACGAGGCGCTCGCAACGGCCTTCGAAACGATGGTGGACGACGGCACCTACCACGCGATCCTCGAGGAGTGGGATGTGGCAGGCAACGACATCACCCAGGCCGACTAGCTCGATGGGCAGCGGTGAAGGATCCGCCCCGCCCCGACCCCGGAAGGACCCCGCACGATGACCTTCGACTGGACCTACTTCTGGAGTTCACTCCTCCAACCGAATCAGAAATTCCTCGACGGGCTCTGGGTGACCATCGGCATCTCGGTGGTCGCGATGTTCCTGGCCCTGATTCTCGGCCTCCTCATCGCACTGATGGGGCGCAGCCGCTTCCTCCCGCTCCGCATCGTCGCGAGTCTGTACATCTGGATCATCCGAGGCACGCCTCTGCTGGTGCAGCTCGTGATCCTCTACACCGGATTCGCAGCTGCCAACATCTTCCGGTTCGAAGACGTCACGCTGGGGATCCTCATCAAGGGCGCGGTCCAAGCGGCGATCATCGGCCTCATGCTGAACGAGAGCGCCTACATCTCGGAAATCGTTCGCGGGGGGCTCGAGTCGATCGAGAAGGGGCAGACAGAAGCAGCGCTCTCGCTCGGCATGACGCCACTCGGATCAATGCGCTGGATCGTCGTCCCCCAGGCGATCCGCGTCATGGTCCCCCCGCTCGGCAACTCCTTCAATGGGCTCATGAAGAGCACCTCGATCCTCTCGATCATCGGGGTATCCGAGATGTACCAGGTCGGCAGCACGATGGCTGCGTCGACGTTCAAGGCGTTCGAGATCTTCATCGTGATTGCGCTCTACTACCTCGCACTCACCACGATCTGGACGGTCATCCAGACGCAGATCGAGAACTGGCTGAATGCAAAGGCCGGCCTCCCCAAGGCCGAATCGGTCTGGAAGCGGCTCTTCGGTATGCGCAGCAAGCGCGACCGGGTCGCCCCCAAGACCCCGCTCGCGGCAATGGAAGGAGCCGCAGCATGAGTGCTACGGAGTACACAGCACCGGTCTCGACGTCGGAGGGACCGATCGTGCGCACGATCGACATCAACAAGTGGTTCGGCGACCGGCATATCCTCACCGATGTCTCGCTCGAGATCGAGCGAGGTGAGGTCGTGGTGCTCGTCGGCCCTTCGGGCGCGGGCAAGACGACCTTCCTGCGGACGCTGAACCGCCTCGAACCGATCGACAGCGGAGAGATCCATGTCAACGGGCAACGAATCGGTGAGCGATCGCTGATGAATGGCAGGTCGGTCGAGATCTCCGCGAAGGCTCTCGCGAAGCAACGGGCGGACATCGGCTTTGTCTTCCAGCACTTCAATCTCTTCCCTCACATGACGGTGCTCGAGAACATCTGGCACTCCCCGGTGCGTGTCAAGGGGGAACGGAAGTCTGACGCGATCGCCTACGCCGAGGAGCTCCTCGCGCGGGTCGGCCTCTCCGACAAGGCGGATGCGCGGCCGCGATCGCTCTCGGGCGGGCAGCAGCAGCGGGTCGCGATCGCGCGGGCTCTGGCCATGCGGCCTGCTCTCATGCTGTTTGACGAGCCGACCTCGGCCCTCGATCCCGAGATGGTCGGCGAGGTGCTGCAGGTGATGAAGGACCTCGCCGCAGCGGGCATGACGATGATTGTCGTGAGCCACGAGATGGGCTTCACCCGGGAGGTGGCCGACCGAGTGATCGTGATGGATGCCGGAGCCATCATCGAGCAGGGGGATCCCGAGCTCGTGTTCACCAGCCCCGAGAACGAGCGCACGCGGCAGTTCCTGTCGAAAGTGCTCTGAGCCGGAAGCTCTGGGCCCGGGCTTGGGCTCTGGGCTCTGGGCTCTGGGCTCTGGGCTCTGGGCGCGGGGTCTTGGCCCGGGTCCTGGGCTCTGGGCCCGGGCCTCGACTGTGCACCGGGAGTGCCCCAGCCCGACCTGTGCGCCGAGCGCGCCCCCAGCCCGACCTATGCGCCGAGATCCCGATTTCTGCCGTCTCTCCCGTGACGGAGCGACAGAAATCGGGATCTCGGCGCGCCGCAAGCCGCAAGCCACAGGCCACAGGCCGCAGGCCGCAGGCCGGCGGGGTCGACGGGAAGTCCGACCGAATCAGCGATGGTGATCCGCGAGCACGCCCCCGTAGACGCCGAGCAGCACCTCGGTCTGCGCCGACTGCAGGAATCGCCTGGACTCCGCCTCGGGCACGCGGTGGATGCCGGGATCCACCGCGAGTTCCGCGGCGGGATCCACCGGGAGTTCCGCAGCGGGTTCCGCGCCGGGATCCACCGCGGAACTCTTAGCGGGATCCACCGCGAGTTCCGCGACCGCCTCGCCCAGCGTGCGGGCCAGCGCGGCCACGCTACCGTCGGGCACCCGCCACCCGGCCGACACCGCGACGTCGTCGGCGATCTCCGGGTCGCAGAAGATGGTCGGCGTGCCGAGCACGGCCGCTTCGAACGGCGTGAGCCCCTGCGTCTCGAAGCCCATCGACGTCTGCACGAGCGCGTCGGCATCGCGCATCGCGGCGAGCGCGTCGCGGTACGGCACCGCACCCGCCAGCGTCACCCGATCGCCGAGACCCAGCTTCGCGATCCGGTCGCGCACCCGCGGCAGGAGCAGACCGCCGCCGTGCAGCACGACATCGGCATCGATTCCCGACTCCCCCACGGCATCCACGAACTCCAGCACGCGCTTCTCGTGACTCATGCGGCCGAGCCACACGAGCCGCGGCCGGCGCCTCGGCGAGCGCGGCAGCGCCCGCACCGCTTCGACCGCCTCGTCATCGACCCCGCCGCGGGTCACGAGTACCCGGGCCGCGACTCCGTGCCGTTGCAGCTCGTCGGCGAAGTGCTGAGACGGCGCGGTCACCGCGCTCGCCTCCGCCGCCAGCTCGGCCAGGTACCTCCAGGCCCCGCGAGCCTTCGGAGACACCGCGCCCCGGCACCGCCCCAGCGCCAGTCCCCGCCAGAGCCGCAGCGCGCCGAACGCGAGCGGGGCGAGCGGCGTGACGGCTCGCGTGCCCTCGTCGACGTGGTTGTGCATCGTGAGCACGAGCGGCACGCGCAGTCCTCGCGCCGCGCGCACTCCGATCATCGCCCCCCAGAAGTCGCCCTGCACATGGACGAGATCCACCGGGGGGCGCTCGGCGAGCGCGGCGGCGAGCACTCGATCGGTGCGCCGCCCCGGCCAGCTCAGCCCGTACTCGCGATCCCGGGTGATGGGCATCGAGGGCAGGTCGACGTAGGCGTCGCGGGAAGCGGGATCCGGGGCGTAGCCGGGACGGTGCAGCGCGGGGGCCGCGACCGTCACGCGGTGCCCCGCGCGCTCGAGATAGCGGCGCTGCAGGCGGATCGCCACCTGCACCCCGCCGAGCGACTCGGGGTGCTGGTCTGCGACCACCAGGATGTGCATCAGCCGGCGACCGCTTCGCCGCGGTAGAGCGCCTCGAAGGTGTCGAGGGTGCGGTCGATGTCGTGCACTTGCACCGCCTCGAGCGAGGCTCGCTGCATGTGCGCGAACTGCTCGGGGCTGCTCTTCAGCACCTTCTCGATCTGCTCGGCGAGCTCCCGGTCGTTGCCCGGCTGGAAGAGGTATCCGTTCTCTCCGTGGTGCACCAGGTGGGGCAGCGCCATCGCATCTGCGGCGACGATGGGGAGGCCGGAGGCCATGGCCTCCATCGTGGCGATCGACTGCAGCTCGGCGATCGATGCGATCACGAACGCACTCGCCCCGGTGAGATGGGCGCGCAACTGCTCGTCGGTGACCCGCCCGGTGAAGGCTACGCGATCCGCGATGCCGAGTTCCGCGGCGAGCTTCTCGAGATTCTTGCGCTGATCGCCGTCGCCCACGACGGTGAAGCTGACGTCGAGCGCGGGATCGACGCGCGGGATCGCGCGGAGGATCACGTCGATCTCCTTCTCGAGCGTCACCCGGCCCACGAACACCAGCGTGTTCTCGGAGCGCGGCTCGAGGTCGGCCGTGTAGTTGGATGCGCGGAGCCCGCAGCTCACGGGGAGCACCCCTCGGCGGTGCGTGCTGCGCTCGAGGAAGTCGGCCGCTCGACGAGTGGGCGTGGTGATGGCCTCGGCCAGCTTCAGCACGCGGTCGGCCGCGTTCCACCCCCAGCGCACGAAGATCCGCTTGGCCCTCTCGGGCAGCAGGGTGAAGTCGAGCACGTTCTCGGGCATGACGTGGTTCGTGGCGACGATGCGGATCCCTCGCTTCGATCCCTCGATCGCGAGAGCGCGCCCGATCACGATGTGCGACTGGATGTGGATCACATCGGGACGCACCCGGTCGAGCAGCTTGCGGGCGTATCCGCGAGCCCGCCACGGCAGCACGAAGCGCAGCCAGTCGTGCGGGTACCAGCGCCAGCTCGCCCAGCGGTGCACCGTCATGCGCTCGCCCTCGATGGTCTCCACGAAGCTGCCGGTGCGATTGTGCCGCACCGACGGGGCGACCACGTGCACGTCCTCACCGCGCTGCACGAGCCCCGCGGCCAGCCGCTCCGCGAAGCGGGCGGCCCCATTGACATCGGGGAGGAAGGTGTCGCAGCCGATGAGGATGCGGAGAGGATTCTGGCGATCGGTGGTGCTCACGGTGTGCGGGAGTCCTTCGGTCGGGAGATGTGCGCCGGTGGGCGGACGGGGTCTAGTTTAGGCAACGACGACCCGGAAGCCGCGGAGGGTCTTCGGGGTGCCCGCAGGTCGCAGCACCCTCGCCCCGTGCGACCGCATCGCCACCGACACCCCGGTGGAGCCCGCATCGCGAGACCGGCAAGAGCTCGCACCCCGAGGTCGGCGCAGTGTCGCCCCTCGCCCAGGCGTCGCTCTCGGCACGCGGGACCTACTCCGGGAACACCCGCTTCGAGATGGCCTGCACGTCACGGTCGAGGCCCTCCAGCTTCGCCTCGAGGCGCGAGAACCGCTCGTCGAACACGCGCTCCTGGTGCTCGAAGCGCAGCACCATCTCGGCGTGCAGGGCGTCGACGCGGGCGTCTACGGCTTCGAACCGGCGGTCGACCGCTTCGAATTTGGCCTCGAACTTGGCGTCGAACTTCTCGAACCGGGCCGCGACTCCGTCGAACTGAGCCGAGATCGTGCGGGTGAGCAACTGGGTGACCAGCGTGACGAACCCGACGAGCGTCGCGGCGAGCACGCCGATGACCGCCCAGATCTGCGGTTCGTTCATCGTGATCACACTCCTATTCTGGCTGATTCGGAGCCAGTTTTCCAGGAAGAAACGGCTGATCGGAAGCGCAAAAGAAGAATGTGGATAAGTTGCGTGGACCCGGCGTGGGAGCGCGATCTGTGAGCGAAGCATCGACGGCTGGTGCGCCGCCGAGGTCAGGGATCCCGCCGCCCGCCCCGCGCGCGCGGGATGTAGCGCGGGATCCAGCGCGCGAATCCGGCGCTGCCGAGCACCGCGAGCACCCCGGTGGCGGCGGCGGCGAGGGGCAGCGAGACCGCCGCGATCGCCGACACGGCGAGCGGTGCGACGGCTCCGCCGAGATCGGTGAGCGTGCGCCATGCCGCGAGATACGGGGCCGGGTCGTCCCCGGGGGCGAGGTCGGCGCCGAGCGTCAGCAGGATCCCGCTCGAGAGCCCGTTGCCGATGCCGATCACCACCGCGCAGCCCAGCAGCCACGCCTCGGCACCCGGGAGATCGTGCGTGCACGCGAGCACGAGGAAGCTCAGTGCCATCGCACTCGTCGCCGGCAGCGCCGCCCAGAGCCGCCCGAAGCGGTCCATCACCTGACCGCTGGTGTAGAACAGTGCGAAGTCGATGGTCCCCGACACCCCCACCACGAGCGCGATCGCCGCCGCGTCCATGCCGATCGAGACTCCCCACAGCGGGAGCAGCACGTCCTTCACGGAACGCAGCCCCGACAGCACTGCCGCCGAGCCGCCGATCCTGAGCAGCGGACCGCGCCCCTCCCGGATCGCCGCGGCGATTCCGCCGGCCCGCGCCGATGCGGGCCCCGCCGAATCCCCGCCTCGGGCGCCTCCGGCATCGGCACCACCGGCCGGAGGCGCGATGACGCGCTCCGGATCCGGGGCGAACGCGACCAGCAGCGCCGCGAGCACCAGGCAGACGGCGAACGCCCACACGGGCGCGGCGGAGCTCCCGGTCGCGGTGAGGAGCCCGGCCGCCAGGAACGGGCCGGCGAAACGCCCGAGGCGATGAGAGCCCCCGATCAACGACAGCGCTCGGGCGCGGATCGCGAACGGCACGCGCGTGGTCATGAAGGAGTGCCGTGCGAGCCCGAACGTGGCCGCCGCGAACCCGACGACGAAGACCGCGGCGCCCAGCACCGCGACGTTCGGAGCGAACGCCACCCCGATCACGCCGAGCAGAGCGACTGCGGACGCGATGAGCATCGCCACGCGCTCTCCCGCCCGGGCCACCACCCAGCTCGCCGGCAGGTTGCCCACGAGCTGCCCGACGACCACGGCGGACGCGATGACGCCCGACAGGCCGAGACCGGCGCCCATGTCGACCGCGATCACCGGGATCAGCGGCATCATGGCGAACTCGCCCAGGGTGAAGAGGATCGTGGGCCCGTAGATGCTCGGGGCCATGCGCCGCAGCAGCGCCCGCGTGGAGTTCGACATGTCGTCACCACACTACTGCGCGGCGCCGCGGGCGCATTCTGGCGCGGATCCCCCGGCGCGGATCCCCCGGCGCGGATCGCCCGGCGCGGATCCCCCGGCGCGGATCCCCCGGCGCCCCTGACCCAACAGCACTGTTTTCCCTGCGAGCACCTCGTTTCCGGGCTTCTCGGGGCGCGAGGGTGAATCGGTGCGCGAGGGTAACGTGTGGAACGGCGCGAGGGGAAGGCCCCGACGGAACAGCGCACGAGGCACGAGGCAGGAGGCACGCCGCACGACGCACGAGGTACGAGGCGCGACGCACGACGCACGAGGTACGAGGCGCGACGCACGAGGCAGTGCACGACGCTGGAAGCACGAGCCAGGACGCACGCCGCACGACGCACCGCACGATCGGCGCAGACCGGCCGCACCGCACGACCGGCGCAGACCGGCCGCACTGCCCGGCGCATCACTCCTGAGTGGCGGCCCACTCCCGATGCAGCCGGGCGTAGCGCCCGTCGCGCGCGATCAGCTGCGCCGGGCTGCCGTCCTCCACCACTCCGCCGTGCTCCATGACGAGCACGCGATCGGCGATCTCGATCGTCGACAGGCGATGCGCGATGATGATCGCAGTGCGATCCGCGAGCAGACGCTGCAGCGCCGCCTGCACCTGGCGCTCGCTCGGCAGATCGAGCGAGGCCGTCGCCTCGTCGAGGATCAGCACGGCCGGATCGGCGAGGAACGCGCGCGCGAATGAGATCAGCTGGCGCTGGCCGGCCGAGACCCGCCCTCCGCGCTTGTTCACGTCGGTGTCGTAGCCGTCGGGCAGCGCCTCGATGAACTCGTGGGCGCCGACCGCGCGGGCGGCCGCCTGGATCTCGGCGAGCGAGGCATCGGGGTTGCCGAGCGCGATGTTGTCGGCCACCGACCCGCTGAACAGATAGGCCTCCTGCGTCACCATCACGACTGCCCGCCGCAGATCGGCAGAGGTCACGGAGCGCAGATCGACGCCGTCGAGCCGCACCGCGCCGCGGCGCGGGTCGTAGAACCGCGCCACGAGCTTCGCCAGCGTCGACTTGCCCGCACCCGTCGTCCCCACGAGCGCGACGGTCTGGCCGCTCGGGATCGCGAGATCCGGGATCCGCAGCACGCTCCGCCCCGCCCCGTAGCCGAACTCGACCTCGTCGAAGCGGATCGTGCCCCCGTGGTCGGGCAGCCGCTCGGGCTGATCGGGATCCGCCACCGTCGGCTCCTCCTCGAGCACACCCGAGACCTTCTCCAGCGCGGCGGCCGCAGACTGATACGAGTTGAGGAACGTGGCGACCTCCTCGAGCGGCCCGAAGAAGTTGCGCACGTACATGATCGCGGCCAGGAGCACGCCGATGGCCAGCGTCCCGTCGACGACGCGCAGGGAGCCCCAGAGCAGCACGACCGCGATCGTGGTGCTGCCGAGCAGCATGAGTGCCGGATCGAACACGCCGTACAGCCGCACCACGCGCAGATTGGCGTCGAGGTACTCTTTCGCGGCACCCGCGAACTCCCGCGAGCGCCGCCGCTCCTTGCGGAACGCCTGCACCGCTCGGATGCCGGTCATCGTCTCGACGAAGCGCACGATGAGCTTCGCACTGGCCACGCTCGTGGCGCGGAAACCCCGCTGCGACTCCCGCACGAACCAGCGCATGAGCAGCACGAGCGGGATCATCGCGGCGCACAGGATCAACGCGCTCTGCCAGTCGAGCAGCAGCAGGGCGCACAGCGTGAACGCGCCGATCAGCACGGCGTCGACGAGCTCGTTCAGGCTGCCGTCGAGCAGTTCCTGGATCGACTCCAGGTCGCTCGTCTGCCGCGAGATGATGCGTCCCGACGTGTAGCCCTCGTGGAACTCGAGGCTGAGCCGCTGCGTGTGCCGGAAGATGCGGGTGCGCAGCTCGATCATGATCGCCTGCATGAGCCGAGCGATCAGCACCACGTACCAGCCGACGAGCAGGCCGCCGACGCCGCCGGCGACGAGGATCGCGGACGCGGTCCACAGGATCGGCGCCCAGTCGCCGTCGAGCGCCGCGGGCAGCGCGGCGTCGATGCCGTAGGCGATGAGGCTCGGCACGACGGCGCGCAGGATCGTCGACACGACGACGACCACGACGGTGAGCACGAGCAGCCGCCTGCGGGGGCGGAGGATATCGGCGAGGAGCCGCAGCGAGCGCCGCCGGATCGACCGGCTCTCGGCGCGGGTGTAGTCGCCGCGATCCTCGCCGCTGGTGCCGTGCACGGTGGTGATGCTCATGCCACGGCCCCCGCTCCCGTCTGCCCCTCGGACGGCCGATCCTCGGACGCCCCCTCGGACGGCCGATCCTCGGACGCCCCCTCGGACGGCCGATCCTCGGACGCCCCCTCGGAACCGGGATCCCGGCCCCGGGAGCTTCTGGCACCCCGATCCTCATCTCCGAGGGTGGACAGCAGCGCGCGGTACTCCGCGCTCGTGCGCAGCAGATCCGCGTGCCGACCCACCGCGACGATGCGGCCCCGCGACATGACCGCGACACGATCGGCGAGCGCGACCGTCGAGGGACGGTGGGCCACCACCAGCACCGTGGTGTCGGCGAGCACGCGCCGCAGTTCGGCGGTCACCCGCGTCTCGGTGTCCACATCGAGCGCCGACAGGGGGTCGTCGAGCACGAGCACGGCGGGCTGCGCCGCCACCACTCGGGCGAGGGCGAGCCGCTGCCGCTGCCCGCCGGAGAGGCTGAGCCCCTCCTCGCCGACTTCGGTGTCGAGTCCGCGCGGCAGGTCGTAGGCGAAACCGGCATGAGCCACGTCGAGGGCCTCGCGCAGCACCCGCTCGGCCTTGTCGCTACCGGGCTCGAGATCCTCGCGCCCGAGCAGCACGTTCTCGCGCACGGAGGCGGAGAACAGCACCGGATCCTCGAACGCGATGCCGATGTGCGAGCGCAGCGTCTCGAGCGACATCTCGCGTACGTCGTGGCCGTCGAGCCGCACGGCTCCTCCGGTCACGTCGAACAGGCGCAAGGGCAGCGTGGTGAGCGTGGTCTTGCCGCACCCGGTCGCGCCGACGAGCGCCAGGGTCTCGCCCGGCTCGAGCTCCAGCTCGAGGCCGTCGATCACGTTCGGCTCCTCGGGGCGCATATCGGGATATCGGAACGTCACGCGATCGAAGCGCAGCCGGCCGGTGATGCGCCCGGGGTCGACGGCGTGCTCGGGATCCCGCACCGTGATCGGGGCGCCGAACACCTCGAAGATGCGGTCGACCGACGTGCGGGTGTCGATCAGCATCGAGAAGAGGAACCCCAGTGAGCCGATCGGCCAGCTCAGCGCCGCCGCCAAGGTGAAGAAGGCGAAGAGCTCGCCCACGGAGAGCTCGCCGCGCACGACGAGCCAGACGCCGGCGAGCAGGCAGACGGCCTGCGCCGCGACTGGAACGATCTCGTGCCAGAACCAGATCTCGCCGAGCGCGCGCGCCTTGCGCAGCTCGGTGCCGCGCAGCGACTCCGCGCGCCGCGCGAAGGCATCGAGCGCGTGCCCGCCGCGCCCGAACGCCTTGAGCACCCGGATCCCGTGCACGCTCTCCTCGACCGAGGTGGCGAGGTCTCCCGCCTGGTCCTGGCTCAAGCGGGAGAGCGTGTCGAAGCGCGAGTTGAAGCGCACGCTCGCGAGCCACAGGGGCACCGTGCAGACCAGAAAGAGCGTGCCGAGCACCCAGTGCCAGCGGAACAGCAGACCGATCCCGATGACAATGGTCAGCAGGTTCACGAGCAGCATGATCAGCCCGAACGAGAGGAATCGCCGCACCCGGCCGATGTCCTGCATCATGCGACTGAGCAGCTGACCGCCCGGCCACCGATCGTGGAAGGCGACGGGCAGCCGCAGCAGCCGCTCGAAGAACGCCTGCCGCACGAGGCGGTCCACCTCGGTCGCGGGAGCGAGCACCAGCGCGCGCCGCAGGAAGATGAACAGGGCCTCGAGCAGGCCGAGCGCGAAGACGGCTCCCACGCCCCAGAGCACCGCCTCGCGCGAACCCGCGCTGATGGGGCCGTCGATCACCCACTGGATCACCAGGGGCACCATGAGGCTCACCACGGTGGCGGCGAGCGCGACCAGCGCACCCCCGATGAGGCGGGGCAGCGCGGGACGGGCGTAGGGGACGAGCCGCGCGAGTGAGCGCAGCATGGGAGGGCGCGGCGGCGCGGCGGCCGTCTCGGCGCCGGCGGGCGTGGAAGCGGGGTGCTGGGTGGTCATGATCCCTGATCGGAAGGGAGCTCACGGCGGGCGGGCCGGAGCTCTACGGCTGAATCGGAGGGGCCGCTCGATCGCGGCCGGGGACTAGTGTCCGGTCAGCGGGCTGCCCGGACGAGCAGACGCGGTGACGGTGGTGTTGGGCCGCATGGTCCGCTCCTCTCCTCCGGGTCGATCGGGTTTCCTGAGTCAGCCTACCGACTCAGAGCGAGCGGGGGCAAGGGCTGTCCCCGGGGCTCTCGCGAGACCGAGCCGAATGCTCGAGACTGAGCCGTGCAGCGCTGAGAAACCGCTCGGGTTCGAACAATCGGCTCGGTCTCGGCGCGGACGGGCGCGGGGGCGGGGGCGGGCGGGCGGGGGCGGGGGCGGGGGCTCAGAACGCGAACGCCACGCCGAGCAGCACGCCGTAGGCGAGCGCGGCGAGGCTGGTGAGCTGCAGCACGAGGATCAGCTCGCGCGGGGTCTTCGCCGTGAGCACGATCAGCACGCAGGGCGCAACGATCAGCAGCACGAACCACACCAGCACCATGCCCGGGTACACGAGGCCGAAGACGGCCGGCACGGCGAAGGGGAGCAGCACGCAGAGGATGTAGAGCACCCGCGAAGCGCGGTCGCCGATACGCACGGACAGTGTGCGCTTGCCGGCGAGCCGATCGGTCGGGATATCGCGCAGATTGTTGACGACGAGCACGGCGACGGCGAAGAAGCCCACCCCGGCGCCCGCGATCCAGGCCTCCTGCGTCTGCACCTCGGTCTGCAGGTACACGGTGCCCACGGTCGCGACCAGCCCGAAGAAGATGAACACCATCACCTCTCCGAGTCCCGCGTACCCGTAGGGGCGCTTGCCGCCGGTGTAGAACCATGCGGCGAGGATCGCGAGCACCCCCAGCACGAGGAACCACCAACGCCCGCTCAGCATCACCGCCGCCGCACCGGCCGCCGCGGCGAGCCCGAAGAACACAAGGGCGGTGACCAGCACCTTTCGCGGGTCGACGAGGCCGGATCCGGTGAGCCGCGCCGGCCCCACCCGGTAGGCGTCGGTGCCTCGCACGCCGTCGGAGTAGTCGTTCGCGTAGTTCACGCCGATCTGCAGCAGCACCGCGACGGCGAGGGCGAGCAGCGTGAGCGTCAGCGAGAAGCCCTGCAGCATGTAGGCCACGCCCGCACCCGCCGCGACGGGCGCGATCGCGAGCGGCAGCGTGCGCAGCCGCGCCCCGCCGACCCAGGTGCGCCACGTGATCCGGGGTTGCTCCCCGGCCGCGACCTGCCGCTCGGCTGCGGCCCGCACCGCCGGGTTGCCCGACCTGCGCCGATCCCTGCCGCTCACTGCCCCTCCTCCGTGCTGCACTCACGATCCTGCTGGTCCCCGTCATTCTGCGGGAGCCCGCGAATCGCAGAATCCGCGTAGGACAGATCCTGCGACTCCTCCGTCGCGCAGGATGACGGGGATGCCGATCCACGCACCTCTCGGAAGCTCGCGCGCAGACGCGTCAGCCACGCGTCGAGAGCGGCGAGGTCGGGCTTGCCTCCCGCGAGACGCGGGATCTCCTCGGTCTCGGTGACCCACTCGGGTGCCGCGGCCGCGCCGAGGCGATCCCGGATCGCCGCGCGCACCTCGTCGAAACCCGCCGCGCGCGCGTCGCCCTGCGCCGCCGACTCCACAACCAGGCCGACGCGCTCCCCCCATTCCGGATGGGGTACCGCGAGCGCCACCGCGCTGCCCCAGCCCGCGAAGTCGCGCGCCACGCGCTCCACCTCGTCGAGCGAGACGTTGACGCCGCCCGAGATGAGCACCCGGTCGAGACGCCCGGTGACCGTGAGCATGCCGCCCAGCAGCTCACCGGCATCCCCCGTGCGATACCAGCGCACCGGCACGCCGTCGCGGCCGCGATCCTCGACGAAGCGCGCCGCGGTGAGCGCGGGTTCACCCACGTAGCCGAGCGCGAGGGCCGACCCGGCCAGCTGCACCTCGCCCTCGCGGATGCGTACTCGCGTGTCGCCGATCTCCACGCCGTCGTACACGCAGCCCCCGGCGGTCTCGGTCATGCCGTAGCTGCGCGTGAGCGCCGCGCCCAGATCGTGGGCGCGGCGGCGCATCGCCAGGGGCACGCCCTGGCCGCCCACCAGCACGGCGTCGAAGCGCCGCAGCGCGTCGGCGGCATCGCGATCCCGCTCGGCAAGATCGAGCAGGCGCGCGAACTGCACGGGCACCAGCGAGACGTAGCGGCGCTCGTGCTCGAGCGCCTCGGACGCGGTGAGCAACTGCTCGGGATCGAATCCGCCGTTCCCCCCGCCGCTCCCCCCATCGAAGAACACCGGCGCGATGCCGGAGACCTCGCTGCGCACCAGCATCTGCAGCCCCGAAATGAGGTGCGCCGGCAGCGCGACGAGCCATTGCCCCGGCCCGCCGAACGCCTCGTGCGTGGCCTCGGCGCTCGCACGCAGCGCGTCGGCGCCGAGCGCCACCGCCTTGGGCACGCCGCTGGATCCCGAGGTGCGCACCACGAGCGCGGTGCCCTCGGGCAGGGGCTCGTGCTGCAGCGCGACGATCGCTTCGGGGTCTGTGCCGGCGACCACCGGGAGCACCGGAGCGCCCCCGCCGAGCGCGTCGGCGAGCGCGGCCATGAGCCAGGCGCGGTCATCGGTGGGGATGGCGCGGAGTCCGTTGGGCGCAGTCACCGTTCCAGGGTACTCGCGTTGCGATCCCACCCTGCGTTTGGTGTGCGCAGATCGTCCATATTCGAGCGGGAGAAAGACGATCTGCGCACACCAAGAGTTCACGCCCCAGCAGCCGAGCCCAGCGGTTGCCCCAGCAGGCGCGGGGGGCGAGCGCGGAGCGGTACCCGCGGGCGGCGCACCCGGGGAAAGCGGGCAGCGGGCAGCCGCCGGCCGCCCGCCCCGGCTCAGTAGTGGTACGGGAAGGGGCTCCAGTCGGGCTCGCGCTTCTCGAGGAACGAGTCGCGACCCTCGACGGCCTCGTCGGTGCCGTAGGCGAGGCGCGTGGTCTCCCCCGCGAAGAGCTGCTGGCCCACGATCCCGTCGTCGACCGCGTTCATCGCGTACTTCAGCATGCGGATCGCCGTGGGCGACTTGCCGAGGATCGTGCGCGCCCACTCGAGGCCCGTGCGCTCGAGCTCCGCGTGCGGCACGACCTCGTTGACCGCGCCCATCTCTCGCGCGCGATCCGCCGAGTACTCGCGGGCGAGGAAGAAGATCTCGCGCGCATTCTTCTGCCCGACCTGCCGCGCGAAGTAGGCGCTGCCGTAGCCGGCGTCGAACGATCCGACATCGGCGTCGGTCTGCTTGAACCTCGCGTGCTCGCGGCTCGCGATCGTGAGGTCGCAGACCACGTTCAGCGAGTGGCCGCCGCCCGCCGCCCAGCCGGGCACGAGCGCGATGACGACCTTCGGCATGAAGCGGATCAGCCGCTGCACCTCGAGGATGTGGAGGCGCCCGGCCCGGGCGCGCTCCTCGGGCCCCACCGCCGTCTCCGAGTCGGCGTACTTGTAGCCGTCGCGGCCGCGGATGCGCTGATCTCCGCCCGAGCAGAACGCCCAGCCCCCGTCGCGCGGGGAAGGCCCGTTGCCGGTGAGCAGCACGACGCCCACCCGCGGGTTGACGCGCGCGCGCTCCAGCGCATCCGAGAGCTCGTCGACGGTGCGCGGGCGGAAGGCGTTGCGCACCTCGGGGCGGTCGAATGCGACGCGGGCGATCCGCCCGTCGCGACTGAGGTGCGCGGTGATGTCGGTGTACCCCTCTGCGCCGGGAGCCGCCTCCCACTCCGCGGGGTCGAAGAGCTCGGACACCTGCTGCGAGTGCTCGGTAGATGCGGGCCGAGGATCCTGATGCGTCATGGGTCCAGCCTATTCGCCCCTCGCCTATGAGACCGCGACTCCGAAGAGCAGACCGATGAGATAGGTCGCCGCCATCGTCGCCGATCCCATCACCACGTTGCGCGCGATCGCGCGCAGACGCGGCGCCTGCCCGAGCGCCGCGCTGATCCACCCGGTCAGCAGCAGACCGATGAGCACGGCGACCGCGGCCACCCAGATGCGGTGCTGACCGAACGGCAGCAGGATCATGATGAGCGGGATGAGCGCCCCCACGGTGAACGAGACGAACGACGAGAAGGCCGCGGCCCAGGGGCTCGTGAACTCCTCGGGATCGATGCCCAGCTCGACCTCCGCGTGCGCCGCGAGGGCGTCGTGCTCCGTGAGCTCCTCGGCGACGCGGTGCGCGAGCTCGTCGGAGATGCCGCGCTGCCGGTAGAAGCCCGCGAGCTCCTCGAGCTCCTGTTCCGGCATCTCGCGGAGCTCGCGCCGCTCCTTCTCGATGAGCGCTCGTTCGGTGTCGCGCTGCGTGCTGACCGACACGTACTCGCCGCCCGCCATCGAGAACGCCCCGGCCACGAGCGCCGCGAGGCCCGCCGTCGCGATGGCCAGCACGTTGCCCGGCGTCGCCCCCGCGACGCCGATCACGACACCCGCCGTCGACACGATGCCGTCGTTCGCACCGAGCACGCCCGCGCGCAGCCAGTTCAGACGCTGCCCGACGCGCTGGTCGTGCGGCTCGTCCGCGTGCGGAGCGGGCTGCTCGCCGGTCCGTTCAATACTCATGCTCCGATCTTGCCATGCGCGGCGCGCCACCGCGCATCGTGGGAGGATCGAGGCATGCACGAGACTCGGGATCCCGCGGTCGCGGAGGCGCCCGCCCCGCCCCCGCTCGCCGAGGTGCTCGCGGCCACGCGCGTCGTGGCGATCCCCACGCGCACCCGATTCCGTGGGATCTCCGTGCGCGAGGCCGCGATCCTCAACGCCCCGCTCGGCCCGAGCGAGTTCTCGCCGTTCCCCGAGTACGACGACGCCGAGGCCGCAGCCTGGCTCGCGGCGGCGCTCGATTTCGGGTGGGCGGAGCAGCCGCCGATCCTGCGCGATCGCATCGAGGTCAACGCCACCGTTCCGGCGGTGCGCCCCGCGGAGGTGCCGGGGATCCTCGCCCGCTTCCCCGGCTGCCGCACCGCGAAGGTGAAGGTGGCCGAGCGCGGGCAGACGATCGCCGAGGATGTGGCGCGCGTGCGCGCGGTGCGCGCGGCGATGGGCGACCGGGCGCTGGTGCGGGTCGACGCGAACGGGGGCTGGTCCGTCGACGAAGCCGCGACCGCGCTGCGGCAGCTCGCAGACCTCGATCTCGACTACGCCGAGCAGCCATGCGCGACCGTGGCGGAGCTGGTGGAGGTGCGGCGGCGACTCGGAGCCCGGCCCGGGAGCGCCGCAGGGACCGCGCACGCGCGGCGGGCCGCCACGCCCCGCCCGGGCGCGGTCCGCATCGCCGCCGACGAGAGCGTGCGCAAGGCCTCGGACCCGCTGGCGGTGGCGCGAGCGGGCGCAGCCGACCTGCTCGTCGTGAAGGCGCAGCCGCTGGGGGGCATCAGGCGGGCGCTCGGGATCGTCGCCGAGGCCGGCCTTCCCGTCGTGGTCTCGAGCGCACTCGACACATCGGCCGGCATCGCGATGGGCCTGCACCTCGCGGCCGCGCTCCCGGAGGGTGCGCTCGCGGGAGCGTGCGGGCTCGGAACCGCGGCGCTGCTCGGCGGCGACGTCACGATCGACCCGCTCGTGCCGCTGGACGGCGGGATCACGGTGCGCAGGCCCGGCCTCGATCCCGAGCTGCTGGACCGCTACGCCGCTCCGCCCGAGCGCGAAGCCTGGTGGCGCGAGCGGATCACGCGCTGCTACACGCGGCTCCTCCAGTAGCGCTCAGCCCCGCCGCTCGGCACCGCCGCTCAGCTCCGCCGCTTCACTCCGCCGCTCAGCCCTTCAGGCCCGGAAAATCCTCTTCGCGCCACTCGTGCGCGAGCCGCGCCCCCGCGGCGAACGCGGCTTCCTCCCGCTGCCGCAGTTCGACACGCCGGATCTTGCCGGAAGTCGTCTTGGGCAGCTCGAAGAACTCGACCCGGCGCACGCGCATGTAGGGCGGCAGCGCGATGCGGGCGCGGGCGAGGATCGCGCGCGCGGCCTCCTCGCCCGCCTCGACTCCGGCGGCGAGCGCGACATACGCCTTCGTCACGTTGAGCCGCGTCTCATCGGGCGCGCCGACCACTGCGGCCTCGGCCACCCACTCGTGCTCGAGGAGCGCGCTCTCGACCTCGAACGGCGAGACCTTGAAGTCGCTCGACTTGAAGATGTCGTCGGTGCGGCCCACGAACGTGAGCACGCCGCCCTCGCCCCGCTGCGCGACGTCGCCGGTGTGGAACAGCCCGCCGCTCGTCGCTCGCGCCGTGGCCTCCGGGTCGCCGAAGTAGCCGGGCATGAGGTTGACCGGCTCCCGGCGCACGAGCTCGCCGTCGACGGCGGGGTCGGCGGCGGTGATGCGCAGGCAGATCTCGCCCTCGGCGGCCTCCTGTCCGGTGAGCGGGTCGATGAGCACGGCATCGACGCCCGGCAGGGGCGTGCCCATGGCCCCCGGCACGATCGGGTCGCCCGGCATGTTGCCGATGAGCGCGGTGGTCTCGGTCTGACCGTACCCGTCGCGGATGTCGAGGCCCCACCACTCCCGGATGCGGGCGATGACCTCGGGGTTGAGGGGTTCGCCCGCCGATACGACCTCGCGCAGGGCGCGCGGCCGGCGCTCCAGTCGCTGTTGGATCAGCATGCGCCACACCGTCGGCGGCGCGCAGAAGGTGCTGACCCCGACCCGGTCGAGCTCGGCGACGAGGAACTCCGGGTCGAAGCGGGCGTAGTTCGCCACGAAGATCGTCGCCCCCACGTGCCACGGCCCGAAGAAGCTCGACCAGGCGTGCTTCGCCCAACCGGGTGCGCTGATGACGAGGTGGACATCGCCCGGCCGCACCCCCAGCCAGGACAGCGTCGTGAGGTGCCCCACGGGATAGCTGGTGTGCGAGTGCACCACGATCTTCGGCAGGCTGGTGGTGCCCGAGGTGAAGTAGAGCAACGCGGGATCGGTGCTCGCCGTCGTCTTGCGCACCGCGGCGAGCGACGCGGCACTCGACTCCTCGTAGCGCAGCCAGTCGAAGAGGCGCGCCCGATGATCCCGCGAGGCTGCGTCGAAC